>CAZHNS010000004.1:0-119914 GCA_964534175.1 uncultured bacterium | reverse complement strand
GAATTAAAGCCCGACCAGAAAGACCAGGATACGCTCCCGGCTTATGACGTCCTTGATGAGATACTCCAATATTATATCGATGAGAAATACTCTATGAAAAAAATTCTCGATATGGGTTTTGACAAGAAAACGGTCGATTGGGTAATTCGTGCGGTTGACAGAAACGAATATAAAAGAAAACAGGCAGCTCCAGGACTAAAGGTTACCACAAAAGCTTTCGGAATGGGCAGGCGAATGCCCATTGCCGCAAAGCATGAGATTTGAAATCAATATACAAAGGCTATTAATCTATCATTCGTATATACTTATACGAATCGCATTTTCTCAAGGATGTTAATATATAAAATTATTTCTTGAATAAAATAAATGGTAAAAATCATGAAAAATAATAAAAATATATGGAATATTGTATTACTATTAGCCGTTATAACTGTGTTTTATAATATTATCGAAGGATTGGTTTCTGTTTTCTTTGGTATTACAGATGAGACTTTAGCATTGTTTGGTTTTGGTGTAGATTCGTTTATTGAGGTATTATCGGGACTTGGTATATGGCATATGGTTATCCGAATAAGAAAAAATCAAAGCGAAGATATCGACGTTTTTCAAAAAACGGCTTTAAAAATAACCGGAATATCTTTTTATATTCTAGCAGGAGGTTTATTTATAACAGTTGCATATAATATTTATACAGGGCATAAACCCGAAACCACTTTTTGGGGAATAGTAATATCATCGATATCTTTGTTGACGATGATTCTTTTAACATTTTTCAAATTAAACGTCGGAAAGAAGTTAGGTTCTGATGCCGTGATAGCGGATGCAAATTGTACAAAAACATGTGTTTATCTATCGGTATTGCTTCTAACTTCTAGCATCTTATATGAGATTTTCAATATTGGATACATCGATTCTATCGGGGCTTTAGGGATTGCGTTTTACGCATTCAGGGAAGGTCGCGAGGCTATGGAGAAATCAGAAACCAACCCCCTCACTCATCCCAATCATCAGTCCTGAATGAAGAAGCAGGAAGTCCTTCCCTGTTGAAGAGGCTTGGGAAAACATGGAAAAACAGATAAGGGGGGAGGATGCTGCAATTCTATTTGATAACCACTAATAGCAAAATTTGTCCTTGACAAATCCTAAGTAATTTTCTATAATTTAGTATAAAGATTATGCAAAAATACGAAAATTCGAAAGAGTATTTTAGAAAGATTAGCTCTATCTTGAGAGGTAAAATTTGGAAGAAGTAATACAGGTATCCTTTCAGGTATGCTTGATTCTCTTTTCGGTCCTCTTGGGATGGGCTATATACAATGTTTTGGACCAATATCCTTGCCTCCATAGGTTCGGGCGAATTTGGGAGATAAGAGGAAAAAGAGAAATGAAAAACCGGAGAATAATGTTTGCCTGCTGGTTTTCTCTTATATTCCTTGTAATGTGTTGTATATATTCATTATCAAAAACATATAAGTTATTTGAAAGCTTCAGCACGAGTTACAGTGATACAGGAATTGTGCTTTACGGTATCTTAGGTCTATTCAGCTTTATTTACTTCTTTCTCCCTTACCTTATTAACCGCTTTTTATGGGGTCTTGCAATTTTTATAGCCCCTACAGATTTTAAGGTTTACGTTGAAGACGAAGAGAAAAAAGAACATCTATTGAAGAAGCGCTTCTCAGAGGAAACAATTCGAAAGCTTTATAAGCGTCCTGTTTTTTGTGGTGGAATTATTACTTTGAATACCAGCCTATTGATAGCGATTTTAATTCTCTGTCCCTCTTTTTTTCTACACTTTTGGTCTCTTTTTAAAGAATCTCCTCACATGACACTTATTGTATTAGGGTTAGTGAGCGCATTTAGTTTAGGGTTTTACATACCTTATGGCATATGGGTCTCCCAAGACTCTTGAAATAGATGGTTCAAAACATTGTTGCAGAAGTTCGACGTTTAGCTTTTCTTTACCTTGGTAAAATTTTGAGAGATTTTATAATTTAATATAAGAATAATGGAAAAATATAAAGGATTCCCAAGATATTCAGGAAAGGTTAACTCCACATGTTACACTAACTGTATGTTATCTATGAACTTCGCATATAAACTAATTAGTGGACTTAAGGATGAAAAGCCGAGTGGTAAATTCACTAAGAAGTATAAATTATATACTGGAGGATTAAAATATGGCTAAAGAAAGACCTTTGTTCGCGAAGGAAAGCGAGGAAAATGGAGCAAAAGATAAAAAAAATGAAATAATACGAGAACTATTGAAACCGCATAAAACAATACGAGATGCAATTCATGGAGACATTATGGTGACAAAGCTAGAAGTAGCTATCATAGATACAGCGGAATTTCAAAGGCTCCGTAAAATTAAACAATTAGGCCCCACTCACCTTGTTTATCCATCTGCAAATCATACACGGTTTGAACATTCTTTGGGTGTTCTATACATGAGCCAATATCTATTGGAGTACGCACTAAAAAATCCGTTTAAAGACCCAGGAGTCTCTATTTATGTAGACCTACCCTATTTCATTATGCGTTATCCTTCCTCAATCACATACTCAAATGCTTTAATTAAAAACTATCATGTTCTCCTAACGAGAACATGTGCTCTACTACATGATTTAGCGCATATCCCATTTGGGCATACTCTAGAGAATGAAGGCTTTCTATTCGATGAACAATGGAATGATGACGAAAGAGTAAAACACTTTCTAAACGATGAGTCCACAATTGGAAAAATAATAATAAGTGAACTTAATAATAATGGTATGGATGGAGAACACTTTTTACAGGAAGTAAGAAAAATACTAACTGCGAAGAGTAAAGCTATTGGGAACCTTCCTTATCCATTTGTATCGGATGTTATTAATAATACCATCTGCGGAGATCTGCTCGACTACTTAAGTAGAGATTTATATTTTTGTGGATTAAGGGAAACTTATGATAAACGCTTTCTTTCGTATTTTTACATAGGTATTAACAATGGCAAAGCAAGACTAATATTAAGGTTACTCAAGCCATCAACGAAAAAAGTTAGAAGAGATGTGTTTTCAGAAACACTTCACCTTTTACGACTAAGATACTCTCTCGCAGAGAAAGTTTACTACCATCATGCAAAGATCAGCGCATCTGCTATGATTATCTCCGCTGTCACAAGCGCCATTAAAAACAAAGTCTTATCAAAACACGATCTGTTCACAATAGGAGATGATGAGCTCTTATCTCTACTGATCGGAGATGACATTGGGAGATATTTAGTGAATAAGTTAAAACAGAGGCAACTATACAAGCCAGTATACGCGTTAAAATATAGAGAGCCCCTAATAGGAGACACTGGTTTTCGGAAAAAAAATGAAATAAAAGAAAGCCTTAAGGACATTAAGTATCGTTATAATGCCGAACGTGCCCTTGAGAGAGCAAACATGTTAAAACCAGGACAAATAGTCATTTATTGTCCTGGTCCCGAGATGGGGCAAAAAGCAGTAAGGACACTTGCTAAATGGAATGGTACAATAGGCAGTCTTGATGCCATAATGGAAGAGGATAGAAGGCAGGAGATTGAGGTATCTATAGTTAAAAAACATCTAAATTTATGGTGTATGTACGTATTTGTAGATCGTTCCTTAAACCTAGAAACAAAAACTAATGTCGCAAGTGACAGCGCTAAATTTTTCCAACTCTCAAACGAAATTGAAATTGAGGAATATTGTCAAGATAAACCTGACTATTGGGAAAGATATGCAGCTGCTGTAGAAGAAGAATTAGAAGTCAAATTGTCTTCAAAAGAGCGAGCTAAGATAAAGGGAACACTTGGAAGATATAACGATAAGTATGGTAAAGGAATGGAGCGTTTTGGGATACCCCCTTTTGAGGAGTACAAATCTAAAGTAAAGAATATGATGAAGAGTAAAAAATGAATACCGGCAAGCCTGTAGCTGATGCAGAAAAATGGCTCGCTAAACAATTTTTGGATCCTGCCGAATATAATATTTTTTTACATAATCCTACTTCCTTAAGAAATGAAATAAAAAAGAGAATTTTTTGCAAGATAAGAAAACTTATTTCGACTTCTGGTCAGACCAAACCTCCATTTGCTCCCGATAAGATAGCACATTATAGGAAAATTAAAAGCATAATAGATGATAAAGAATTAAGGGACAGAGAGGCAATACTTATCCCGGAAGATGATGGATTTGTTATTAAATTTAATCCTACGAAGCCGAGAGTCCGAATACGCTTTAGCCTTGCTCATGAGATTGGGCATACTTATTTTTTTAATTTAAACACTAACCCTCCGCAAAAATTTTATTCAATAATGTCATCGCGATATTGGGTGGAAGAAGGTTATGCATGTGAGATTGCTAGAGAAATTTTGGCCCCAGAACCATACTTTAGTGCTATTACAACTCAAATCAGTAAGTTACCTTCGATTCATGCATTAGTTCGCTTACAAAAGGTCTTTGATATTTCCTATGAGGTTCTCATAAGGCGTTTACTTTATGATTCCCATTTATGGAATGCCAATTTTTGGGGGAATAATCTGTGGAACGCGATTATAATAACAGCTAATGTATCGTCTATTGATAACGAAGCAACCAATCTAAAGGTACATAGATCTTCTACTTACAAATATATCTTTAAAAACACTAAGGGTCTCATAAAAATAATAGACCGTATATTAAAGGATAATACTTCTGTTTATGATATTGTTACAGAAAGAAAAAATAAATACAAAGTAGAAGGTATACTAATAGAACGGGTAAGCCCTATGGTTATTTTGATTGTATTTTAAAACGACAAGAGAATTTAATTTGCTGATTTGCAGAGATAATAAGCGCTCTTTAGCCCGGACTCTTTTCGATTTTTAGATTGTTAGGTACTTATAGTACTTGCTTAGTAAGAGTATATGCATATCTTGTTCGGGCTACGCCCTTATTCAAAATCCTCGCTTCACTCGGGGCTACGATTACTGTGGTACGTTATGCTAATAAGGTTACATATAATTAAGAATCAGAATATAGATAAATCATGTATAGGACAATAGTTTTTGACGGATCCTGTCCAACTAAATGGTTAGATTCTTACTCCAGAAGTTTGTAGTCTGGTTCCCCGCTTTACCCTTGACAAAATTTAAGAAAATTCTACAATCTAAAAGAGAGATTTTTCTATATCAATTTAAATGAAGAAGGGGAGAGATAATGAAGAAAGATAAAGTTTCAGTATATTTAACAGGCAATGGTGGTCAATCATATCATGATATGATATCAGAAGATGCAAAGAAATTAGAGAAAATTCTAGAAGAGGGTTCAAATAGTAGGACATTTAAATTTATAGACGGGACAACTAAAAACAAAGTTATTGTAGTTCTGGATAAACTCTTCATAATGGAAATTGGAAGTAAAGAAAAAGATTGACTTCTATTTTACCCATAGTACCTCTATAGGAAGTTCGTAAATGGACTAGTAAGGCGCAATGTACTTAATTAGCTTATTAAACAAAATTCTACAAATTATAAGTTTTAAATAATGAAAAAACAAATCAAAATCATATTTGATCCTCAAAAAACCGATTCTAAAAAAGGAGATTTCTTTGAAGACTTGATCCGCCGTATTTTTGAGACCCAAAGATATGATATTACACAACGAGTTAATTTTGCGGGAATGGAAATTGACTTAATCGCCAAACATAAGGATAAATCGGAAACCGCTTATATAGAATGTAAGGCAAGAGATAGACTTAAATCTGATCATATAAGAACATTTGCTTTTAATGTGAGACATCAGGATGCAGATTGTGGATATTTTATATCAACCACAGAGTTCGAACACGACGTAGCTGGTTTGATTGAAGAAATGGGAAAGGAAAAGAAAGAGAAATACAAAAATCTATATTTCTGGCAGCCTGATAAAATATTTGAGCTACTTGAAAGTGCAGGAGTAATAACCCCATTAGATCTTAAAGCTATAAAACAAACTATCACTAAGATCATCCTGTTGTATACATATTTTGGAACTTTTTATATATTGATTTTAATGAAAAATACAATTCCTACTCAATTTTGTGTCTACAATGCTAAGAAAGGTTCCCTAATTAAAGATAGTAATATAATTGGAACGCTGAAGAAAGCTATCCCGGAAGTCAAAGATCTAAGCTTTTCCCCGATATCGTCTACGGTTAAAGAAACAACAGAAGAAGAAATTAGTGAGACCGTTGCTGAAGTTCAAGAGAGTGAACATTGGTACGATTTTCTTCCAGCGTCCACTAAGCATTTCATTGGTAGAAAAGATTTAAGAACAAAATTATTTGATTTCATTGCTCAAGTAAGCTCAAAGGAAACAACTCATAGGGTATTTTATATTGATGGAAAGTCCGGGTGGGGAAAGAGTTCTTTGATAGCTGATTTGAGAGGACGAAGCAAAAATAAGTATTATCGTAAACGCTATTTTGTACTTGCGGTAGATGCTCGGAGTGCATTGTCGAGTAACTTCGTGGCAGTGGCGTTTAAAAAACTTGTCGAAAATGCAAAGAAAGCTAAATTCTTAATTCCTACTCTTTTTTATCCAAAGTTGGATATCATCTCTAGCTTTGATATATTAGGTTCCGAATCGGCAAAACAATTATTAAAGGATTTGGAGCAAAAAAATAAAACTTTGATCTTAATTTTTGACCAATTTGAAGATGTTTTTAGAAAACCAGAGCTCTTTAAAGCGTTTCATAAATTTTTGTTAGATGTAGACGAAGTTAAATCTAATCTTATCTTGGGATTTTCATGGAAATCTGAAATTAATATACCAATTAGCCATGAAGCTTATCATTTATGGCAACAAATGAAAAATTTCGTTCATTGTATTTCTATGCGAGAATTTAATCAGTCTGAAATAAACGGAGTTATCAAACAATTGGAAAAATCTATTGATAAACCTATAGGGTTAGATCTTAAAAGACGTTTGATAGAAAGTTCTCAAGGATTTCCTTGGTTAATCAAAAAATTGTGTATTCATACTTACAGGCAGATACAAGCTGGAAAGACAATTGAAAACTTAGTTGAACAAGATTTGAACTGTGAAATTTTGTTTAAAAATGACTTGGAAGGACTGTCTCCTGAAGAAATAAATTCACTAAAATATATTGCAAAACGTTCTTTCGATGGTAATTTCTTTGATGCAACTGAAGTGGATGAAAAAATTAATGAACCTGTTATAAATGCACTAATTAATAAACGTCTTGTTGTAAAATCAGGTACAAAATATAATGTATATTGGGATATTTTTAGGGATTATTTAGTAGACGAAAAAGTTCCTCTAATCGGTGAAAGTTATATTCTTAGGCAGTATGCAGGAGTTTGTTTTGATGTCTATAAATTATTCAAAGATCAAGAGAAACTTAGCTTAGATGAACTTAGAAAATTACACCCAAGTCACAGGAGAACAGGGACACTTGATAACATTTTGCGAGAACTTAGAAGTGTAGGCTTGGTACGGAAAGCGGGTGATGATTTCCAGAAGAGTGTAAAGAATATAGCGGCAACAGAGGAAGGTTTTAGAAAGTATGTTTCCAATAAATTTTCACGATATACTCCTTATCTGAAATTAAGTAATTTGAAAAATAAAGAAATCGGTATCCCTGAAATAGTCTCCACCTTAAAGGATATTTTTAAAGGGATGTCATTCTCTGAAAAAACATGGGTCACTTATGCGAATTACCTTATTAGTTGGTTCCATTATACACACTTAGAGATTAGAGATAGATTAAAGGGACCAAAAAAAGGAAGATATATGGGGACTGGTAAAGAAAGACAGTTTTATAATCGGGCAACTTTTACTCCTCAACGATCTCCCGAAAAAGATATAGATGTCTTTTCCAATCTTACGGATCAATCGAAAATTAATAACTATAAATATTTATATCCTTATCTCTATGACCTAAGGTCGATTGGTCTAATTACATATTATGGTAAAAAAGTATATTTGACGGAAGAGGGTAAGTCAATTTTAAAAAAAATTGGAGAAAAAGAATACGAAGAATCAATCGCAATTAAAGCTCTTGAAACAGAAAAATTAAAACAGTCTGCAAGTTATTTTTGCAAACATCCAAAGTGTACGGAAGAAGAATTTGGAAAGGCTTTATCAGATTTAACCACCAATATTGGATCGAAAACATATAAAAAACGAGTATGCAAATTACTTTATGCTTGGGCGAAATTTATCTATGACCATTCAGATAATACAAATGTTCTTCAAGACATTTGCTAGCTATGAGGATATATTATAGACAAAAGATATAAACGAAAATTCTATTAAATGATAGGTTCTAATTTTACATGTGTTTATATATGATATTATATTAAGGGCTTATTGATATAATTGATATTGAATAGTGTCAAATTAAGCCTCATTTCACCTAACCGAGTCTCTACGTAACCCCCCATATCTTTAAATGTGTACCTTTCCCTCTTAACTTAATATAATTTAACCTATTACTACCACCCCCTCACTCATCCCAATCATCAGTCCTGAATGAAGAAGCAGGAAGTCCTTCCCTGTTGAAAAGGGTTGCCTTCGAGCCGTTAGTAAAAGCGTATCTGGCTGCAACCGGGTCATAGGCTTCCTTACTGTAAAGTATCACAGTGTTTCCGTTTATATAGGCATTCGCATCTACAAATACTTTATCCTCTCCGGCGACCTTAAATCCCCTAAGTGTATCTCCCTTTGCCACAAGACCACTTCCAATATGGTCAAAACATAATGTTATTCTGCTGCCTTTTTTAACCATTTCTTTAAAAATCGGACCTGAATATACAATATCTTCCTTACCATAATCTTTAGCAAGAGCCCAAAGGGCAAGCCGTTTTCCAACATCCTGTTTGTCCGGCGGATGAATATTGTCCACATCTCCTATATCCAGAGTTACAGCCATCCCTGTATTCGGTACGGATAACATGGTTTTCATCTGTGCTTCACGGAGTTTTGCCGAAACGGGGTCGTCTTTATCATCGTATATGTAAGGTGCTATCTGGACGAAGTAAAACGGAAATTTTCCCAACTTCCAGGCAGACCTCCAGCTTTCTATCATAGCCGGAAAAAGTTCTTTGTACTGCTCGTGTCTGCCTACGTTTGATTCTCCCTGATACCAGATCGCTCCTTTAATTCCGTAAGGCACGATGGGGGCAATCATAGCGTTGTATAAAGCTGTTGGAGTGTATGCAGTTATTCCCTTAAAATCCGGTCGTGTGGCGTGAAAGTCGTTTTCCTCTGCACCGAAGACATAAAAGTTCCCTTCCCTGTATTGAGCGACTGGCAGATATTTCCACAACCCTGAAAGCTTTATCGGTTTTACGTCTTTTTCTTTTGACGGATAAATTTTCATTTGAGCTTCATCCCCGTAAATACCTCCGCCTCCCTGCAAATCGACAACTCTTACTGCTATTACATTTTTACCCTTCTTAACTAGATTCGATGGTATTTTGTACTTACGCTCTACTGTCCAGAAACCCATGCCCTCATAACCTCCGACTCTTTCACCGTTAAAGAAAGTTATATCTATGTCATCGATAGGGCCGAGTTCCAGCATCAAATCCGAACCTACCCAGACTTTCGGAATATTTATTTCTTTTCTAAACCATACCACCCCGTCGAAAACACCAAATTCAACACTTTCCCACAGGGTCGGAAGGTTCATTTCTTTCCACTGGGAATCATCAAAATCCGGAACAGGACAAATTGTATCATTAAAGGATATTCCTTTACCCGCGCGTTCGTCGTCGCTTTCTGGTTCGATTACAGGATGCGAGCTAAGCCAGCTAACGTATTCGTCTTCTTGCGATGAAAGCTTGCTGAGATTAGCAACGAAATCCGAAAACCCTTCTACTTTACCAAGATACTTAGGAGCAGTCCATGATTCCGCGGGCGTTCCTCCCCAGCTTGTGTGAATGAGCCCTATTGGAACCCCAAGTTTTTTGTGAATTTCCCTGCCAAAGAAATAAGCCGTCGCACTGAAATTTTTTACCGTCTCGGGACTGCATTCTGCCCAGGAGCCTTTACAGTCTTCTCTCGGCTCTGCGGAAATACTCTTTGCTACGGTGAACAAACGAATTTCAGGATAATCGGCATTTTTTATTTCTTTCGCGGAATTTTTTACGGTGTCTCGCGGAGGCCAGCCTATAAGCGGCATTTCCATGTTGGATTGTCCTGAGCATACCCACACTTCACCTATTAATACGTTTACAAATAATATTTCGGAATCTTTTCCTTTTATTTTTATTTCATAGGGACCGCCTGCTTCCGGTGTTTTTAGTTTTGTCGTCCACTCTCCGTTACTTTCAGCTTTCAAAGTCTTTTTTTCTCCCCATGATGAAGTAATTTTTATCTCCTCACCCGAAGAAGCCTTACCCCACATTGATACTTCCGCTCTCTGCTGCATTACCATGTTATCACCAAAAATTGAAGGTAGCTCAAGCGCCTTTGATTTAAGAGCAGTTACTCCTACCAAGAAAAAAGAAATCAACAATAAAACTTTTTCCATTTATATCCCCCCACATAATTTTGATTGTTAACGTTTTACAGTAATTAGTATATGCTGTTTTAGTAAAATTTCAAGCGGTAAACCCATTTTAGTGCGTAGGAATCAATGTCAAGGTATCATATTTCGCATTCTCCCATAGTCAAATTATTTTTCTCGATTTTTTAATATTTGTAAAATATAATAGACAAATGATGTAAAATTATATTATTTTCTACCTTGAATTTTATATTTTTTGGATTATACTATAGATATGAAAAATCTTGTTTTAGAATTAGGGGTCAAAGAAATTATAAATATATTAGATTGTCTGCATTGTTCCTTTTTTGTTTTGGATAAGTCCGGGAAACTTCTCTTCGAAAATAGGACGTTCAGAGAATGTGATTATTCTGTCAGTTCGATTATTCCTGACGATATTGATTTGGAAACTCTCCGGGAAAAAACCGAAAGGAAAGTCGAATTTGATTGTAATGGTCAAATAGAACAGATAAAGGTTGGAATTATCCCTTTAGAAATGTCTAACTCTTCGGAGAATATCTTTCTTGTTGAAGTTTATTCCCCGGAAACGGACCTAAGCGCCATTATAGAATCCTGGTACAAAACAATTGATTCTCTAAGTGAAATGATATATGTGGTAGATGAAGATTACAATCTGGTTAAGCTAAATAGCGCAGTCGCAGAATTGAGTAGAGATCATCCCAGAGATTTAATAGGAAAAAAGTGTTATAAAGCTATATTTGGTAAGGAGGATGTATGTAAAACCTGCATTCTTAAGCAAATAATAAGCTCAGAAAAAAAAGAAAAACTCCAGTCCATAAGAAAAGAATGGGATAAATCTTTTCTTGTATCTGGGGTAAAAATCAAAAAAGGCGAATATCTTTTTATTATGGAAGACATAACAAGGATAGAACAGCTTGAAAGAAATCTTGCAGAAATGAGGAGATTTACTTCCATCGGAGCCATCATTTCTCATATCCGTCATTCTGTAGGCAATGCGGTTAATTCTATGAAATGCTCCTTGCAGGTTCTGGAACATATGTATGAAAATCTGGATGACGAGAAAAGAAAAGAATATTTAAATAGGTCTCTCAGAGAGATAAAACGTATGGAGTCTCTACTCTTCACTTTAAGAGAATTCTCAAGATATGAGGGAATCGGTTCCGCGAAATTAAATCTTACCGAGCTGATTTTAAACAACAAAGATAGGTTTAACAAATACTGTCAAGATAAAGGTGTTGATTTTTATTGTGAATACGACGAAAGGGAATTTATTATGAACGGAGATAAACTCTTAATCGTTGTGGCTTTTACGGAAATTATCGATAACGCAATTGAAGCAATGGAAGGTTCGACCGAAAAAAAACTTTTGTTTAAATACTTTGTGAGGGATGGTGAAGCAATTGTTAACATTACCGATAAGGGCATCGGAATAGCAGAGGATCACTTACATAAAGTAGCTGAACCTTTTTTTACAACCAAAAGGGATAGAGCCGGATTAGGACTCTATCAAGCTGCCAAAATAATAAAAACACAGGGTGGTGATATTACTTTTATCGGCGAAAGAGATAGGGGGACAACGGTGAAAATAATTTTCAGGGAATCATAAGTTATGAAGGAACGAAAAGTAATAATTGTAGACGATGATGTTTCGTTTCTGGAAAACTTGAAGGATGGTCTGGAATACTCAATCGATAACATCAAAATGATTACGCATACAAACGCAGAAGACGCATGGAAAACGCTCGAAGAAAATGACGTATCGTTACTAATAACGGATCAGCAACTTCCGGGAATGAGAGGTATTGAACTTGTCAATCTTGTCGACAAAAAATATCCTGCCATCCCAATTATTCTTATTACCGCCTATGGGACACCAAAATTAAAAGATCGTGCACGGGATATCGGAGCTATCAAGTTTTTTAATAAACCCATAGATCTTAAAGAAATGATAAGGGAAGTAAAAAAAGGATTGGAGCTCGAGGCAGCCGAGGTAACAAGTATAAGAAAGATATCTCTTGCAACTGTTTTAGAGCTAATAAGCATGGAAAGAATGACCGTTTCTATCACAGTAAAGGATAAGGAAACGAATAAAAGTGGCAGGATTTGGTTTAAAGAAGGCAATATTATTGATGCCGATATAGATAATCTTGAAGGTATAGAAGCTATTTTTAGAATGCTGTCTTTCGAAGATGTCGACACCGTCATAAGAGAAAGAGAACATGAACGAATTACTATCTCCGGTGTGTCTCTCGAATATATATTACTTGAAGGTATGAAACGTGTAGACGAAAAAAAGAGCAGGAGTAAAGAAAAAAAAGTAGAAGTTAAAAAAAGCAGCAAAATGAATAAAAAGAAAACCGAACAAATTAATAAAAAAGCAGAAAAATTCGATAAGGCATTCCAACTTCTGAAAAAAGAATTAGGGGAAACTCTACTGGCCAGTCATATTTTTACCATCTCTGACAACAAAGAATTAAGTTCTTACAAATGCTCTGGCAAAGCCGGTAAGCTTTTCAATAAAATGGCTCAAGATATAAATAAATATTTGAAAGAAATGAAGCTGCCAGCAACATATAAGTACTTTATAATGGATCTAGCAGAGAATAAAACACTCATGGTTTTAACCTTTAAAGAATATAGATGGGCAATACTTTTGGATAGCAGGAAATTAAAACTTGGATTACTACTCAATTTGATACTGCCCGATATAATAGGAATGTTCTAATAAAAAGGAGGAAAGATGGAAGATAAAACGTTGGATGAGGCTTTGGAAGAAATTATGGAGAACGCAATTTCTGCAACGAATGGCTTGGAAGCGACAGCGATCGTTTCGATGGACGGTATGATTATCGGCAGTGTTTTACCGGAAGACGTGGAAGAAGAGAGGATTGCCGCAATGACGGCTGCTATTCTTGGTTTAGGCGAACGTACGGCCGAGGAAATGAAGAGGGGTACGCTGGAAGAAATATATATAAAAGGTGCAGATGGTTACGTATTAATTATTAGTGCAGGTGAATCGGTCGTTCTTACCGGTATTGTTAGCTCGGAAGCTAAATTGGGGCTTCTGTTCATTTCCATGAAAAATACAGCTAAGAGAATAGCAAAGGTATTACAGGAATAGTGACCGATATGAGCGGGGATGAAAATCTTTATAAAAAAAATATCGAGGCTCTGGTAAGAATCTTAGCAAGTCTGAGCCATGCTTCTGAAAGTCTTATAGGTAAGGCTGCCAATACCTTAATGTATCAGACTGGTAAAGATATTGGAAAAATTGAGGGAGAAAAACTTGATAAAACTAAAGATTTAGATAAAGCACTAAAAATGCTTATGGACGCCGAAGAAGGTGTGTGGCACATCGAACTATGGAAGGACAAGGGAGAGGCCGGATATATTTTTGGAGATGATCAGGTTAAGAAAGCATATTTGATATTCCGTGAATGTCCTATACGTGAAGTTTGTATGACTCATGGAATAGAGCAAAACGGTGTGATTTGCCGTATAACACATGGTTTGTTTGCAGGTATGATTGGGAAGGTGATGGATAAGAAGGTCGATTTACTTGTAGAGCATACAGGGCCCAACGCCTGTAAAAAAATTGTCTCCATGAAACAAGGAAGTTTAGGGGCGTAAAGCAATGAAAATATCCACAATACAATTAGCTTCGTGCTGCGGTTGTCATGTTTCTTTAGTTAATTTAGGGACAAAATTACTCGATGTTCTTTCCGGTGGAAATCTTGTTTTTTCTCCTGTTTTAATGGACGCCAAATCAATTTCACAATCGGATATAGCATTGATTGAAGGCGGGGTGCGTAATAGTGAGAATGCAGAGAAGCTTAAGGAAATGAGAGAGAATTCAAAAACACTTGTTGCACTCGGTACATGTGCATGTTTTGGTGGAATCCCTGGCATAGGTTCTGCTTTCACTATGATTGAGACTTTGTCAAAAGCTTATGGGGATGATTTTAGCCCGGAAGAAATTCCATATCTCGCAAAGAGGGTTTCACCAATTGATTCTATAGTTAAGGTTGATTATTATATTCCGGGCTGTCCGCCACCGGCAGATATTCTAGCAAATTCACTATTAAAACTTGTAAGCGGTCAAGAGCCAGAGCGTATAGATCTTCCCATTTGTGCTGAATGCGATAGGGTCGTCAAGAAAGAACTTTCTTCAGAAATAAAGAGAACACTGAATAGTTTTCCCGATGAGGAAGAGTGTCTTCTATCTCAGGGATATATTTGTCTCGGTTCCGTTAGTAGAAGTGGATGCGGAGCCCCCTGTACTAAAGCCGGAGTCCCCTGTATGGGTTGTAGAGGTCCAATCGATAGAGTTTTTATCGAACCCAAACACGGCATTTTATATGATTTAACTAAACGAATAAGCCATTTTACGGGTAAAACCGAGGAAGAAATTAAGGAAAAAATATCCGATTATATACATACTTTCTATAGTTTCACACTTTCTATGCCTGAATTACGTAAGAAAGATACTGAAAAAGTATATCAGTTGATTAAAAAGATAGAGGTTTAGGAGGATTATCGTGAGTGAAAAAGTTTGCGTTAATCCGGTGACAAGAGTCGAAGGACATGGAAAAATTTCTTTGTTTTATGATGATAGTGGTAAAATATCTGACGCTAAGTTTTGTGTTCAGGAGTTCAGGGGTTTTGAGAAGTTTTGTGAGGGAAGTCCAGCAGAAAGGCTTCCGCTTATTACCGCAAGGGTTTGCGGAATTTGTCCGATGTCTCATCATCTTGCTTCCACTAAAGCTGTGGAAGACTGTTTTAACACACAGATAACTCCGACAGCTAAAAAGATTAGAGAGTTGATGGCACTTGGTCAGCTGATTGAAAGTCATATGCTATCAATAGCGATCTTAAGTTTGCCGGATTTAATTCATGAGGATGTTGATCCGTTAAAAAGGAACATTCTTGGTTTATATGAAGACAATAAGGAAATTGTTGGAAAAGTACTTGAGATTAGATCTGTAGGTACAGAAGTTGCCAAAATAGCAGGAAGACGACCAGGACATCCTATAGGTTCCAGAGTAGGCGGAGTTGTAAAAACTATTTCGGAAGAAGAACGCAAGGGGCTCCTTGATAGAGTCAAAAAGACTGAAGACGATCTCGTGTGGTTTGCAGAAAGTCTCCGTAAGCTGTTTGATAAAAAAATCAAGTTAGTCCAGGAACTTGGAGATATAAAAACCGCTTATATGGGGCTTTACAATGATAATATGATAGCATTTTATGAGGGTAATATTAGAGTGATTGACGAAGATGGCAATAAAATCGAAGATTTTGAACCGAACAAGTATTTCGATTTCGTGGAAGAAAAGATAGAAAACTGGAGTTATATGAAATTTCCTCTTCTTAAAAACGGCAAGCGATTTCGAGTTGGTCCTCTGGCGAGAATAAATATTGCAAATGATATCACTTATCCTATTACGAATGAAGAATTATCCTGGTTTAGAGAAAATTGTGGCAGACCTGCTCACAAGACGCTTACTTATCATTTTGCACGTTACATAGAAGTAATTTATGCGTTTGAGCGTATAAAAGAATTACTAACAGATGACGATATTATAAAAGATAATATTTTCGTTCAAGTAGAAGTTAAAGCAGGAAAGGGAATAGGCGTTGTGGAAGCGCCGAGAGGGACTTTAGTGCACAGTTATGAATTGGACAAAGAAGGCAAAGCGGTTAAGGTAGATTTGTTTGTTGCTACACAACACAATAATTACGGTTTTAATGACGCGTTGAAAGAAACCGCTTCCAAGCTTATTACGAATCGAACCCCCGATGAAATCACACTGAATCAATTGGAAATGATCGTTAGGGCATACGATCCGTGTCTTTCCTGTGCAACTCATGCTGTTGGCGGCAGAAGTTTCAAAATAGAATTGTGGGATTCCAACCGAAACTTAATTAAGGAATGGGGACTATGAAAAACGAGCTGGACATTACAAGAGATGCAGATAGGTGTGTAAGTTGTAAGGAATGTATCATTGTCTGTCCTCAATCAGGAGAAGACAAAGTCGATCCAGTAATTGTTCCCCCATCTGAAGAAGGTAAGCCTCCCGAAATCAATTGTATTGATAATTGCATACAGTGTATGACCTGCTGGGATTTCTGCCGTTCCAGAGCCATCATCTTTGCCAATCATCATGAAGTTAAAAGACTTATAAAAAACGAATTGGCCCTTTCTAAAGTGGAGAAAATAATATAAAATTTATTCTCTGATGGGATGATTGATGAATCGAGCTAAAATTGTGATTTTTGGCAAGTCGGAAGCAGGTAAAAGTACCCTGATCCAACATTTGGTTCCGGGGGCTTTGAATGTTGAACATAAGGGCAGGACAGTAGCATTGGACTACGGGAAAATTATTTTTCGTGGTCAGGAATTTCATCTTTTTGGCACACCCGGGCAAGCTCATCTTACTCCTGTACGCGAATGTCTGACGGAAGGTATAGATGTTGCAATATTTGTGATGGATAGTTCACGTCGTTTCGATAAGGAAGACATAAAACTATTAAAGGAACTGGAAGCTTTAAAAGTTCCCTATCTTATTTTCATTAATCAAAAACCGGAAATCAATCCGGAGAGAAGAAAAGTTGATAGACTGCTGACAGATTTTACAAAACCCTTCCAAATTATTGAGGGGTCGGCAAAAACTGGAGACGGCTTGTCTAAGCTGCTTTTGGCCTTGCAAGACGCAGCTGGCTTTATCAAACAGAAAGATAATTAAGTTTAAATGAATACGTTAATTTTTGGAATAGGTAATCCTTACAGGGGTGATGACGGTGTAGGGATAAAAATAGCTCAAGAATTGAAAAAGAAATTCAAAACAAGGAAGAACCTTTTAGATATACAGAGTGGAAATATTGAGGCTTTCAGTCTTTTAGAATTAAGCAAGGAGTACAATCATCTCGTAATAATAGACGCTGCAGAAATGCCTAATAGTAAACAGGGTACTGTAAAATTTTTACACCTTGATAATTTAGAGACTGAAAGTGTTTCGGCTTCTCATTGTATCGATTTAAAAACAGCCTGGCTGTTGTGGCAAAAGAGTTTTAAAAAGCCCGAAATCATTGATATTTTCGCAATACGAATAAAAAAGCAGACGGGTTATAAGGATTCTCTATCACCTGAAGTCGAGCGTAAACTTCCTGGTATAATAGAAACGATATCGCAAAAGTTAAAGTTAAGTCCAAAAAATTTCTATTCTTCTTAGCTTAAGAATTTTTTAAGTCTCACCTTTACAAGTATACTCAGTTCAAAACCCTAATACTTTTCACTCCTTGACTTTAACCTAAGAGTTTTTATTTTTGTTTTAGAACAAAAAAGAATCGCCCAAATTAACTACAAATACACACTTAAAAAGGAGAATATTGTATTCAATGAAAAACAAGTGGAAAGCGTATACAGACCTTGCCTGGACAGAATCACTCGTTTACCCTCCTGCGGAAGGGATTAAAGAAGTTGAATTATTCTCCAAATTAATCAAACAAAACTCAAAAATAAGTCCAGAAACATTACTTCATGTTGGCTGCGGTTCCGGTATCTATGACTATACGTTCAAAAGACATTTTAAAGTAACGGGCGTTGACCTAAGCGAAAAAATGCTTGAGATTGCGATAAAGCGGAATCCCGAAGTGGATTATCATCACGGTGATATGAGAACAGTGGAACTGGGAAAAAATTTTGATGCAGTAATTTTACCTGAATCTATTGGTTATATGACAACAACGGCCGATCTAAAGAAAGCTATTAAATGCGCAAACAAACATTTAAATCCCGGAGGAGTTCTTCTTATTGTCGCTAACCTGAAGGAAAGTTTTAAAGAAAATAATTTTGTATATACCGGCAGGAAAGGAGATGTTGAAATTACAATATTTGAGAATAACTATATATCCAAAGAAAACGATTCAATCTATGAGGCAACAATAATTTATTTAATCCGCGATAAAGGAAAGTTAGAAACTTATACCGATGTGCATACGTTAGGTCTTTTCGATAAAAAAACCTGGCAATCTCTTTTAAAAGCAGAAGGATTTGAAGTTAAAGAAATAAAGGAAAAGCATTTTTACGATGAGTTTATTTTAGAAGAAGGAGAATATCCTCTTCATTTTTTTGTTTGTACAAAACCCTTAAACACAAAAAAATAACTTCTTTTTCAAATCCTTGACAGGCACAGTTAAAGTGTTTATTCTTCATGTTAAACAGAGAGGTAATATTGAATTTTAAAAAGTTTCTTAATGGTAACAAAGTTATAATATTAGACGGGGCGATGGGCACCGAATTGGAAAGACGTGGGGCTTTAGGTAGATGCAACAGTAATTTAACAAACCCTGAAATTGTAGAATCAATTCATAGAGATTACTTTAATGCCGGAAGCAATGCCGTAATAACTAATACTTTTTCTATGACCCGTCTTTATGCAGAAACACATAATCTAAAAATAGATCTCGAGGAAGTTAATCGTTCCGGTGTAAAATCGGCAAGAAATGCCGCGGGAGATGAAGGATATGTTCTGGGTGATATCGGTCCCACGGGACAAATGCTCGAACCATATGGAACCTATAAGGAAAAAGATTTTTATGAAACTTTTAAAGAGCAAGCTTCTATACTCGCGGGTGCCGGAGTAGATGGTCTTATTATCGAAACAATGTTCGAGCTACGGGAAGCGGTATGCGCTGTTCGCGCATGCAAAGAGATATCTAAAATTCCGGTCATTGCTTCCATATCATTCCAGACAGTAAAAAACGGAGGAAAAACAATGATGGGAAACTCGGCGGAAGAATGCGCAAAAAGGCTAACAGAAGAGGGAGCTGACGCTGTGGGAACAAACTGCGGTGATCTGGCACCTCTGGAGATGGCAGAAGTGGTTTCAATTCTTAAAAAATCAACCGATTTACCCATAGCGGCACAGCCGAATGCCGGAAAGCCGAAATTGGCAAAGGGAAAGGTTTTCTATAGGAAACCCGAGATATACGCGAAAGAAACTCTGGAATGTTACAAAGCCGGAGCCACTATTATCGGGGGCTGCTGCGGGACAACACCCGAGCATATCAAAATCCTGTCGGAATTGATTGAAAAAGAAACGGGTAACCAATAAAGAAATAAGGAATAATTTATGCGAAGAAGTACTCTTTTATCAATCATAACAACTATTCCTCTTCTATTATCTGTATCCTGCGTTGCAAAAAATTCACACAAATATAAAGATGGTGAATTTACCGGGATTTCAAAATCAATCTACCTCAGAGAGAATTTCTATGGGGTAACTAAAATCACCATCTCTGAGGGAAAGATATCTAAGGTGGATTTCAGCATTATAGATATGGATAATAAAGTTTTTTTCGATGAAAAATACGAAGAAAGGTTCAAGGATATTCCCGAATATGTAAATCAGTGCCGAAATGAATGGAAAGCGATAGATATTTACCCAAATATTCTTCTCGAAAAACAAAAAATAGACAGCCTCGACGCAATCACAGGCGCAACCTGGTCATACAACATGTTTGAAAGCTCTCTTAAGGAAGCACTAGAAAAGGCATCAAGATAAAAAAACAAAAAAACTTTGTGGTTACTGTATCTTTGTGAGAGAAAACTTTAGGCTTGAATTTTTGCGAAACAACACTAAAATAACATAAACAATTTTCAATCTGGCTCGCCGCTTTTAAGAGGCGAAATAGGGAAACGATAAAATTTAAGGAGGAAAACATGGATTATAAGCTCACAGAAGAAGAACAAATGATACAGGAAGTGGCGAAAACCGTCGCCGAAGAAAAAATAAAACCTTTAAGAGAGGAAATGGACAGGGAAAGCAAGCTTTCACCCGAAGTACGCAAGGAAATCGGGCGGTCAGACTTAATAAGAGTTTTTATCCCTGAGGAATATGAAGGTCTGGGTATGGGGATGTTCGGTATGTGTCTTGCTACAGAGCAAATATCTATAGTCGACGGCGGAACAGCCACCGCATACGCAGCAAACGGCCTTGGAGCAATACCAATAATTCTCTTCGGCAGTGAAGAACAGAAAAAGAAATATCTTCCTCCTATTGGGTCAGGCGAGAAGTGGGCAGCTTTTGCCTTAACAGAACCTGAAGCAGGTTCCGATGCTGGAAACGTTCAGTTAAAAGCGACAAAAGACGGGGACCATTATGTTTTCAACGGAAATAAAATATTTATTTCGAACGCAGGTGAAGCCGACATTTATGTGGTAGTTGCAGCCACAGCCCCGGAAAAGGGCATAAGAGGTCTTTCCGCAATTATTGTAGAGAAAGACACTGAAGGATTCTCCTTCGGTAAAGAAGAAGACAAAATAGGAATAAGAGCAGCAGCCACAAGAGAACTTGTTTTTACGGATTGTAAAGTCCCTAAAGAAAATCTACTTGGAAGAGAAGGCTCGGGTTTTATGATGGCCATGAAAACATTCGACCAATCCCGCGTAGGAGTCGGCTCTCAAGCGTTAGGAATCGCGGAAGGAGCTTTAAGGGAAGCTGTATCTTATGCAAACACAAGAAAACAATTCGGTAAAAAGATCGGAGAATTTCAGGCTATTCAGGTAAAACTTGCAGAGATGGCCACAAAAGTAGAAGCAGCCAGGGCTCTGGTTTATCAGGTTGCCAGATACATAGACGGAGGGGCAAAGAAATTTTCTAAAGAGTCAGCAATGGCAAAATTATTCGCTTCCGATGTAGCGATGGAAGTGACGGTCGAAGCTGTACAGGTTCTTGGTGGTTACGGCTACATGAAGGATTATCCGGTAGAAAAGATGATGCGAGACGCTAAAATTACTCAGATATATGAAGGGACCAACGAAATACAAAGACTTGTAATTGCCGCTGAACTCCTTAAGGAAGAAATCAGAAGAAAATAGTTAAATAAGAGTTTTGCCTTACTTAGCTTTCCTCATAGCAATTGCAACCTGCCCTGCGGAAATGCCGCCATCATTCGGCGGTAATTTTTTGTGATTATAGACTTTAAATTTTTCTTCTTTTAACCTTTTGGTTGCTTCGTTTCTTAACACGATATTCTGAAAGACTCCACCTGAAAGACAGACTTTATTTATACCAGTTCCTTCTCTTAATAAATTTGAAACATCAACAATCATTTCCGCTAAACCTTTATGAAATTTGATGGAAATATATTCATTGGCTGTTCCTTTTTTGATGTCTTCAACAATTGATTCGATAACCTTTTTTGGATCAATGATGTAAGTGTTTATACTTTTTATTATATCAAACTTATAAAATTCGTGTTCATCTTCTTTTGCTATCATCTCAAGCTCGATTGCAGCTTGACCCTGGTAATTTATTGAGCTCCTTATACCTAATATAGAAGAGACCGCATCAAACAGTCTTCCTATCGATGAGGTTAGAGGAGAGTTTACTCTTTGCTCTATCATAGTTTTGATGAATGACCATTTTTTATTGTCCAAGGTTTTTACAAAATCTATATCTAACCTTCTGAAACTATTGCCAAAGATATCATATAAATATACTGCACCCATTCTCCACGGTTCTTTAACTGTTATATCTCCTCCCGGAAGAGGGATGTATTGCAAATGGGCTTTTCTCTCATATTCTTCCAGGTCAGCAATTAAGAATTCTCCTCCCCATATTTTTCCATCCTCCCCATACCCTGTTCCGTCCCATGCTACTCCTATAACTTTTTCATCCAACTGGTTATCTACAAGACAGGACGCTATATGTGCATGATGATGCTGTACTTCTATTAAAGGTTTGTTGTTGTCAAAGGCCCATTTTTTCCCGAATTTAGTTGCCTGGTACTCGGGGTGTAAGTCTACGACTGCTAAATCCGGAGGAATGTCGAAGAAATTAATAAAGTGTTCTATTCCTCTTTCGAAAGCTTTTATTGTTTCGATGTTATCTGTTTCTCCTATGTAGTGGCTTACAAAAATTTCATCATCCCTGGAAATCGAGAAAGTATTATGCTTATGTGCTCCAAAACCAATGATTTTCTTCTCGTTCCGGGTAGGGCATCGTAGGGGTTGGGGAGCATAACCTCGGGAGCGTCTTAATAAAAGAGGTTCATCGTCGACTATTCTAGCTATAGAGTCATCAGCCTGAATCCATACATCGCGGTTGTGAATGAGAAAATAGTCGGCAATACCTTCAAGTCTTTTAATTGCGTTCTGGTTATCGAAAGCAATCGGTTCGTCTCTTTTGTTGCCGGATGTCATAACGAGAACTTCTAATTTTTCAAACAAAAGTATATGCAGAGGAGTATATGGCAACATGAAACCGAGAAAATTATTATTCGGAGCAATATTATCCGGAAGAGGATTTTTTTCATTCTTTTTAAGAAGAACAATCGGGGTACGAGGACTTGAAGTGAGTTCTTTTTCTTTGTCTGAGATATGTACAAACTCGCTTATAACGCTTATGTCTTTTGCCATAAGTGCAAGGGGTTTATATGGACGCATTTTTCTTTCTCTTAAAATTTTGATTGCTTTTTTATCACGAGCATTACAGGCAAGGTGAAATCCTCCGAGCCCCTTAACTGCAATTATTTTACCTTTTTTTAGAAGTTTAATTGCTCTATTTATCGGATTACCTTTTAGTTTTTTTCCTTTAGAGTCTAAAAGTTCAAGATGCGGTCCACATTTGCTGCATGCGTTGGGTTGCGCGTGAAATCTTCTATCCTCAGGATTTTCATATTCTGTTCTACATTTCTCACACATTTCGAACTTTTTCATGGTCGTGTTTTTTCTATCATAAGGAAGTTCTTCTGTTATGGTAAAACGTGGGCCGCAGTTTGTACAGTTTATAAAAGGATATTGATATCTCCTGTCCTGCCTGTCTAACAATTCCTTCTTACAGTCCTCACACGTTGCTATGTCGGGAGAAACAAGAGTCGTTTTTTCCTCGCTTTCTTCACTTTCGATTATTTTAAATTCATCAAATTCTTTTACTGGTAGTTCTTCGGTTTGGATTTCTTCTATATCTGAAAGCGGAGGAGGATTCTTTTTTAGTTCTTCTAAAAAACAGCCTATATTTTGTGAAGAGCCTTCAATATCCAGAGTTACACCTTTACTGTCATTGAAGACAGAACCTTTTAAGTCATATTCCTTTGCGAGACGATATACTGTGGGACGGAATCCAACTCCCTGAACAATACCTCTTATTTCGATTTTTCTTCTTTCTTTATCCATTAAGCAAAAGATACCCTTATAGCTTGTTAAGTCAAGCAGGTTGACAAATTAACCCTCCTTATTATAATCGAGGCTTATCGAAGGAGAAAGATGCGATATACTTTTGGTACCACAAAAAAAGCTGCCGTTAGATTAGGTGATATAGCCAGGGTTTTCAACCCTCTGGCAGCCGAATTCTTACGCAAACACGTAAACAAGGAAATAGAAACAGCTCTGGATCTGGGATGCGGCCCAGGATTTACTACCGATATGATTTATAAAACCTTGAAATGTAAAGAGGTTTACGGTTTTGATAATTCTAAAGAAATGTTAGAATATGCAAAGAAACAATTTAATCATTGCAGTTTTATACTACACGACATCAAAGACTTCCCTTTCCCGATTAAACCGGATTTTATGTATGCCCGATTTTTGCTTTCCCATTTGAAAAATGTAGTTGATTTAGTGAACAAATGGATAAATGAACTAAAGGAAGGCGGATGGTTGTTTATTGAAGAAGTAGAAGATATCGATACTGATGTCGATGTTTTTAAAAAGTATCTTAGCATAAACAAAAGACTTATTGCTTCCGAGGGAGCAGTCCTTTATGTCGGTAAAATATTATCCGCAGGGGATTATAATGCTGAAGTCTTATATAATGAAAAGATATCTCTGCCTGTAAGTAATTCTACTGCAGCAAGCTGGTTTTATCCGAACTCTGCTACTATATGGAAAAAAGAAAAATATGTTTTAAAGAATCTCTCCAGGGAGGAGAGAGAAAATATATCGAATGAACTCCTCCGAATACTTAAAGAAAATGATGAAAGCAGCAATATTACCTGGTATATGAGGAGAATTCTGCTCAGGAAAACACTCTAAAACCATCGTACGGATATTATTAAATCAGCCTTGTTGACTTTTTATTAAAAAAAATTACACTACTTATATGAAAGAGAATTTAGCAAAAAAGGCAGTATCTTTCTTTAAGGAAGGATTTATCTGCGCAGAAAGTGTTTTAATGGCTATGCAGGATTATTTGGGTCTTGAAAGAAATCCTTCTATTGCCACGGGCTTCGGCGGAGGGATAGCAAGAAGAGGCTCTGTGTGCGGTGCTGTAACCGGTGCGATTCTTGCCATAAATCTTAAACACGGAAGACAAAAGGCAGAAGATCAAGAATCTATAAAACAATGTTATATAAAATCATTAAAGTTCTACAAAAAATTCGAAGAAAAAATCGGAAGTGCTATTTGTTATGATATTATAAAGTGCGATTTAACAACGGAAGAAGGGCAAAAGAAATTTAAAGAGAATAACCTGCTCGAAGAAAAGTGCTTTAAATGCGTCGAAACTTCAGTTAATATTTTGATAGACATGTTCGAAGAAGGCAATTAGTGTTCTTCAATAAAAATTTGGTCAAATTTTTTATTACAACATTCATAAGTTTTCTTATCTTAGCCTACAGTAGCGAAATACAGTTGAGTGAAAATTTGGAGATTAAAGAAATAGAAAATGGAGTTTATGTCGTTACGCATTGTTTTCCCTGGCCAGGTAATTCTCTCGTAGTTTTTTTATCAGGTAACGATGTAATCTTCGTAGACACTCCTTACAATAATGAGGCGACAAGAAAAGTCATCGAGTGGATAAAGAATGAAAACAAAAAAGCCAACATCATAGAAATCAATACAGGATTTCACAACGACAATTTGGGCGGGAACGAGTATTTGCTGAGTCAAAATATTCCGGTGTATGGTTCGGAACTCACTGCCAAACTAATAGAAGACGGCGAAATATACGAAACGATGAAAGCTGCCGTGGAGTTAATGAAGAAAACGGGTAATGAAAATCAAGAATGTGTTAAAGCGTACAAAGCTCAAAAATTCAAAGCTCCAAACCGCTTATTCGATATTGAAGAAGGCCTTAAACTAACCATCGGAGAAGAAACAGTAGAAGTTTACTTTCCCGGTGAATCGCACTCAATCGATAATTTGGTAGTATATTTTCATAATAGAAAGATTTTATTCGGCGGATGTATGGTTAAATCTCTTGAAAGTAGAGGCCCCGGTTTCACCGATGATGCAAATATGGAAGAATGGCCAAAATCGGTTAAAAGGGTCTTAGATAGATACAAAAACGCAAGAGTTGTAATTCCAGGTCACGGCAGCTGGGGAGATACAAAATTATTGAATCACACAATTGAACTCCTGGTGAATTATAATGAAAAAAATGAAAAAAATTTAAAATATTGAGGTTATTATGCCGAAAAATATAGTAATTATTTTCTTAATATTCTTAATTAAACCATTATCCGCGCAGGATACTTTATATTTAGACAGCACCGCAACAATCGAAGAAAGGGTAGAAGACCTCTTGAGCAGGATGACTATCGAAGAAAAAGTGGGGCAAATGATACAGGGGGAAAGATCATCTGACAACATTTTAAATAATATATCAACATACTATTTGGGCTCAGTACTAAGCGGGGGTGGTTCTGCCCCACACCCGAACACTCCGGAATCCTGGGCAGACATGTATGATAGCTTTCAGGGAAGAGCGATGTCGAGTAGACTCGGTATACCTATAATCTATGGAATCGATGCGGTACATGGTCATAATACCGCTTATGGAGCAGTGATATTCCCGCACAATATCGGATTGGGCTGTACTCGCGATTCTATCCTGGCTGAAGAAATAGGGAACATTACAGCTATGGAAGTATCTGCAACCGGTTTGAATTGGACGTTTGGTCCCTGTATTGCTGTTGCAAGAAATGAACGATGGGGCAGAACATATGAAAGCTTTGGTGAAACACCCGAACTTGCCGAAATGATGGGTTCGGCAATCGTTAGAGGCCTTCAGGGAGATACAATAGCCCAAAATTCAAGTATTTTAGCATGCACAAAACACTATGTCGCCGACGGCGGAACAACAAATGGAAACGATCGGGGAAACGCAGAAATAGATGAAGAAACCTTAAGGGATATTCACTTACCGGGATATATTAAGGCAATCGAGAATAATATCGGCTCTGTCATGATTTCGTTCAGCAGCTGGAATGGCGTCAGATGTCACGGTAATTATTATCTGATAGATACGGTACTAAAGCAAGAGTTGGGATTTGAAGGTTTTGTTATATCAGACTGGAACGGAATAGATCTATTGGGCGGTTCTTATGCAGAAAATGTCGAAACTGCAATAAATGCAGGAATAGATATGGCTATGGCTCCCTACAATTATATCGACTTTTTTAATACGTTAATAGACCTTGTCGAACAGGGGAGTGTTGATACAAATAGAATTAACGACGCAGTAAGGCGGATTTTAAGAACTAAATTTAAAATGGGGTTATTTGAAAAACCGTATGCCGACCGAGGTCTTTTAGATTCACTAGGAACCGAAGCTCACAGAGCGGTCGCCCGGGAGGCGGTACGTAAATCTCTAACTTTATTGAAAAAAAAGGATGGAATATTACCTCTACCTAAAGAAAGCAACCATATTTTTCTCGCAGGAGACCATGCTGATAATCTCGGATACCAATGCGGAGGATGGACTATGAGCTGGACTGGCAGCAGCGGTGATATCACCATAGGAACTACCATAAGGGAAGCTATACAAGAAGCAGCACCAGACGCAGAAATCACATATTCACGTGGAGGAGAATCGATTGACACAACAGCTGATGTGGCTGTGGTGGCTATTGGGGAATATCCTTACGCAGAATGGACCGGTGACAGAGATGATTTAAGTTTGCCGATTTCACAAATCAACCTGGTAAGGAATATTAAAAATGCAGGCCTGCCCGTTATTGTTATCTTAATTTCCGGACGACCATTAATTATTGAATCTATTATTCCGTATTCTGACGCTATTATAGCAGCATGGTTGCCGGGAACAGAAGGGCTGGGGATAACGGATGTATTATTCGGCGATTACAATCCATCAGGGCTCCTATCACATAGCTGGCCAGCGGAAATGGAAGACATCCCTATTAATTTTGGTGATGCTATATATGAACCCTTATTTGCATATGGATATGGTATTACTGATTTATCTGATTCTCCCGAAGGCTCTTCTCCGCTCTTTTATTCCGCTGCGGTTGATTCAATTGGAGCACGTGTCCATGTAGCCTTTAATAAAAATATGCTCGAACCCGAAGGCGCAAATTCAGAATTCGCCGTAAAGGGGAATGGGTTAATAGATATCCCTATAGAGAATATAGTAATCCACTCTAATGATTCGACAACGCTTATCTTACGACTTGCAGATACTATACAGGAAGGAGATGAAATAACAATCGCATATTCAGGTATTTCGGTTTTTTCGGCAGATGGAGGACAGTTAGAACCATTCGGTCCGGAAAAAGTCTATAACAGATTGGATGAACCATCAGGAATTACTGAAAAAGAAAATACTAATTCTACAGACCAACTGATACAAAACAGTCCAAATCCTTTTAATGCGGTAACTTATATTTCATTCCATTTACCTAAAGAAGAAAAAGTCTCACTCAGTATCTATAATATATACGGTCAAAAATTAGAAACTCTGGTCAATGAAGAACTTAACGCAGGAGAACATATTTATCAGTGGGATGGCAGCAAGTACCCGAGTGGTATATATTTCTACAAACTTAATACTCGCATCTTCACATCCTGCGGCAAAATGATATTATTGAAATAAGTTTTTTGAATTAACGGAGGTAAATTCTATGCCAAATATTAGTTCATCGATAAAAAAAATAGTTATTATTTTCTTAATATTCTCAATTAAACCACTATCCGCGCAGGATACTGTATATTTAGACAGTACAGCAACTGTAGAAGAAAGGGTAGCAGATCTCTTGAGCCGTATGACGATAGATGAAAAAGTGGGACAAATGGCTCAGGGGGAAAGGGGGTCTGCTGATATTTTAAACGATATATCTACATACTGTTTGGGTTCAGTCCTTAGCGGAGGCGGTTCTACGCCAAATCCGAATACCCCGGAGGCGTGGGCAGATATGTACGACAGCCTTCAGGGTAGAGCAATGTCTAGTAGGCTCGGCATACCTATAATTTATGGAATCGATGCTGTACATGGGCATAACAATGCTTATGGGGCAGTTATATTCCCGCACAATATCGGATTGGGCTGTACTCGTGATTCCGCCCTTGTCGAAGAAATAGGAAATATTACTGCTATGGAAGTATCTGCAACGGCTTTAAACTGGACATTTGCTCCATGTATCGCCGTTGCAAGAGATGAACACTGGGGCAGAACTTACGAAAGCTTCGGCGAAACACCGGAATTGGCTGAGACGTTGGGATCGGCAATCATAAGAGGTTTCCAGGGAGATACGATAGCAAATTCCTCCAGTATTGTAGCATGCGCTAAACACTACGTAGCAGACGGCGGTACAACTAACGGAGTTGATGCGGGAAATGTTGAAATAGATGAAGCAACCTTACGGGCTATTCATTTGCCGGGTTATGTTAAAGCAATTGAGAATAACGTCGGTTCTGTTATGATATCACACAGCAGCTGGAATGGAGTTGAATGCCATGAAAACGAGTACTTAATAGACTCTGTTCTAAAAAAAGAGTTGGGATTTGAAGGTTTTGTTATAACTGACTGGATGGGGATAAGTCAATTAGCCGGCACTTACGAAGAGAGGGTGCAAAAAGCTATAAACGCAGGAATAGATATGGCTATGGTTCCATATAACTATATTGATTTCTGTACTACATTAAAGAATGTTGTTGAAGCGGGTTACGTGAGCGAAGATAGAATAAACGACGCGGTAAGCAGGATTTTACGGATTAAATTTGAAATGGGGTTATTTGAGAGGCCTTACGCCGATAGGAGTCTTTTAGATTCGCTGGGTACCGGAGCTCACCGGGCAGTCGCGCGGGAGGCAGTCCGTAAATCTTTGGTTTTATTGAAAAAGAAGGACGGGATATTACCTCTGCCTAAAGAAAACATTCATATTTTTCTCGCAGGAGAACATGCCGATAATCTCGGATATCAATGCGGCGGTTGGACAATCACCTGGCAGGGTGACAGCGGAAGTATTACACTGGGAACCACGATAAAAGAAGCCATGGAGCAAGAAGCACCCAGTGCGAATATCACATATTCGAGAGAAGGGGCATCGATTGATACAACAGCTGACGTCGCTGTAGTGGTTATTGGGGAAAAACCTTACGCAGAAATGCTCGGCGATAGGGTCAACCTGGAACTAACGGTATCACAAATTAACTTGGTCAGGAATATTAAAAACGCTGGTTTGCCCGTTATTGTTATATTAATTTCCGGACGACCACTAATTATTGAATCTATTCTTCCGTATTCTGACGCTTTCATAGCAGCATGGTTGCCGGGAACAGAAGGAAGGGGGATAACAGACGTTTTATTCGGTGATTACAACCCATCTGGGCTCCTATCACATAGCTGGCCGGCGAGAATGGAAGATATTCCTATTAACTTTGGGGATGAGCGATATAACCCATTATTTGAATATGGCTATGGGATTACTGATTTATCTGATTCTCCCGAAGGCTCTTCTCCTCTCTTTTATTCCGCTGCGGTTGATTCAACCGGAGACCGAATCCAAGTGGCTTTTAACAAAGACATGCTTAAACCTGATGAAAGCGCAAATTCCGAATTCCTCATCAACCAGAATGAATCAAACGATATTCCAATAGATGATATCGGGGTGAGCTCTAAGGATTCGACAATGCTTATCTTACAACTTTCTGAAAACATACTTGAAGGAGATGAAATAACAATCGCATATTCAGGCGAATCGGTTTTTTCTAAAGACGGAGGTCAATTAGAAGAATTCGGGCCGGAGCCGGTTTATAACAGATTAGATGAACCGGCGGGAATTATTGAGGAACAGGATACTACTTATACACACCAACCTGTAAGAAACAGTCCAAATCCATTTAATGCGGTAACTTATATTTCATTCCATTTACCTAAAGAAGAAAAAGTCTCACTCAGCATATACAATATATACGGTCAAAGATTAGAAACTCTGGTTAATGAAGAACTTAACGCAGGAGAACATATATACCAGTGGGATGCCAGTAAGTACCCGAGCGGGATATATTTCTATAAGCTAAACACTCGAAAATCCACCTCGTGTGGCAAAATGATATTATTGAAGTAGGAGGTAATATGAAAGTAAAAAAACATCTTATCTTCTTTTTACTATTAAGTATATCACTTTTTGCAGACCGTGGTTCTATTCCGTTTGACCCCTATGTCAAGGTTTTTGAGCCTACTCAGAGAGCTATGATTGCCTGGAATGGAGAAGAAGAAATACTCCTTCTTACAACAAATATGAGAGCTTCTGATTCCACTGAAGTTCTTGAAGTTTTACCCTTACCAAATGAACCGGTTGTAAAAAAAGGAGATTTAGAGACTTTTAGAAAAGCTACATATCTTATAAATAAAAAAATTCGGGGGCAGAACATACTCCTTTCAAAAAGGAACGGAGGTAAAGAAAGAATAAGTAAACCTGCAGCCGGAGAAATTACCTTTCATAAAAAAATTGGAGCGCATGATATTTCCGTCGCCCATGTTTTGAATAAAGACGGTTTCATCAGATGGGTAGAAAAACATCTCGATTCTTTGGGTGTTAAAAACCCCGAAATACCCGAAGGACTTAAGGATGTTGTAGATGAATATCTGGAAGAAAAGTTTACATGGTTTGTTTTTGATGTTGTTTCTTTAGATAAAGAAATAAAAACGAACGACGCAATACAATACAGATTTAGAACTGATTTTTTGTTTTATCCTGTCAAAATTATGAATACCGAAGAAGGATACACCTCTATGGAACTCCTTATATTGACTCCTGAATTGTTAAGATATTTCCCTGGAATTCCCTTGGAGAAAATTAGTCTTCAGCACCAACCTATCTCGATTACTTCAGGAGAGCTCAAAACTTTAAATGAAGAAATGAGTGAACTGTTAGGCAACAGGGAAGGGATGAAGCTTCGCATCTGGAAAATCAAAGGTCTAATTTCTTCATTTAAGGAAGACCTTATCGCAAAGCAATATTAAAGTGTAATTATGAATAAAAACAAAACTAAAGATATTTTAATACTCTTAGGAAGTATAATTATGTGCCAAATGGCGGGTGTTATAGGTTCTATATTCACCACCCCAGCAATACCAACCTGGTACGCGAATATAAATAAGCCCTCATTTAGACCTCCCAACTGGGTCTTTGCTCCGGTCTGGACGATTTTATTCTTACTTATGGGCATCGCCTTATTTCTAGTCTTGCGAAAGGGTTTAAAAAATAAAAACGTAAAAATAGCATTCTTCTTTTTCATTTTTCATCTTGTTTTAAATACACTATGGTCTATTCTGTTCTTCGGGCTGGAATCACCATTCGCCGCTTTCATCGAAATCATATTCCTGTGGGCTTCTATATTGGTATCAATTATTCTTTTCTTGCAGATATCAAGGATTGCAGGTTATTTGTTAATTCCTTATCTACTATGGGTAAGTTTTGCTTCGGTTCTTAACTTCACCATCTGGAGACTCAATATCTAGGATTAGAAGAAAAGCCTGAAGCTAAGCAAGGATTAAGAATTATTTGCAAAGCTACGAAGAAAAGCAAGGATTAAGAAAAGACACTTATCACTTAATCCCTATCACTAGAAATTCTAACTTGTACTGCTTCTAATACTATTATTCTTTGTGAATCTGAATTTAACTGCGGTTGATAAATTGGGACAGAATCGTTTCCTTCATCTTTTTCGCGGATTCATCCCAGGAAAAATTCGCCGCCCATGTCCTCGCTCGCCTACCCATCTCTACAACTAATTTTTTATCTTTTAATACTTTTATAAGAATCCCGGATAGAGCATCAGTATCTCCAAAGGGATAAATATATCCGCTCAATCCATCTTTTACAGTTTCTCTCAATCCCTGTGAATCGGGTACTATCGAGGGTGTGCCACAGGCCTGAGCTTCTATGGAAGTCAATCCCCAACCTTCCTTTGGAGAGGTGTTAACCGAAACCCATGAAGATGAGAGCAGCTCGATTTTCCTGTTACCGGATACAAAATTGGTAAATTCGACCGCGTTATTAATTCCATTCTTCCGGGAAATTTCCTTAAGCCGGGGCAGGTCATCACCTTCTCCCACTAAAACAATTTTCAAGTCGGGAATCTTTTCTAAAACTTCAGGAACTGAATCAAGCAGGATATCCATTCTCTTATACTTTTTCATCCTTGCAAGACAAATAATCGTTGGGCGGACACTCTTACCTACCTTTAATTGGTACTTCTTGATATCAACTCCATTAAAAACCACTTTAACATTTCCTTCCGGAATGCCCATTTTTACGAGTTCGTTTTTTGAACTCTTAGATACGGCAATTATAGGCACTTTCTTATAATGTTTCGGAATAAGCTTTTCTGTATAGTAAACATAAGAAGCAGAAAGAGGATTAGTCTCTGTGAATATAGTTTTTCCGAAAAGATGATGAATTAGTGCGATTCTCTTCTCCCGAATAAATCTTCCGCCGAAGAATGGAATTTTATTTAGATCCTCTATTACAAGATCGAATTTTGTCATCTCATTTAATTTTTTATATGCTTTAGGTACGTAGAAATTAAATGTGTTTCGGGAGCCTACTCTGTAAATGTTTATTCCGTCTATTACTTCGTTTTTTGGGGCATTTTCAAAATGAGTACATAGTAAGTAAATATTAAAATCTTCCGATAGCCGTTTAAATATTTCATGAAGATGAACTTCAGCTCCGCCCGATAAGGGATTAGTCCAATCCTGCCAGTTTATGATCAATATACCTGGTCTACTTTTTGCCTTTCCCTTCAACGCACCCGTCCTTAAGATATATTTTTCTATTACCTCTTTCTGCCACGTATTTTTCGTGGGATACAATTATAATTGTTTTTCCTTTCTTATGTAAATCTGATAGTATTTTAAGAATTTCTTCTCCGCGTACCGAATCCAGATTACCTGTAGGTTCATCCGCTATTATAATTTCCGGTTCATTGGCAAGAGCTCTAGCGATCGCCACTCTCTGACGTTCTCCTCCGGAAAGCTGGTTTGGCAGATGATTCACTCTATCGCCAAGCCCAACGCTCTTTAGAATATTTATGGCCTTTTCTTTTCTTACTTTAGGTAGAACCCTGTTGTAGATCATCGGCAGAGAAACATTGTACCAGGCAGGCACATCCGGCAGGAGATAAAAATCCTGAAAGATAAAACCTATAAATTCTTTTCTTATATCTGCAAGTTGATCCCCATCCATTATACTCACATCTTTACCCCGTAAGAAATAAGAACCGCTAGTTGCCGTATCCAGACATCCAATTATATGCATTAAGGTGGATTTGCCCGAACCTGAAGGTCCGATTATTGAAATAAATTCTCCTTTTTTTATCGAGATATCGACACCCCTAAGCGCGTGGACTTCGGTTTCTCCAAGAGGATAAACTTTTGTTATGTCCTTCATTTTAATCAGCTCACTCATAACGAAGTGCCTCCACAGGACTTAATTTAGATGCTTTTCTCGCCGGATAATATCCGAAGAAAACTCCAATACTACAACAAAAACCAAATCCTAGAAAAATAGACCATATAGGGATATGAAAGTGGATACCAGGACTCACAATAGAAATCAGCTTTGTAATTGAAGCCCCCAGAAAGATTCCAATGATTCCACCAACCAGACAGATCACCACGGATTCCATAAGGAATTGTCCCAGAATTTCGCCAGATTTCGCGCCGATTGCTTTCCTTACTCCTATTTCTCTGGTTCTTTCCGAAACGGAAACAAGCATTATATTCATGATGCCGATTCCTCCTACCACCAGTGAAATAGCTGCGATAGCGATCGAGATTATTAAGAAAGTACTGGTTAATTGATTAAATTGACTTATCAAAGCTTCTGAAGAATTAATTGAAAAATCATCTTCTTCTCCAGGTTTTAAATTACGAACTCCTCTCAAAATCCATCTTATTTCTTCTTCTGTTTCTTCTCCCTCTTCGGCATATACTGCTATATTAATAGAGATTCTTTTACCCGTAAATGTTGTCATTGTAGTATAAGGAATAAATGCGGTATTATCCATACTTTGCCCCATCATTTTTCCTTTTTCTTCCATAATACCAACAACATTAAACTGCCTACCCTGAATTTTAACCTTTTTACCTATGGGACTTTCTTCAGGGAAAAGAGCGTTAACAACATCCTGACCTAGAACACAAACATATCTATTATATTTTATATCATCTTTTGATAGAAAACGCCCCAGGCTTACATTTCGATTAGTTATCCTGCTAAAATCCTCAGAAGCGCCCTCAATCTGAACTTCTTCTGCTTCTTTATCGCCTCTTTCCATCTTCATGTTTCTAAGTATACTGGGAGACACATATTTAAAGGATTCTCCGTATTCTTTTAGAGCTTCTGCTTCCCTTAGACCTATATTTTCTCTCTTTTGTATTTTTTTAAATTCTTCTCTGCTCATCCCGAAACCCCAGGGGTACTTGCTTACATACAGAACATTCGCCCCTAATTGAGAAAAACTGGTGGCTATGTATTGTCTAAAACCGGAAACAACTGACATCACACCTATAACAGTCATAACTCCTATTACAATACCTAGAGTAGTAAGAAGAGAACGGAGTTTGTTAGCTTTAATAGATTCGATAGCCGAGCGTAAAATTTCGAATATAAAACTTCTAAACATTTTATTTGTCCTTTACGTTCTCTTCCGCCTCGGCAGGCTTATCTTCCTTTTCGCATTCATTTTTCTCTTCCGGCGTTTCTTCTCCCTTCTCTTCTTTCTCCGTTGCTTCTTCTTTTTCCTCTTCCCATATCACTTTTTGATCCTCAGTAAGTTTCATTAAAGTTTTTATAGGTCCGGAAACAATAAGGTCATTCTCTTCCAATCCTTCAATTATTTCAACCCACATTGCTTCCGTTATACCTGTTTCCACTTTCATAAATTTGGTTTTACCCTCTTCTATCTTATACACTCCGCTTTCTTTATCTCTTGCAACCAGAGCCTGTAATGGAATTCGTATAATACTATCCTTTCTTGCGGTTACTATCTCACAGTTCGCGCTCATTCCCGGCAGCATCCCCGGATGATGGGGAACCGATATTTCCACTTCAAAATCTACAGCCTGGGAAGAACTTGCTACTATCGGCATACTCGCTTTATAATATACAATCCCTTTAAACACTGTATCAGCAAAAGCATCTACAGTAATTCTGGCTGTATCTCCGATCGACACCAGCGGTATTTCACTTTCGTTTACATCTGCAACCATCTCCATTTCTTCCAGGTCAGAGACCGTCAATATTATAGAACCAGGATTGTTGATGGTCCCTGCCACCACGACTTCTCCTTCTTCTTTATTTATATCCATCACTGTCCCTGGAATCGGAGAACGGATAGTGGTCCTTTCAAGGCTCCTTCTGGCTCTACCTAACTCTGTCCTTGCGTTTTCAAGAATACTCGATGCAAGCTCCACCTCTGTCGCAATATTCTCAAAATTCTCTCTGGAAATCAGACCTTTCTGATATAACTCTTTTTTTCTTCTCAATTGTTCTCTTTTAAACTCAAGATCTGCTCTCTGCGCCCCCACATTAGCCAGAGCTCTCTGGTGTGCCGCAAATTGCTCGGTTGAATCTAATTTTACAAGGATCTGTCCTTTTTCTACCCAATCACCTTCTTCCACCAACAATTTAACCACTTCTGCTGTAATTTCGGAATTTATCTTTCTTTCTTCCTTCGCTTGAATTTCTCCGGGTGCAGAAACTATCTCCTCGATTGACCCGCGCGAAACTTTTGAAGCTTCAACGTTTACTCCTCCCCCCTTCTTCACATTGGCTATGATTATAATAACGAGTAGTACAATTGCAGACGCTATTATTATAAGTTTTTTCTTATTCTTCATATAACCTCCCAATAAGCCTTTTCAATCTGTAAAGAGAAAGATACCAGTCAAAGCGAGCTTCAGTCAAGGAATATTGAGCTCTTAATAAATCCTCTTCAGCCCCTAATAATTCAATCATTGATGATTCTCCCAGACGGAATCTTTCACTTGCTGCCATATGACTTTCTTCGGCAAAATTTAAGGTAGTCTCCGCGAGCTGTAATTTCTGTTTGGTTTCTTCATACAACATATAATCTTCTTCTACCGCTATACGTAATTCTTTCTCTCTTTCTTTCAATTTTAATTCGGCTAAATCAACACTCAATTCGGCTATTTGCATATCATTTAATCTCGAAAAACCGGTAAACAAAGGTATCGATATAGAAAATCCTATCGAATAATCGTAATTGTCCCTCAAATCGGACATGCTGGGCGCTTCCTCGTCCTGATATTGATATAACGCACCGAAAGAAACCGTAAAGAGATTGTTAAGTGCGTTGTTTGTAAAATCGAATCTCGCTTTCTTTAAATCTGAACTAAACTCGTTAATAAGAGGGTCCTTATTCATTGCCAAAACTAGAATGGAATCCTTGTCAGGAATTTTAAAATCGCCTTGAGGCTCTTCCAGCGAAATGGAATCTGTTGCGTCAAGTCCAATAAGTTTTTTCAATCGGAGAAGATAGACTCTTCGGTCTTTTTTTGTTTCCATAAAGTCTAACTGCGCCTGCAAATTGTTCACCATTCCCTGTAAAACTTCAGCCTGAGAAGCAGAGCCAAGGCGTTTCTTTTCTTCAATGAGCTTTAAATTGTTTTCTGTACGTCTTACTGCGGTTTCTCTGCTCTCAAACAGCTTTTCGAGTTTAAGTGTGTTGAGATAATGGGAAACGATTTCATATATCGTTTGGTTCCTGGTCTCAACAAAAGAAAAATAGGCTGAATTATTTCCATAGTGAGATGAAAAAGCATTTAAAAAATCACCCGGAGTTAAATCCCATTCTATTCGAATGTCATAATAGCTATCCACAGAATCATAAATTTCAACTCCACCAAATCTCGAACGAGTCCGTCCCTCTACATACCCTGCTGATGCGGAGGGGAGAAGAGTTGAATATGCGGAAGCATTTGTCTTCTGCCTTATCAGAAACTCTTTCTTTGCCTGCAGGTAAGTGGGATTCTCCCTTAAACCCATCTCTATAGCTTCTTCCAGAGAGAGGCTAAAAGCGAACAATACAAATATAATCACATCATCCCCTTTCTTGCAAAGATTACACCAAATCCGAGTGTTATGATATAGACTATTACGCTAACCCAGGCTGCTTTCTTCTTTGATATTCCGGTAATTTCCGAAATACCATAAGCTATTAATATAAACTGCCATATAGTAAAGACTTCTATCCCCGAAACAAGAGCATAAAGCCTTGGATTCTCAGGGCTGAATAATAAATTAAGACCGGTGGCAACATTTAAATCTTGAAAAGTCATTATATTGGGAATACCTCGAATCAAAAGGATTACAGTAGTCAGTATACTCCTTAAAACCTGTACAACAGAAGAATAAGCATACAGGTCGAGCGCTTTAGTAAAATCCCAGTCTCCTCCGAAAGAATTAGCAAGAAACCAAATAAGAACTGACATAAGCAACCACATTGTCAAGGTACCAATCGGAGCACCTAAATACTTTATATATTCTACAAACTTTGGTATTTCTCTATCTGCCCCCATTTCAGCCATCATTTGCGCCGTAAGACGCGCCATTGCAGGACCACTAATCCAGAGAAATATCCAGGTCACAACCACGAGCAAAATAAAGGGAATCCACCAATCGTCTTTTTCTTTAATGTGCTGGAAAGTCTTTACCGGTTCTACTATTATATTTATAAGATTACCCATATACCCTCCTTTTAAAAATAATACTCATTTATAATAAAAATATTCAAATTTATGTCAAGTAAGAACACCGCTTACGGCTAACCGCTGTTAGCTTACCGTTTCGAATTTTACTATTCATGTCTCCTTCTTTTTCCCTTTTATTATTGTTTCCATATTCTTCAGATAATCGTTAAAGGCTTTTCGTCCCTCTTTAGTAAGATTATAAACCGTATTCGGAACTTTGTTAATAAACCTTTTATTAACATTTACATATCCTGCTTCTTCAAGTTTTGATAAGTGTACGGACAAGTTCCCTCGTGTAAGCCCACTCATACGAAGCAAAAACGTAAAATCCGCTTCTTTTACCCCAGAAAGAATTGTAAGTATCGCAAGACGACTCGGCTCATGGATCAACTTCTCCAGAGCCATAATGTCTTTAATTATTTTTTTGTCTTTCATTCGGTTAATTTCCTTCTAAAATTCATATAGACTATAACACCGGAAATTAAAAGAGCGCAGCCCAATACATATACCATCAAAAATATGCTATCTCTCCAGGTAATACCCAGAAGAGAACTCACTCCGGCAATTAAAATAGACAAGAAAGAAAAAAACAAGAATCTTTTTATCTTCCCAGCTTGAATATATTCAGCTACAAAGGCGAAAGTTATAACCAATCCGAACAAAAATATTGTGATTTCATTAGAAAGAAAACGAATGCTAAACATAGCAAAAACTACAAATAAGAAAATTAAGCTTAAGACAACCCACACTGATTTAGGATAATAATCCTTGATAACAGAATATCCAACTTTCCTCCACACAAATTTTTCTTTAAGTTTACGGACCAGCCAAAAAGTACCAAAACCGAGACCTATATACGCGGCAGACCATAGGAGTTTAACAATAAGGTTAAAATGGGCAGGTAAACCAAACCTAGAACCAAGATACAATCCCAGAGCTATAAACAAAAACAACACCCCCACACCAATCTCGAACATTCCGTCTTCATACCATGAACGACAAACCTCATTTTTCAGAATTCCTGTATTTACTGCTTTTTCCTCGTTAGGACTATCCATTATCCCTCCTCACCTGCTTTCCTGAATTGCGAAAGCCTGGGTATGCCGGTAGATAAAGAATATACACCAATTACTCCCAATATTATTGCAGCCACTAGTCGGTCGCGGTTTAGATTGAAAATTGTTAGAATTGACGGGGCAATTATTCCGGAGCAAAATCCGAGAATACCCGCGATTAAAAATCTTTTTTTCTTTATCGAAAGATATACCGCAAAATAGGCGAGAAATACAAAAGAACCGATAAAAAAACCTTGTCTGTAAGAATTAAGCATTATTAAAAAGCCAGGCAGTTTGACGTTAGAAGCATTACTTTGATATATCTGCCACAAGGAAATCAGCACCATATTTACTATTATTAAGACAAACACAAGGGAAAGAACGACTTTGGATTTTTTATTCATTTGCGGCTGGGCATATCCCGTCTTAGGCCAAATATACTTTTTCTTAAAATGCCTCTTAATCCATGCAGAGCTTATCGCAAAAATTATTAACACCGCGTAAAATCCGATTTCTAATCCTTCTTTTAAGTTTGTATCAGGCAAGAACTCTATCATACAAAAAAACGCCGCCATAAACACAAAAATACATCCGCTCATTACCTCAATCAACCCATCTTCCCACCAGGACGCCCTTATATTCCTTACAGCATCTTTTATTTCTTTAATATTTCCACTCATGTTTACACTCCTGTTTATTTTATAGTTTAGTTTATATTATAAACAAGTTTATGATTTTGTCAAGGGGTTTTTTATTTTATCGAAAGATTGAAAGTAAAAATACGTCCAATTTAAGGGTTTTTGTTAGAGATATACGGTTGCTATTGTCTGTGCTTACAATGCTTTTTCTTCAGGGGATACTGAAAACAAAAAGGAGTATTAGTAATTTCTATATCTTAACCCAGGTTCCTCTTTTATAGCTTTCGATAATTTTGTCTATAACTTTCATATTGGCAACTCCGTCTTCAATAGGAGTTGGTACGGGTAAATTGTTCAGTATTGCTTTGGAAAATAAATCGCCCTGGATTGTATATTGATTGCACTTTTCAAAAACAAATTCTTTAGTTTGAGACCCAACCTGGTGAATTATTTTGCTTTTACTTTCAGGTGAGGGGACAAATGGCATCGGCATTTCTATTTTACCATTAGAACCTAATATATCCACACGTCTATGTGGTATCAATTGAGTCGAACATGTAAATGTAGAAGTCCCGCTTTCAAATTCTAATACAGCAGATACCAGACGATCTATTTCCATTTTGGGATCGTATTCAATCGCTCCGCAAACACGAACAGGTTCGTTGTCGAATAAAAAGCGCGATAAAGATACACAATAACAACCTATATCTAATAAACCTCCTCCTCCGATTTCAGGCTGATTACGAATATCTGCTGGGTCGTCATTATAATATGAAAAGATTGAATGTATGTTTTTTAACTCACCAATCTTTCCTTCTTCTACCAACTTTTTCACCCTCTGCCATTGGGGATGGAACCGATACATAAATGCTTCCATTACCTTTAAAGCAGGAAATTTTTTCATTTCCTGCTTCAAATGTTCGGCCTCTTTAAAATTCATTCCAATTGGTTTTTCGCATAAAACGTGCTTATCCTTTTCTAATGATTTAATCGTCCATTCTACATGGAGATGATTGGGAAGTGGTATGTAAACAGCTTCAATTTCGGGATCTTCGAGCAATTTTTCGTACGAGCCATAAGCTTTAGGGATTCCAAGTTGTTGTGCAGCTTCTTTTGCCTTACCAATATTACGAGAAGCAATAGCGGTAATTTTAGAATATTTCCCCTTTTGCATTGCGGGGATTACTTTTTCTACACCAATTTTTGCTGTACTTAATATTCCCCAAGATACTTTTTTCATTTTATCTAAAATTTATCTGTCTTTAAGTTATACAATAATATGAGTTTTGATTTCAAGTATCAGTCTCCTGGTCCTTTTACAGGACTGGCTGAAGACAAAATGTTTCTCCTCTTCAACAGCTTTATAAGCTCGAACACTCCCAGATATACAATAGCTGCCCCAAGAACATAAATCCAGTCTAAAAGTGAAATAGCGGCAAACGCGAGAAATTCATGAATAGTCGGTCCGTATACGCCCAAAAAGACTAGAACTATCGAGCCGACAATAGACCAGAGCAGTATTTTGTTGGTCCAAAAATTCTTGCTGAATATTGAATCCTGTTCGAATCTCCGGGAGAGAACATTCGTAAACTGGCAGTAGGCAATGGTCAGGTAACTGAGTGTGGTAGCTTTTGCGTAAAGAATTGTATTTTCCGAACCTACATTCAGGATTATACCATTCCTGAGCATAAATAGAGCAAAATTTGAGAAAGCCAGAGCTCCTATTAAGACTCCGAGTATACCCACCTCTGCAGCCGTGAATCTATTAATTATGTGTTCCTCCTGGCTCCGAGGATAAGAATTCATTATGCCCTCAGGTGGAGGATCATAGGTCAGAAAAGTGAGGGGCATTATTTCAGCCAGAAGGTCTATTGCCAATATTTGTATGGCAAGAATGGGAATAGCCCAGTTTTTAAGCGCTACAGCGGCAAGTCCAAGAAGAACAATAGTAAGTTCTGCTCCATTGGTTGTCATCGAAGCAAGAACAGTTTTACGAAGGTTATTATATATTGTTCTTCCTTCTCTCACCGCAGATACGAGTGTGGGAAAGCTATCATCGAGGAGTACGAGTTGTGATGCTTCTTTTGCAACATCAGTGCCGGTTTTCCCCATAGCTACTCCTATATGCGCTCTTTTTAAGGCTGGAGCGTCGTTTACTCCATCCCCGGTTACAGCTACGATCTGCTTCTCTTCTTCCAGGATATTCACAACTCTCAGCTTATCCTTTGGATCTACTCTTGAAAAAATAATAGATTTATTATCCTTTAAAATTTCCGAGAGTTCTTTATCTTCCATATCTTCAAGTTCTGCTCCGGTTACCACAAGAGGGTCTTTTTCTCCGGAAAGTTCTATCTCTTTACCTACCGCGCTCGCGGTTATAGCATGATCTCCGGTCACGATAAATGTTCTTATTCTCGCTCTGTGGCAATCCCTGATTGCTTCCTTTACACCCTCTTTGGGAGGATCTATCATACCCACAAGTCCCAGAAAAATAACGTCCTTTTCGATTTCCTCCAACACATAATCTCTACCGTCAGATTCCAGCGGTCTGTAAGCTATTGAAATAACTCTTAAAGCACGTTTAGAAAACTTCTCATTCAATTTCCTTATTTTGTCTTTATCTGCCTCGGTTATTCGTTCTGCTTTTCCATTTCTATATATATACTTACTTATCGAAAGAACACTGTCAGTTCCCCCTTTCATAGTAAGAACCTGCTTATCTTCAAACTGTCTTACAGAACTCATTCTTTTTCTCTCCGAATCAAAAGAAAATTCGTGTAACTCAGGATTTTCCTCATCTTCCTTAGGAGACCGTGTCCCTAATTTTGTCGAAAGAGTTATAAGAGCAGCTTCCGTCGGATCGCCTATAGGATACCATGAACTATGGTTTTCGTCGGGCTCATGTATTTCCGCGTTGGAAGCCATCGTTGCCGCGTCTAACATAATCTCCATCTCATCGATCTCTTCCTGAGTAAGCGGTTCTCCACCTTTTCCCAAAATCTTGCCTTCAGGTTTATAACCGACACCAGTAACTTCGTGCTCTTTTCCATTAAACCAAACAGTCGTTACCGTCATCTCATTCTTGGTTAGAGTTCCGGTTTTGTCAGTTGCGATCACCGTGGTCGAGCCAAGTGTTTCGACCGAGGAAAGGTTCTTCACAACAGCTTTTTTACTGGCCAACCTATTACTCGCGGTAGAAAGCGCCACTGTTACCTGAGCGGGCAACGCCTGTGGTACCGCCGCAACCGCAACTCCCAAAGCATACATCATACTCGTAATAAAACTAAATCCCTGAAGTTGTGATACAAAGAAAAGAACCAAACTGAGCACAAGCACAATTGTGGTTAAACGGTAGCCGAGCACTTTTAATTCTGTTTCCAGCGGAGACTCTGCCTTTCCGGTTTCCTCTGCCATACTCGCAATTTTACCCATCTCTGTATTCATTCCCGTTCTAACAACTACACCAAGCGCATTTCCGGATGCTACGGTAGTTCCCAGATATGCCATATTATCTCTATCCGCAAGAATGGATTTCTTTTTTATAGCGTTGCTGTGCTTCTCCTGAGGCATGGACTCTCCTGTAAGTGAAAAATCATTTGTCTCAAGATTGAACGACTCGATGACTCTGATATCCGCAGGAATCTTGTCTCCGGTTTCGACTTTTATTATATCTCCGGGTACAAGCTCATCCTGTGGTATCTGGCTTAACTTTCCGTCTATCATTACAGAAGCAGGAGATTTTATCAGGTCTTTTAATTTGTCGAGTATCTTACCGGCTTTATACTCCTGAACAAAACCTATTATAGCATTTATTATTACTATAACAAACATCACGGTGCCATCGCGATAGTTGCCAATAAAAAAAGAAATTGCACCAGCAACTATCAAAAGGATAACCATCACATCCCTGAGCTGAGAAAGGAAAAGCACCCATTTAGGAACTCCACCCCTACCTTCAAGTTCGTTTTTTCCGTACTTCTTTAAACGCTCTTTTGCCTTATCTCGCGGGAGACCATCCTTACTGGTTCCCAACTCTTCCATGAGTTCTTTAGCAGTTAACTGATAATAATTATTGTCTTCCTTCATTGAAATTTTTTTGAATAGAGAATCAAATTTCACTCAGGCAGTCTTTTATTCTGTTCAATCCCTCTTTTATTGCTTCCTCATCCAGAGCATAGCTCAGACGGACTCGTGTAGGAGCACCAAACCAGCTGCCTAAATATACTATTACCTTATAGTCAGCGTAAAGCTTTCTGACAAATTCTTCAGGTTTTGAGACTTTCGGCAGCACATAAAAAGCGCCTTCCGGTTTCCACAAATCGAGGCCGATGTCCTTTAAACCCTCGTATATTATATCTCTTCTCTTTCTCCATATTTCAAGTTGCTGTTTTACATACGACTTAGGGCTTTTCATCGCTCTTAATGCCATATCCTGGCCGACGAGATTGGTATTCATAGAAGTATGAGTCTTCATCTCTATCACTTTATTTACGAATTCCTGGTCCGGGCTCCACAAGTACCCAACACGGACGCCACACATTGCATAGGTTTTAGAAAAAGAGTTTACCGTAATTACATGACCGCCACTAATTATATAGTTTTCTCTTTCGTAAATAATATCTTTATAAACTTCATCAGAAACAACATATATATTGAGATCTTTTGTAACTTCTTCTATTTCTTTTAACGTATCGATGGACTCTATTCTACCGGTAGGATTGGAAGGGGAGTTTATTAAAACTGCCTTGCATCCCTTTATTTTTTTCCTAAAATCCTCAATGTCTATTCTTCCCTGTTTTAAATCGGTAAAAACTGGTTCCATTCCGGCATATTTAAGAATCGGCGGATATGAGTAATAATAAGGTCGAGGGCATAGAACCTTTCCGTTATCCATAGTTCTAAAGATCAAATCCAGAGCCTCTGAAGCCCCATTTGTTATTACGAAATTTTCAGCAGAGGAAGCAGGATATTCGCTCGCCAGCGCCATTCTTAAATCCGTGCAGCCCTGAATAAGGCCATATCTTAGGTCGTGTCTAATGTCGATACCTTCTATAGCCTCACTGGGAGGAGGCAGATCCGGTTGCCCGGAACCAAAACTAATAATCCCGTTACCCTGTTTCCCAATAAAAACTGCGGGGCTAGTTAAATTTAACTTAATATCCATAATTAATCCTTTGTTTTCTCCTTTTTCCAACAATTCCTGTACAATTATATACTTGATTATAAATATGTCAACTTTTTTTAGTGGGTTTGTTGGATAATGGGACAGATGGTTTGGTTTTTTTATGTGAAGGGTTGACAAATTACCTTAATTAATCATCTTACTAATCGGAACACAAATCCCAAAAAAGGAGGAAAGATGGGCACGAAAGGAAGAGAAATTGTAGGAGTCAATATAAAAAAGCTTGTCGAGCTTCTTAACAAAGCACTCGCTGACGAGTGGCTTGCTTATTATCAATACTGGGTAGGGGCAAAGGTACTTACTGGCCCCATGAGAGGAGCCGTAGAGGCAGAACTCGTTGAACACGCAAACGATGAGCTCAGACATGCCGGAATGCTTGTAGAAAGAATACTTCAACTTGATGGTACTCCAATATTAAAACCCGAAGACTGGTACAAAATGACAAACTGCGGATACGATGCTCCAGTTGACCCCAAGGTAAAGAAAATCCTGAAACAGAACATAAAAGGAGAGCAGTGCGCAATAGAAGTTTACGAAAAACTTCTTAAATTCATAGGAGACAAAGACTTCATTACTTCTAATATGGTAGAGTCTATACTTGCAGATGAAGTTGAACACGAAGAAGACCTTCAGGCTTTAGAAGAAGATTTAAAGCAGATAAAATAAAAACAGACGGTTAATAAAATCAATAATAGGGATTGGGAAAATTCTCTCAATCCCTATTTTATTTATATTGTTAGCAGAGAGATTCTCTCTTATATACTAAATTATTCTTATGCTTAATTGATAATATCCCCGTGTAAGTAATATTTTTTACTTTTTCATCATATACACACTCAGCATCGCGGAACGGCAAATAAGTCTTAGCTTTAGGCGTTGGCACTTTGACATAACTCTCATCGACATGTAAAATCATTGTTTTTTTTAGACATGGGTTTTCACCCTCTTCTTTTTTTTCTAGAAAAATCCCATGCTTGCCCAAATCGAGTAATTTACTTTTATAAGTGAGTACAGTGGCTGGGTTGTCTTCGACCAATGTTCCGTCTTCGCAATGAGTTTTTTTAAATACGGTACCAACTTCTACCAAGACTTCTTTCCCGACTAATTTTTCAAGATCCTTAATACTCTGAATTTCAGCATGCAGATCTATACCCATTGTTTCCCCTGTGTGTCGTTAAAGCACTTTGACTTGACGTAACCAATAATTATATTTGATGACAACTGTTACCTCCTCCTCCGACTTTCATCTTTCACATAAATCTTTCAAGTTTTAAACTATTATTATGAAATTTTATATGGTTTACTCTACTATTCTTTGGTGAGCATTCTACAAAATTTTTCGAAGATGTCAAGGGTGTTTTTTTCTCTCTGCAATTTTTGTAATAATAATTTTAGTCTATTCATGCAACATTCTTACCAAGTTTTGCTCTTTTAAACATTTAAATTTAAACGTTGTGTTTAAAGTACGAAAAGTCGAAGGCTACTGCAAATCTTGACATTTTCATTTTTTTCCTTATATAAAAGAACAGGAAATTCAAATGAAGAAATTTTTAAGAGAAAACATTTTAGAATTAATTTCGATCTGTATAGCTATTACAGCGCTCGGTGTTTCAATCAAAGTTGCTATCTACAATAGAATTTCAAAGCAGATAATAAATAAACCTGAATTAGTTATTAGATTAGTCAAATTCGAAGATACCGATTCTTATCTTAAATGTTCACGAAACGGTCGGACTGTTTCATTTGAATATTATATTCAGATAAAGAATAAAGGTAATATTGCCGCAAAAAACGTGCGCTTCCCCGAAGAACCTTATCTTCCGGAATTCGAAAAAGAAAAAGCAAAGTATAATGAACACCAGGTTATTACTATTGAACAGGGGGAAATTGTTTTTACCGTTTCGGGTTTTAAAATACAATTTGCATCAAAGAATAAAGCTATAAAGATGATTGAACTGGCAGAAAAACCATCCTGGCCCGGCATTACTTTTTCTATAGAAGTAAAATACAAAAGTGATCTCGAACCCGATGTTCAATACATCAAAAAGGTGGGTTTCCAGATATCCAAAGAAGAAGCCCTATTGTTAATCAACGAATAAGGCTCTTCAAATTAAATTGCTCACAACTTCTATAATTCTACAAACTAAAAACGCATACCCGCCGTAATCGTAAATGTTGGGACTACGGTTGATGCTTCGCCATAATCTCCAAAAACTAATATTACAGGAATCTCAAACCGAATATCTGCACCATTAGAAAAAGCCATTCCGCCGCCAAGATTTAATACACTTCCCGCAGCAGTTCCGCCTGCATCTTGCCTGCTGCCTCCTTCCGGAAGAAGTTCTCCTAAACTCACATCTGTCGGGCTCCACTCTTCCCAATTGACGTTCATCATGCCAAGACCAAAACCTGCAAGTAGAAACATTCCTGGAGTACCAATTTTATATCCCATAAGGTAATTTGCCAACATACCAAATACCGTCACATCGGTTGTTTCATGATAATCGTTATACCCATTGTTAGAGGTTTCAGTAGCATGACTGTAGTATATTACTGCTCCTAATTCTAAAGGATTTTCTCCCACATCAAGTATATAATTAGCTCCGCCTCCGAATGCGAGCCCTAAATTAATATCGGTACCAAGGCCTCCACGAACACCTATTTTCGGGAGCTCAGAAGAAAATACCGTAAGAGGAGAGACAAAAACAACAAAGATAAGACAAACAAATAAAGAATTCCTAGCCTTCATAAAATACCTCCTTTTATAAAAATTATTAAATATACTTTACTGTTTTTAAATAGATTTGTCAAGCAATGAATTTACAGAAAAACCTACACATGTAGGACATGTAGCCAATATAGAAATGTAAAAAATACAAAAACTACAAATTCTACATTTTCTACATGTAAAAAATGGGGGGGATTGAGTTTAAACAATCAAAATAATTTAATATATTTAGTGTATTTCGTGGTTATTAAATCACTCGAAATTTTCCACCGTATAAGTGTAGCCGTTTTCAAGGTTTTCGTTCTCCGCAAGATGCGTCTGCAGGTATTGACCGCAGTTGCTTCCAATATTGTTTTCTTCAAGTATTCCTATACTTGTTATTACCTCATATCCTGCGTTTTTAAATTTATCGATCAAAACTTCTAATCTATCAGTGTTTTTGGAATTAATAAACGAGGAAATTTTATTCTTTATTGCATTATAGGTTGGATTTATTGGCGTTAATTTAATTAAAAATTTTTCAGGATTAAAATATTTTATGAGTATTGAAGGGTCGATCGGCGCATCTTGACTAAGAGCAAAATTCAAAGTCACTTTTCTATAACCTTCTTTAAAAAAAACTTCTCCGTACTCGGAAATCTTTTCGAAACTCCATTTTTTAACAGGTATCAATTTATCTCTTAATTCCTCGTCTGTTGTATGGATTGAAAACTGAAGCTGAAAGTTCTTATCCCTGTAAACATTTTTTCTTACATCTAATAGCTTGTCGAAAAAAGAATCGGACCCTCCGGGCGCGATTGTTGAAACACAAGGGAGGAGCCCCGGAGCATTGTAGCGATATGGAAGTTCGGATAATGCTTCTATTACAGCAGAATTTAACGCGGGTTCGCCTACTCTCGCAAACTGAACCTTGAATTTTTCTACAGGTATATCACCATTCGGGAATCTTTTTTTTATCGGAAAATCTATTTGAGCTAAAATTTCCTCTTTTGAAAGTTTGCCCTTATATGTAATACCTGCATCACAAAAAGAACAACCAATAGGGCATCCAAACAGAGAAGAAACAATCAAAACCCATTTCTTTTTACGCGGAATGGGAGGTTGAATAGACTCTACAAACTCGACAAAATGTCCATCTCTCATTTCGCCAATATACACAACCGCTATATCATCTCTTCCTGATGAGGCTATTACTTTCATTTCTCCTCTTCTTTAATTTTCTTATATATTTTCATCGCCGTCATTATTCCATCTCCCACCGCTATAGAAGTCTGTCTGAAAATACCGTTTTTTACATCTCCGGCAAGGTATATCCGGGAGTTTTCTTTTTTCTTGTTAATTTCACCCTTTAGCTTTGAAGAAAGAAAATCAAGGCACGGGACTCTTCCGATTGCAAACAAAAGATAATCCGCTTCTATATTTCTGCATCCCTCAGGTGCAAGGCAAAAAAGAGCAATCCTGTCTCCTGAAGAAGAAAAAATTTTCTGTATTTTTATTTTCTTTATATATTCAATTTTTGTAGATTCTTCGACTCTCTTTAACAAAACAGGTATACAATTTGATAATTCACTTCTATTAAGGATTACAACTTCATTGCCTCCAGTTAAATTGAGTGCATAGTCAAAGGCTGCATCACCCGCTCCAACAATAGCGATTTTTTTATTTTTAACGGTACTAATAGGATATACTTCATAGAAAATTTTAGGGCTTAATTCATCTGGTATTGAGCATTCAATAAACTTCTTCGGTTTTGTTCCTGATGCGATAATTACGTATTTTGAAAAATAAGAAGATTTATTTGTCTTAATTTCCAAAAGTTCTTCATTTGAATCCACCCCTTTAACCTCTTCAAACAAAACCTCGATTTTCTGTTTTCTTAGTTGTCTTTTCATAAGTTTTACTAATTCTGTACCTTTTATTCCCTCAGGAAACCCGGGATAATTCTCTAGATTATTCGCATTCAACAGCAATCCTCCCAGATCTTTTTTCTCTATAATACACGGCTCTATGCCGTATCGTTTTAGTTGTACTCCACAGGAAATACCGGCAGGACCTCCGCCGATGATAATTACATCTTCAATCTTCATCTTTTGACAGAACGGAAAAAAGTTCATCCAATAAAACAGGAATAGCAAACCCATAAGAGAGATTCATAAGAGTTGCCATATGATGTTCCTCGTTGTAAGTTGCCGTCCCATCTACGCAGAAGAAAACCTCAAAGCCCCTTATAAATGCGCTTCTGGCAGTTGTTTCACAACAAACATTAGTCATAACTCCACAGATAATAACCTGACTGATATTCTTTTCATGCAGGATTTGTTCTAAATTAGTATTATAGAAAGCGTCGTACTGATTTTTTTCGATTATAATCCCCTCGGCTAATTCTAACTCTGCGGGAATATGACTTTCAGGGCTTCCCTCAGGAAGTAATTTTGGCCACCATTTTTCCATCATGCATGCGTTTTCTTTAGTGTTTGAGTGGAGCGTAAAAATTACGGGAAGGTTTTTTTTAGAATAAATCGATATTATTTTTTTTACTCCCGGTAAAATTGTCTCGGCACTCGGAATATAAGCGTGTGAAGTTGCTTCAAGAAAATATTCTTGCATATCGATTATAAGTAAGGCTGACCTTTCGGGCAAAAAATCAATATTGTGATACCTGCGATACTTTTCCACCTTCAGAAGCATTTCTCTCGCTTTAGATTTTATGTTTTCTTTTGCGAAATATTTTTTCTTCATAGTTATCCCGAGTATAACATATATTTTTTCAAATACCTGTCAACTCTCAGCTATGCGCTACTCGCCCTCCGCTTTCCGCAGAAAACATCTAAAAAAAGTAGGGTAAAGCGGTTAGCCGTAAGCGGTTAGCGGACGTTTAACTTGGATTCGAAGAATCCTATTGACTTTAAGCCCTGCGAAATTATCATCTAAACTAAAGGAATTATAAAAACAGAAAATGCCTTTAAAAATCCTATTAATTAACCCAAACACTTACAGGACTCCCCCTGTTATACCAGTAGGACTGGAGTATTTGATAACGGCACTAAAAAAACACAATCATCATTGTGATATTTTGGATCTTACTTTTACCCGTAACCCCCTAGAAAAAATAAATGAAATATTAAGTAATAAAAAATACGATATTATTGGATTCTCAATAAGAAATATCGATTCCTGCCTCTTTTTTAACAACGAATTCTTTTTAAATAAATTTAGAAAAATGATAGAATGCATAAAAAATTATAATATACCAATAGTTTTAGGCGGCTCCGGATTTTCAGCTTCGCCTGATGAGATATTAGAATATTTGAAGTGCGATTTTGGTATAATAGGCCCCGGAGAAGTGGCTTTCCCTCACTTTTTAGAACTCATGCAATCGAACCAATTGAGTGCGAAGATTTTAAATGGATGGGAATACGGATTGGATGATAAGCTCGAAATATCGAGAGCAAATGAAATAAAATACAATCGCTATATAGAAAATAAGGGAATCGTTGGTTTTACCACTCACACAGGATGTTCTAATGGTTGCCCCTATTGTATCGAGGCAAACACAAAACTTCATTACAGAAAAATTGATAATATTATAAAAGAAATTGACCTTCTGAGTAGTCAAGGCTATCATGATTTCCATTTGTGCGATAGTGAATTTAATGAGAATTTGAGTTATTCTAAAGAACTTTGTGAAGCTTTAATTAAAGGGCAGCTGAATTTCAAATGGACTTTATATATGAAGCCCTATCCTTATGATGAAGAATTGTTTCGGTTGTTAAGTAAATCTAACGCTTATCTTATAACTCTTTCAGTTGACAGTGATGAAAACATTCAATCCGAGAATAAATATTCTTACGATGATTTAGAAAAAATTATAAATTATTGCAAGAAATATAGTATTGAATTGGCGATTGATTTACTAACGGGATATCCCAATGAATTAATTCAATCCACCAAAAAAGTGATTCGGTTTTTCAAAAAAAATCGGCCAAAAACTGTTGGGATAAATTTTTATTACCGGTTACTTAAAAACACAAAAATAACACATCTAATCGAAGAGAATCCAATTATGCAGAAACAACTGACAAGACCATACTCCAAAAAAGAAAATTACTTGGACCCTATTTTTTATAGCCAGTACCGTAAAGAGGATATTGAAAAACTAATCGGTGATGATAATTTATTTAAAATCCCAGGAATAACTCCTGGAGTGAACTATCAACAATAATTAATTATCGAACATCTGAATTGTTGATCTGTTGGTCCGTTAGTCCGTTGGTCAGTTAAAAAACACACCAACACACCCACCCACTAACACACTAACAAAAAAGATACCTTCTTGATTTTAATTCTTTAATACATATCTTTTAATTATGAAACATTCACTCAAAACGGGACTCAGTTTTGGATTGACTTCTGCAATAATAACTACGCTTGGGTTAATGGTCGGCATTTACTCGGGAACTCGCTCACGGGTAGCGGTTTTAGGTTCGATACTTATTATTGCAATCGCGGACGCACTCTCGGACTCTCTCGGAATTCACATGTCCGAAGAGTCTGAAAACAAACACACTCCTCTGGAAATATGGGAATCGACCTTATATACTTTTCTAAGCAAATTTATTTTCGCGGTAACTTTCATTGTTCCAGTTATTATCTTTAATTTAAAAACGGCAGTTATTATATCTATAATATGGGGAATTTTAATGTTATCTATCTTTAGCTTCTACCTGGCAAAAAGCGAAAAAATAGCTGCATGGAAAGTAATAATTGAACACATTTTTGTTGCTGTAATTGTTATAATTACAACTCATTCAGTAGGTCTACTTATTCGAAGATTTTTTGCGGAATAGAACAGAACTAATTAAGTTATAACCTTTTTTATCTCGGGTATCTTTGCTTTTAAAGCTTTTTCAACAAATCCTTTCAAGGTCATCTGAGCCATCGGACATCCGCCGCATGCACCGGTAAGCTTTATCTTTACCGTACCATTATCGGAAACGCTTAATAGTTTTACATCTCCGCCGTGACTCTTAAGATATGGTTTTATATCATTAGCTAATACTTTCTTTACTTTTTCTTCCAATTTTTCTCCCTTTTTAATAAAGTTATTATTTACTAGTATAATGAGTATAACATCCAAGTCAAGTGGACTCTTTTTTTGTTAGTGTGTTAGAGCGTTGGGGCGTTGGTGTGTTTTTTAACCGACCAACTCACTAACGGACTAACAGACCAACAGGGGGAAGAAAATGGGGATGTGGGGCATTAATTCTTGACATAATTACTTTTTTCGTTATAGTTATTCTGTTCTGGCTTAACAAGGGAGGAATATATGGAAATTTGTGTTATTGGAACTGGTTATGTGGGATTAGTAGTTGGAACAGGTCTTGCCGAAACCGGAAATAAGGTCATTTGCGTTGATAAAGATGAAACAAAAATAAAAAGATTAGAAAATAACGTTATTCCGATTTACGAACCTGGGCTGGAAGAACTTGTAAGGAGAAACCGAAAAGAAAACCGCCTATGCTTTTCAACATCAGTCAAAGATGCTGTTTCGCGTTCAGAAATTATTTACATTGCTGTGGGCACTCCTGAAAAAGATGGCGGAACAGTTGATTTATCATATGTTTTTGCCGTTGCTGATGAAATCGGAACCGCTATGGAAAAAGATTATAAAATTATAGTAAATAAAAGTACCGTTCCTGTGGGTACAGCCAGAAAAGTTGAAAATATAATAAAAAGTAAAACTAAAGCAAAATTCGACGTCATTTCTAATCCTGAATTTTTAAAAGAAGGAACAGCTGTTCAAGACTTCATGAAGCCGGAAAGAATAATAATAGGAACCAACAGTTCTGAAGTAGCCGAAAAAATAAAAGAACTTTACGAACCTTTTGTAAGAACCGGGAACCCAATTCTTATTATGAGTATCGAAAGCGCGGAAATGACCAAGTATGCAAGCAACACTATGCTTGCATGCAGGATATCTTTTATGAACGAAATTGCAAATCTATGCGATAAAGTGGGAGCCGATGTCGAAGAGGTTAGAATAGGCATGGCAAAGGATCCAAGAATTGGCTCGAAATTTCTCTTCCCGGGAATCGGTTACGGAGGTTCATGTTTCCCAAAGGATGTTAAGGGAATAATACAAAAAGGCAAGGAGTACGGTCTCCCAATGAAAATTTGTGAGAGTATAGATCTTGTAAACGAAGCTCAGAAAAAACTAATGTTTAGAAAAATAAAAGAAAGATTCAACGAACTAAAAGGAATAAAGATAGCTATCTGGGGTCTTTCTTTTAAACCTCAAACCGACGACATGAGAGAAGCTGCTTCTATCGTAACAATAAACCTCCTTCTATCTGAGGGAGCGAATATAAAAGCTTATGATCCCCAGGCAATGGAAAATGCCAGGGAAATTTTTAAAGATAAAATTGATTACGGAAACACACCTTATGATTGTCTTCGTGGTGCAGAAGCTCTTGTTATTCTAACAGAATGGAATGAGTTCAGGAATCCCGACTTTAAAAAAATTGAGGAGTTAATGAGTAAAAAGATAGTTTTCGATGGCAGAAATATTTATGACCCGGTTAAGGTAAAGGCACTAGGCTTTGAGTATTACTGCATAGGAAGAGCTAAATTTTAATCCTCTTTTTTTTGCGGCTTATTATAATAGTAATACCCATAATAATACCCATAATAACCGTATTCTTTATGTATATCGACTTTATTAAGTATATACCCAAGAGCTTCTATCGAAAGCTGTTCAAGAAGCTCCGAAGTTTGAGCAATGATATGACGATTGGTTTCTCCGTATGAAGCCACGAGCAATGTTTCTTCAACTTCGGAAGCCAATATTCTGCTATCACTTACGGTCATTAAGGGGGGAGAGTCAAGAAGAACTATATCGTATTCTTTTTTCCACTTATTCAGAAGTTCTTTCATTCTATCGGAATCCAGTAATTCAGATGGATTAGGAGGCAATTGGCCAGATGGTATAATCTTTAAACCATCGACAGAAAGAGGCTGGATTTCTTTTTCTTCATTTACGAGCAACTCAGTAAGCCCTTTCTTTTTCTTTATTCTCAGATACTTTTCAATTGCTGGCCGCCTGAGGTCCGTATCTACGAGAAGAACTTTTTTCCCGGAAGACACGAAGGAAAGAGCAAGATTTATAGCAATCATCGATTTCCCTGAACCTGCGTCCGGTCCCGTAATTAAGATGGAAGAAGGAAACCCTTCAGCTCTCGATAACTTAATATTGGCGCGCAGGCTTCTGAAAGCCTCCGCAACATGACTTCTGGATTCTTTCTCTGTTAATACAAAGAGGTTTTTTCTGGATTTGTTTTTATCTTTTTTGTCATCTTCAACAACAGGAATTCTACCAAGAATCGGCAATCCTGAAATTCTGGTTATTTCTAACTCATCTCTCACAGCAGAATCCACATAATCTACTACGAAACCTCCTCCGATACCTAATAGAACACCGAGAATAATAAACAATACGCTTTTCTTAACTTTGGAAATTGTATTAGGGCCTTTTGGGAGTCGGGCAAACTCAAGTATTGAAATCCCTCCGCTTTCTCTGACTTCCTCGATTTGAGCCTGTTCTCTTTTTTCAAGAAGCATTAGATATATCTCTGTATTCGCTTCTTTTTCCCTTTCCAGTCTTGCAAGTTCTAATTCTCGCTTCGGTATTTTATTAAGTCTGTTTTTGTAATATCTTAAAGCCTCATCCAACGCTTCAATTCTGCTCTTGGCAACAGCATAGTCTATCGCCAGATTAACTGATTGCTGCATAAATTCTTCCATCTGGACCAAAGGGTCAAGAGTGCCTTCTTTTTGCAGGAGGTCCCTTGCCACCGTACTCATTTTATCCTTTAATGATTGAATTGATTCGTTTATCTTGAGTATTTTCTGGTCTTCAGGAGCATATCCCTGGATTAAAAGATTAGCTTTTTCGTTTTCCAGATTAGTAAGCTGCCTCTTTAGATCTACCAGAACGTTATACGAGGTTTGAGAAGCTTCCGTAAGTAAAGTCTTTTGTTGTTCATTCAATTTGGATTTCACTGCATTAATTTTCTTTTCAAGAACTTCCGCCTCAATAGAAGCACTTTTTAGCTCCTTTTCTATATCAGACATCTGTCTTATGAACTGCTCTATCTCGGCCGAGACTCCGAGAATTCCATATTTCTCTTTAAAGTCTTTTAATTTTTCCTCAGATTCCTCTAAATCTCTCTGGACTTTTTCTGTTTGATCGGCAATAAAGTCATAAGTCGAATGAGCGTCTTCCTTTTTAATTTCAATATCAAAAGACCTGTAAGTTTCTGCGAGCCTATTAGCGAATAGCTGACTGATATAGGGGTTTGCTTCGGTAACTCTTATTTCTATAATACGTGATTCTCCTTTAGTGCTCACTTCGATTCTACCGTTATCTATGTCATTTTTCATGCGGAAAAAAGCTTCTTCCTTACTGCTGATCCCCATCTTTTCAAGCTCATCGGCAGTAAAGCTTTCGGCAGTTTCTTCAATAACAGGATAACTCTTGATCAAAAAAATATGGTTGGTAAGTTCTTCTTCGGTGGGGGATTTATAATAAGTGCTCGTAAAAATGGATTCGACTCTTTTAACAAGAACTTTAGAAGTAGATGTATAGTTAGGGGGAGCATAAAAAAAGTAGAGAATGGAAAGGATTAAACAAGCTGCAATAATCCCTATAACGATACCTCGTCTTCTCCTTATTATTCTTAAATAATCTTTAATATCAATTTCATATTCTTTATTCATTTTTTTCCACCTCTTTTAGTTAAAGGTACTTTTTGCTTACAAAGATGACACGCTTCTTCACGGTAGTTCTCGATTGGATATTTAAAAACGGATTTTATTGGCATATCAATTTCGATATTCGCAGTAGAACGGTCTATCATTACAACTACAGCTATAATTTCACCCTTATCAATTGCCTTAATTGTTTCTTTAATTGAAATACCCGTAGTTAAAATATCATCCACTATTACTATTTTGTCTGAACTTTTTATTGTAAATTCTCTTTTCAATTCTCTGCCTGTTTCTTTTCTTTCGGCAAAAGCGCTTTTCTTTCCTGTTATTCTAGCCAGTTCGAAAGCTATAATGGCTCCTCCTAAGGTAGGACCAATGAACCAATCGGCTTCCGGGCTTAAATCTCTCATTTTATCAAGAAAAGGCTCCATTAAAGCAGGATTCTCAAGTATACGCATTTTCTCAATATATTTATCTGAATGCAATCCTGAAGTCAACAAAAAATGACCCTCAAGTAAGGCACCCGCTTCCTCAAGCACTTTTTTGTAATCCATCTTCAATTTCCTTGATTATAACTTCTGCTGACTTACGTATATTTTCGGATTTTATAATGGGTCTTCCCACTACCAAATAATCTGATCCATTTATTATTGCGTCAATAGGAGTGGCAAATCTTTTCTGGTCATCCTTTTTTGCTTTGCTGAGTCTTATTCCGGGTGTCGCCACCATAAAATCTTTACCACAAAGTTCTTTAATCGAAGTAACTTCTTCAGACGAAGCCACAACTCCACCCAACCCAGCACTTTTTGCAATTGAGGCCAAATCCAAGATTTCATCATTTAGAGTCTTTTCAATTCCAAGCACATCTTCTAAAAATGCTTCGTCAAGGCTAGTTAAAATTGTAACTCCCAATAAAATAGGTTTTTCTAAGTTTTTATTCCATACTGCTTTCTGAGCAGCTTCCATCATTTCAAAACCGCCTAGAGTATGTAATGTTAAGATGTCTACTTCCATATCAATTGCAGCATTAACTGCTCCTGAAACCGTATTAGGAATGTCATGTAATTTCAAGTCGAGAAATACTTTTTTCCCTCTCTTCTTTAAAATTTCTACAATTTTAGGCCCTGCTCGAGTGAAAAGCTCCAATCCGATTTTGTAGAAATTTACTAATCCTTCTAACGCCTCTACTATATCCAAGCCTGCTTCCATCGAAGGAACATCTAAAGACACTATTAAAAAATCTCTTGCTTCTTTTTTCATTTTTTATTTACGTCTTTTAAGTTTTTGCAACCATTTTCTTTTAACCAACACTTTAAATTATCCAAGATTTCAATTGGTGCAAGGGGGTTGTTAAAAATAATACTGCCCAGTTGAACAGCTGAAGCACCTGCTATAAGATATTCGAGCACATCTTTATAGTTTGCGATCCCACCTGAACCTATAATTGGTATATCAACGGCATTTTTAATTCGGTATACATTGTACAAAGCAAGAGGTTTAACAGCAGGTCCACTTAATCCACCTGATACTCTTTTGAAAAAAGGTTCTTTTCTTTCAATATCTATCACCAATCCGGGAAAAGTATTAGATGCGGTAACTGCCATGGCTCCGCCCTCTTTAGCGGCCTCGGCAGTTTCTTCAATACTGGCCGCAGTTGGTGTAAGTTTGACTATAACGGGCAATTCTGTTTCGCCGCATACCGCTTTAGTTATCGAAAAAACAGTTTTCGGGTCGCCTCCGAAATTCTCTCCTCCTTTATCTACATTAGGACAACTAATGTTAACTTCTATTCCTTCGACCCCATCAATTTTAGATGCTATTTCCTTAAACTCTTCAATCGATTCTCCAAATATATTAACGAAAATAGACGTTCCCAACTTCTTCGCTTCGGGCAGAATTTCGCTGCTGAAATTTTCAAATCCCTTATTTTCGAGCCCTATGGAATTAATAACTCCGCAAGGAGTTTCTGTAATTCTCGGGGGAGGATTTCCAACTTTCGGGAAAAGCGAAACACCTTTACATATAACTCCTCCCAATTTTTTGAAATCAATTATTTTTGCATAAGGAAAATCCCATACTCCTGAAGCAAGAATTAAAGGATTTTTTAATTCAACGGACCCAAATTTTACTCTGAGATCAACCAAGGTCTACCTCCTTTAGAGGAAAAACAGGTCCCTCCTTGCACACAAGCTTGTAGCCTTCAAGGGTTTTCACCGCACAAGATTTACATCCCGAGAGACCACACCCCATTCTCTTTTCAATATAAACATAGGCTTTATCAATTTGTTCTCTGTTTAAAATTTTCTTTATTTGTTCTACCATTTCTATTGATCCGCAAATAAATATTTGTTTGCCATTTAGTTCATGCGCGTATTTTTTTAAAATATCAGTAACAAGACCTCCATTTTCTTCCGTAATAGTTCTCACTTTAAAACCTCTTTCTTTAAATTCTTGAGTAAAAATGAGATCTTTTTTTCTTTTAGTACCGTAAAATAATAGACCTCCTTCCATCCAAGCAGATTGATAATAGACAGGAGCTATACCTATTCCACCTGCTATAAGAACCGCTCGCTTTGGAGGACAAAATGTTTTACCCAGCGGCCCTAGAACCTTAATTTTATCACCTTTTTTAACCTTCGACAAAAGCTCCGTCCCCTTCCCTTTAACTTTAACAAGTATAGAAAAATTTTTTTTGCTTTTCTCCAGAAAAGAAAAAGGCCTGGGCAGATAAGGATCAAGGGCTTGCAAGGATACCATCACAAAATTCCCACATTCCGCATATTTGCATATCCGTTCATCCTCTAACGTAATTTTACTGTAAATTCCGAGTTTTTTATTCTCGAGAACTGGTAGTATCCTGAAAGTAGGGGCCATAAAGCTCTTTTGCCTTCTCGCTATACCTTGTATTCTGGTATTTATTCATTAAAATTGAAAAAAATTCATTGGCTTCTTTAGAAATAGTCGAATCTTTGCTTAACTCTATATTCAAAAGATTAAAAATTGCCTTGGGAGCATATGTGCTTTCCGGAAATTCCTCGTGCACTTTTCTGTACCATTCGGACCCTTTCTCTGTTTCATGCAAACTCCAATAATAAAGTTCTCCTATTCTGAAAAATATATAAGAAGAATCTTTTCTTTCATAGTCCTGTTCTGCTTTTTCCTCGTTTTCTTCCTTATTTTCTTTCTTCTCAGCACGGGTTTGAAGTAAGAAGATATTTTCGAATATTTCTTCTTTTGCTTTCGCTTTTTCGCTTATTTCACCGAAATCTCTCATTGATACTGCCTTTTTATATAATTCAAGAGCCGCAGAAGTGTCTCCCTCTAATTCTTTTATTTCCCCAAGACAATACTTTGCAACAACTCCCAAGCTATCCTTTCTTTTTTCTAAAGACTCGAAAGATTCTGTTGCTCCTTCAAAATCATTTAGAACCATCAAAATTCTTCCTTTAAGCAAAGAACACGAATCGCACTTCTCCTTTTTCTCAAGTATAGATAAAGCCTCTTTAAGACTATCCATTTCAACGTATAATTCTGCCAAATTATATACGAGTTTTGTTGAGGGAACAGAGGAGCGTTCTTTCAATGCTTTTTTATACATTTCTAATGCCTTTTCATTGTTACCGATTAACCTGTTTGCATTACCTATTAAATAATAGGCTTCCTCCGAGTTACCTCTATATCTTTTTATAAATTCCTCTCCTTCCTCTATTGTTTTCTCTGGGTCATCCGTTAAAAGATATAATTCTAATTTTGTCTTAAACGTTTCCATTCTTATAGCAGGATCTTTTGAATTGGCAGCTTTATCAAGAAAAATAATAGATTCGTTCAAATTTTTCTTTCTAAGAGCTATTTTACCGAGAAAAAGATAGCTTTCTTCTACAAAGGGAGAATTAGAGAAAAAATCAATGATTTTTCTAAAACTTTTTTTCGCTTCATCGTAGTTTTCCAAATAATAATAACTTTTCCCCATGAGAAAAATCGCATCATCTTCATAACCTGAGCCCGGATGTTTCTTAAGTATTTTTTTACATTTCTCTATGCTTTTTTTATAATTTTCCTCGCTATAATATTTTTCCGCATTATAGTATGTATTATAATAGATACACCCAGAAAAGCACAAAAAAAGCAGGAGTGATTTCTTCATATCTCTTCTTTTACTACTTCATCATTATTATAAGTTATAACTTCTACCAATTCAATGGGATTACTTTCCTTATGGACAATTTCTATATGCATCTTATTCTTTACACAGGAATACTCGAGTGTGTTTTTCCCTTCCTTCTCAAAATAAATTGCAACCCTTGGATTAGCTATAATACGTACTTTTGTATTTAACAACGATTTACCTTTCTTTTCAAGCCAGGTAGTAAATCTAGATAACAAGTATGGGGCACTAAGAGCATAACCCTTCCCTCTACAATAAGGGCATGATTCAACAAATCTCTTTGCAATATTCTTGCGAGCTCTTTCTCTGGTCATTTCGAGAAGACCATTAGGAGAAAGTTTAGGTACAATTTTGTATCTAGCTTTACCCTTTCTTAACTGTCGTTTGAACAATTTCAACAAATCATCTTGATTCTTCTTCTTTTGCATATCTATGAAGTCTATTATAATTATACCACCTATGTCTCTTAAGTTCAATTGTCTTGCTATTTCTACAGCACTTTCACAATTCGTTTTGAAAATCATTGCTTCCGTTGTTTTTTTCCCTCTGTATGAGCCAGTATTTACGTCAAACACTGTAAGTGCTTCAGTTTCGTCTATTACAATATGACCTCCGCTTTTAAGATAAATCTTTCTTCTGAATATCGAACGCAGTTCCTGTTCAATCCAATAGTGGTTAAATATTGGAGTATGATTTTTATATAATTTTACCTTTTTTATAAGTGAGGATTTCTTTCTGTTTAAATATTCCTTAATCTTCCTGAACGCTTCTTCTGAATCTACAATAAATTCAGAAACCGAGTCGTCAAGCAAATCTCTTGTCATTCTGATAGGCAATTCTTCGTCTCTCCACAGCACATAGGGCGCCTCTACAGTCTTGCTCTCCCTTTCAATTCTTTCCCAGTTTTTCTTTAATTCCAAAAGATCGGCTCTCATAACTCGAATATTTTCACCAGAAGATGCGGTTCTGACGATAGCACCCATACCGTCAGTATAAAGTTCTTTAACCATCTTTTTTAACTTTCTTCTATCCTTGTCGTTTTTTATTTTTCTTGACACTCCAAAGGCTTCTTTGAACGGCATAAGAACAAGATACCTACCCGGAATTGCTATAAATGTGGTAAGACGTGCGCCTTTTGTTCCGTACGGTTCTTTCTTGACCTGCACCAAGAACTCTAAACCCTCTTCATCTTGCTCCTTATGCTGCAGGGAAAGATAAAAATCATTTAATGGTAAGAACCCGGCCGACTGCGCCCCAATATCAACAAAAACCGCATTTAATTCCTTTCGGATTGCAATTAACTTCCCTTTTATGATTGTTCCGGGAGAAAAAGAAGAGTCTCCTCTTTCTATATAAAATTCAACCAATTCTCCGTCCTCGCGAACCGCAACTCTTACATCTTCTCTTCTTATATTCAGAAATATCTGTTTCTTAGTTTTCATTTAGACTGTATGGCCTTCGGCAGCTGCAGTAACTTTTCCTATAACCTCTGAAAAAGTAGGATGAGGAAAGACTGTTTCCGAAAGTCTCTTTATACTTATCTTCATATCCATAGCCAAACCTAGAAGGGATATAATCTCTGAAGCACTCTCTCCTAATATCATGCTTCCGATTATTTCCCCCTCTTTCGTATGAATGATTTTGATTTGTCCTCTAGTCTTACCGGTTGCTATAGCCCTCCCGTTAGAGGCAAAAGGAACTTTTGAAACCAAATAATCTATATTAAGAGACCTAACCTTCTCTTCCGTTTTACCGACAGAAGCAAGTTCAGGATCAGTATAAACAACTCTTGGTATCGAAAACTTATCCTTTTCGACTTTTTCTCCAAAGATGTTCCTAGCCACTATCTCCGCATCCTTGTACGCTCCGTGTGCAAGAAGATAACCGCCTCTGCAGTCTCCGGCAGCATATACGCTTTTCATTTTCGTTTCTAAAAAGTCATTAACTTTAACCACTTTATCTCCTTCTAAAATCTCTCCAGGCAGATTATCAATATTGGGCTTCCTCCCTATTGCAATAAGGACTTTCTCGGATTCCACTTTCACTTCTTTGTTGTTGTTATTGAAAATCACTTTAAATTTTCCATTTACTTTTTCTACACCAGCAACTTTTGAAGACAAATAAAATTTCATCCCTTTTCTCATTAAACTTTTTCGGAGGAGTACAGCTGACTCAGTATCTTCACCAGGTAACACTTCTTTCTCTTTCTCTATCAATGAGACCTTACTGCCCAAACAAGAAAAGAGATAACCAAGCTCCAGTCCGATATAGCCTGCTCCAATTACAGTTATAGATTCTGGCAACTCCTTCGCTTCAAGTGCTTCGGTGCTACCCCAGACATCTTCGGGCACTTCAAATGGCGGTGCTATGGGCACTGAGCCAGTTGCCACTATAACTTTATCAAAATTATACATCTTCCCGGCTTCTATCGAACCACCAATCTTAAGTTTTGCCTCTTTTTTAATAACTTCTATTTTGTTTTCCTCAAGTAGTCTCTCAAGCCCCATCAGATCTCTCTTAACAGCAAGAGCTTTTTTTCCCTGGATTTTTCCCCAATCCGGCTCTTTCTTATCCGATTTAAAAATAGAATAAAGATTTGCAGAATAAATTAGAGATTTCGCCGGGATACATCCCATATTCAGACATACACCGCCGACCTTTTCTTTTTCAAACAAATTAACTTTATTGCCTTTTTCAGATAATCTGATGGCTGCACTGTACCCAGCAGGTCCTCCGCCAATGATTCCTATTCGCATTATTCAAGAAAGTATAGTTTTTAAGCCTAAAAGTCAAGGGGCACACAACTCAGCAAACCTAAACCACAAGATTAACACTAAAAAGACAATGAAAAAAACTTAACTGAGTATTCTATCTGATATTTATTTCTCCATTTATATAAAAAAACCCTTCCAGTCTTATATCTCTGGATGAGCTTCCTACCATTACCTCAAATAATCCGGGCTCTACAAGAAAGTTTATTAGCTCATCATGAAAGGCAAGATGTCCCGGAGTAAGTGTAAACTCCACTATTTGGGTTTCTGCCGGAGCCAGAGTAATCCTGCTAAATCCTTTAAGTTCTTTTACGGGCTGATCATCTGTACTTCTTTTTAAATCATGAATGTAAAGTTGTACAACTTCATCTCCTTCTACATCCCCGACGTTAGTTACATTAACCCTGACCGTAATTTGTCCATCTAAACTCATAATCGGGTTTATTTGCAAATCACTATACTCAAATTCCGTATAACTAAGCCCATGGCCAAATGGGAATAGTGGCTCAATTCCTTGTTTATCAAAATATTTGTAACCTCTTCCTTCGGTATAATCATTTGTGTAGTCAAAATCCCAAGACGGCAAATCAGAAACCGATTTTGGAAAAGTTAAGGGGAGTTTACCTCCGGGATTGTAGTCTCCGAAAATTACATCCGCAACTGCAGTTCCTCCTTCCTGTCCCGGATACCATACCTCGAGTATTGCAGGACACGCCTCAAATAGACTCATATTGTCAATTTCAAGAACGGTAGTAAGGGGACTTCCATTCTTCAAAACCAGTATTGTATTGCTATTTACTGAAATAACTTCCTTAATCAGCTGCTCTTGAACTCCTGGGAAAATCAGATGGGCTCTATCGTTTCCTTCGCTTTCTATTGTTCCCGATAGCCCAACCACCAGTATTACAACATCAGATTTCTCCGCAACGTCCAAAGCTTGTTGAAATTTAACAGAATCCGTGATTTCCGGAATATATGAGGGCGCATGCTCTCTTCCTATTTCGCACCCTTCAGCGTACATAACTTCGATTGAATCGCCAACTTTATTTATAATCCCATCTAAAACATTTACCGCATAAGACGATGTAACAGCAGAACTACCACCCTGTCCTCTGAAATCTGTATTAGCGTTGGGGCCTATTACTCCAATTGAATCGATATCATATTCATCTAAAGGAAGAATAGAACCTTCGTTTTTTAATAAAACTATAGATTCTTTTGCTAACTCCAGAGCAACACTAATATGTTCAGGAGATTCCACAACACTCTCATCGACTGGGTCTATTTCGTCAAATAGGCCCGCCCAGAATTTAGCTCTTAATATTCTTCTCACTGCTTCGTCAATATACACTGTATCTACACTTTCATCTTCGACAGCCTGGAGAAGCGGTTCTCCATAATAATCGGTACGTGGCATTTCTAAATCCAGTCCCGCTTTTATAGAACTAATTGTACTGTGACAGGCGCCCCAATCACTAACCACAAAACCTTCAAAACCCCATTCTTCTTTTAATATTTCTCGCAGAATCCATTCATTATAGCAACAATATTCTCCATTCACTCCATTGTAAGCACCCATAATCGACCATGCTTTTCCGGTTTGAATTGGCCTCCTAAAAATAGGAAGATAAATTTCTCTAAGAGTTCTTTCGTCTATTTGGACTGCACCTTCGTTCCATCTGACGTCCTCTGAATTGTTGCAAATATAATGTTTCGTAGTGGCAATAACATTTTGGGATTGAAGTCCGTTTACATAAGCCAGTGCCATCTGTGAAAGCATATATGAATCCTCGCTATACGTTTCAAAAACTCTTCCACCTCTAGGATCTCTTATTAAATTAATACAGGGTGCTAATCCCATATTCCTTCCCTTAGCTCTGCATTCTCTCCCTATTACTTCGGCCGCTTCCTCTACCAGGTCGACATCCCAGGTACTTCCAAACGCTATGGGCACAGGGAAAAAAGTAGCATAACCCCATCTAACTCCATGAGGACAATCGACACATTTTATTTGTGGAATTTCAAGCCTATCATTGTATATTGTAGTAAAACCCTCAAGCCCCGGATCGCCGGACAGCTGATCTATTTTCTCCTGGAGAGTCATCCTTGAAAGAAGGTCATCTACTCTATCTTCGATTGGAAGAGCCGGGTTTTTATAAGCAGGCCCTTCAAATTCTTCTTCCTCTTCCTCAACAAATTCTCCATCACAAAGCATCAGGTTATCTATAACCGTTAACTTTATTGGCTTCTCATTATTAACCGCAAGAAAATAATTACCTGAAATAAGATCCTCTCCGGAAATTGAAATTTCCTTACCGTTAAACTGTATTATTTTTCTTCCGGCATCATCTATGAGGCTCACAAAAGTTTCTTCTTCACTTACCAATCTCAAAACACTTGAGGCATTTATAGTACTTATAGAACAAAAAATATCTCCGCCCTTTTTAAATTTTAAAGCGCGTTGAGTCACCTCTTCTTTAAATTGAATGTTGGTTTTCTTATTCTCTTTTGCTTTAATATTTAAAAACAATACAAAAATAAATATAAGAATTAAAGCTTTGCCAAGATTTAAAACCTTCACAACTATTCCTCCTTTTAAAAAAATTTGTGCAATCAAACTATTTCTCTTTCCTACAATTAAAATTAGCGTAAAAATTTTTTATGTCAAGAAGAAAAGTTGGTCCAATACCCAGTGTTTTTACTAAAATCCTAAGAATTGGACGTAGAGGAACTCATATTAACAGTATATTTTGTTCTTTTTTACTCAAGATACAAAACTCTTAACCTGGAACTCGCAAAATTGCATTATATTAGTATGATTGCTTGTTGCTTTCTATTGTCATACGGGTAAAAACACTCTCAAAAAAACGATTTTTTTTATTTCTTGACTTTATGTCCCGTTTCCCTTATACTGTTAATTAGAAAAGGAGGTGTATTGTGAAAAATACCAGAATGTTAAGTTTCGTTTTTTTCTTCATCATTTGTTTTGCTCTACTATTATCTCCTATCCACTCAAAAGGAGCTACTCTTAGTGTTGATAGCTTAAAGGACGCTGGTACCGGCAGCTTGCGTGCCGCTATCACTGCGGCAAATGCTAATAGTGGTGTACTGGACACTATAGTTTTTAACATTAGCGGAACTGGAGTGCAAACCATCCGTCCTCTCTCTCAACTCCCTCCACTTACGGATGGCGCAGGTGCTTTTATAGATGGATTTACTCAAGGGGGAGGAGCTGCCTCTCCCGGAGCCAACCCCCCATCAACAGCAACTCTTCTAATCGAACTTAATGGCTCAGCAGCAGGGTTGTCTCATGGGCTATGGATACTTTCCCCTAACAATACAATTCAGGGATTAGTAATAGACAGTTTCGAACAGGACGGTATTCGTATTGAGGGAACTCCTGGTATTACTTTTAACAATCGTATTTATTGTAATTTTCTTGGGACTGATCCAACAGGAACTATTGATCGTGGGAATGGTTGGAACATGTTGAGCCCCTGGGCAGGTGTTAATATTGTTGTACCTCCGGGAGTGCCAACGTTTGCAAACAGTAATATAGTGGAGTACAATCTTTCTTCGGGAAATTATGCGGAGGGAGTTTCTATCTCCAGCTGCCCTCCGGGAGATAATCATTCAAATATAGTCTATAAGAATTATCTGGGGACAGATATAACGGGGACGGCTCCCTTAGGGAATGACCATACCGGTGTTTATATTGGAGAGGCAGCCCATCATAATATTGTGGACAGCAATCTTATTTCTGACAACAGAACTGAAGGAGTCTGTATAGTAGGGTATGTAGATACAGAGGAGGAGATTTATTGGTATACAACCGACAATATTGTTATGAATAACACAATCGGTCTTGACGTTAACCACACACCAATGGGCAATTGGAGAGAAGGGGTTAGCATAGGTATTTATTTTGGTAACGGTGCTCCCGTATGGACACTTGGTTATGCTCCCCACAACATAATCGGAGCAAACAATATTATCGCTCATAATGGCCGTAGTGGAGTCATGGTTTGGGAACACCCAAGCAGCACCACTAATACGGATGGAAATCAAATAACTATGAACTCTATCTACGATAACGGACAGGGAGTGCCCTCCTTTCTTGGCATAGATCTTGATGATGACGGGGTAACATCGAATGATTTAAGTGACCCGGATGCCGCGGCAAATCAAGATTTGAACTTTCCTGTTATCGACAGCGCCATTTATTCAGCCGCTAATACTATAGTCTACGGCAGATTAGATATAGATACAGATCCAACGGTCGCAGCAGTAGAAATCTTTAAAGCAAACCCCGATCCGAGCGGATACGGAGAGGGTGAAATCTATCTTTATACAGCAACTCCTGATGGAGCGGGCAATTGGAATGCTACGGTTTTCGGACTTAATCCGGGCGATACTATAACTGCTACAACTACCGATCTTAATCTCAACTCTTCTGAATTCTCTTTGAATTCTGCGCTTACTTATATTACAGTCGTCTCCCCTAACGGAGGCGAAAACGTCCTGGTGGGAAGCACTCAGATCATTACCTGGAATTCGAATGGAACAAGCGGGAATGTTCATATTGAATATTCGACCGACAATGGTTCCAGCTGGTCGGACATAATCGCAAGTACCGCAGATGACGGGTCTCATTCCACTACAATACCGAGTACTCCTTCGGATAGCTGTCTCATAAGGGTGAGTGATACAGACGGAAGCCCGACTGACGTAAGCGACGCGGTATTTACCATATCGGTTCCTTCGATTACAGTCACATATCCCAACGGCGGAGAAGACTTAAAGGTGGATAGTACGTATAATATTACCTGGACATCCACCGGTATCACCGGCAATGTCAAAATCGAATATTCGACCGACAATGGTTCAGCCTGGACGGACGTAATCGCAAGTACCGCGGATGACGGGACTCATCCCTGGACAATACCTAATAACCCTTCGGATAGTTGTCTCGTAAGAGTAAGTGATTCGACGGGAAGTACGTCAGACGTAAGCGACGCGTTATTTACGATTTCGACTTCCTCAGGAGTTCCGCTCGACGAACTACCCGATGTTTATTCGATTGATGCGAAAAGAATAACAGCAAACAATCTTCTGGAAATCAGCTATACTGTACCTGATGAATCCACGCTCAGGTTTAGCGTGTACGATATAACAGGAAAAATAATAAAAGAGATTTCAAAAGAAGAAAAGCCTGGAGTTTATTCGATAGAAATAGATATGAGAGGCAGTCCAGTAGGGGTCTATTTCATCAAAATGGAAGCAGTTGGGAAAAACTTCACTGAAACAGATAAGGTTTTATTGATAAGATAGGCAATACATTATAAAAAAGGCAGAGCCGTACGCTCTGCCTTTTTTATTTTTTGGAAACTTCCGCTTAAGTCATATACCACCTTGACAAATTAAATTATACCCTGATAATTACAATATAAAAAAAGATTAATCCGTATAGAGTGTAGGGAGATTGATTATGGAATTAATTAAAACAAAAGACTTAAGTAAGGTTTATATTTCCGGAGAGACCGAGACAAAGGCTCTACGCGGCGTTTCTCTTCTGATAAAAAACGGCGAATTTTCTGCGATTACCGGTCCTTCCGGAAGCGGTAAGACTACTCTTTTTAATCTAATCGGAGCGCTTGATTCCCCAACATCGGGAACAATATTTTTTGACGGTAAAGACCTGAGTAATTTGAACAAAAGAGAGCGAACTCTTTTTAGAAGGGAAAAAATTGGGTTTGTGTTCCAGACGTTCAATTTGATCCCCGTTCTAACAGCCTTCGAGAACGTTGCCTTTCCCCTCAATTTACTGGGGATTTCGGAAAAGGAAATAAAGAAAAAAGTATATAATCTTTTAGAGAAAGTGGGACTTAAGGGTATGGAAGAACGAAAACCGGCAGCACTTTCCGGAGGGCAGCAGCAGAGAGTGGCTGTCGCACGGGCTCTTATTAAAGACCCTGTGCTTGTTCTTGCCGATGAGCCAACTGCTAATCTCGATTCCGGTACCGGTGGAGAAATAATGAAGCTTATGAAAAAACTGAACAAGGAAGAAGAAATAACCTTTCTGTTTGCCACCCATGACCCGATGGTGATGGAATATTCGAGGCGGCGCATAAAACTACGGGATGGGAAAATTCAAGAATGAAATTCATTTTTAAACTAGGCATGAAAAATCTTCTTAGATATAAAGAGAGAACTTTCCTTACATGCCTCTCCCTCGCTGTCGGCATTTGCGTCCTACTTTTTTTTAGCGGAATGCTGGAGTGGGCGGATGAAGCCACTATTCGAAACTTAAAGAAATATGAAACCGCTTCTATGAAGATAGGGAATACCGAATTTTTTGAAGAGGAAAACTACATTCCTGTGGATGAAGTTATTAAGGAAAGAGGCAAAATAGAAAAAATCCTAAATGCGGAAGGTTTAGAATACACTCCGGAGGTAAAATTTAAGGCAAATTTAATAAACGAAATTACCGGTGACTCTTATCCCTTCATAGGTATGGGTATAGAAGCAGAATCGCATAAAAAAGTTTACGAGCTATATGAAATGGTATATGAAGGCAATCTTCCCAGAAGTAACAGAGAGATATTGATAAGTAAAAATACAGCCGAATTATTAAATGTGGGCATCGGAGGATATCTTATTGTTGAAGTCGACACTAAAGGTGGAACACCTAATGCGGATGCCTTTAAAGTCACCGCGCTGTTTGAAACTCCGAATCCTGAATTAAACAAGAAATTTTTTTATATCTCTCTCGACGGGGCAAATCATTTGCTTGCCATGAATGGAGATATAAATCTGATAGCCGTTAAAGCGGGACAAAACGAAGAGAGTCTCGCCCGGGAGCTTAAAAAAGAAATAAATATAGAAGGAATGACAGTTAGAACCTGGCAGGAGCAGGCTCAAGATTACATAGATCTCAGTCAGGGGAAAAAGGGCGGGTCTTCTATGATGCTCATGATGGTTTTTATTATAATAACGGTTGGCATCGTAAACACTATGAACATGGCAGTTTTTGAAAGGACGGGAGAAATAGGAATGATGCGGGCGATGGGAATGACCAACAAGGAAATAATTTTGAATTTTATATTTGAATCCGGAGCAATGGGATTTCTGGGAGGAATTCTGGGGCTTATATTAGGAGCGATTGTTACCTGGTATCTAATTCAATACGGATGGGATATGTCGAATTACGTGGGAGACATAAGTTACGGATACAGGGTTTCCGCTGTCTTTCGCTCAAAATGGGACCCCGGCATGATGATAACCGCGTTGATATTTTCAACCATATCGGCGAGCATTATCTCTACATTCCCAGCCAGAAGAGCTTTAAAGAGAAGTATCTCTGAAACTCTAAAAAGCGCGGGGAAATTCGGATGAAGCATATCATAAAACTCGCTTTCAAGAATATATTCCGCAATAAAAGAAGAACCTTTCTTACTATTACAGCTGTCTTTTTTGCCACTTTTCTTGTGGTAATGTTTAAGTCCTTCATTGGTGGTTTGTGGGGTAACACTATAAACAATGTGATAATGCTCGAAACGGGACATGTAAAAGTAGCACATAAGAAATATTTTGAAAAAGAAAAGACTAACCCTTTAGAATATTATATAGAAGATGCCGGAGATCTCATTGACCAGCTGGAAAAACTCCCAGAAGTTGATTTCGCGACACCTCGTATTAAAACTTCAGCAATGCTAAATATTAATGAGAAAAATTATTACAGCCAGCTTCTCGGGATAGACCCGGAAAAAGAAAAAAGATTTAACGTAATGCATGAAAAAATTATTGAAGGAGAATATCTTTCTTCTGATTCAAAAGGTATTCTGGTCGGTTCGGGATTTGCTGAAAAATTCGCCCTTCATGCCGATAGTGGGCAAAGAATAACATTCTTATCCCCGACCGTTTATAACTCTGTATCTATTAAATCATTTGAAATAACCGGAATTTTTTCTTATGGGATAAAAAGTCTCGATGAAAGACTCTTAGTTGCTCCCATCGAGAAAGTTCAACATTTAGTAAAGATGGGAGACGGAACATCCGAGATATTAATTTTACTCGATGATATAGATAAGAGTCTTGCAATGGAAGATGAAATCAACGCGATTTTACCTCCGGAGTATACAGCTAAGGCATGGGAACATCAGGAGAATTACTTTAATATGATAAGGATTGCTACTCAAATTTACAACGTGGTCTATTTCTTCTTCCTCCTTCTCGCGAGTTTCGTTATAATAAATACCATCTTGATTTCCGTTTATGAAAGAGAACGGGAGATCGGAGCTTTGACCGCGCTGGGCATGAGTCAGGGAGAAGTTCTAAGCTTATTCATCACGGAAGCCGGGATCTTAAGTATCATCGGCAGTTTACTTGGTTCGCTTAGCGGTGGGTTGGTTTCCTTTGTTTTTTCCAAAGTGGGTATTAATACCCTCGTTCTATGGGGAGAAACCTTGTCGGACATGAATATTTCCAATGTTATTTATCTCCGGGCACAGTGGCAAACGGTAATATTTAGTTTCGTATTCGGATTCCTGGTAAGCATTGTTTTTGCCTCTATTCCGGCATTCAAAGCCGTAAAAGTCGACCCCATCAGGGCACTTAGAGCCACCTAAAAGGAGGATTAATATGAGGAATTTTCTTTTGTTTTTCTTTTCTTTTCTTTGTTTTATACCTGTTAGAGCCGCGGAACTTACAGCCCTGCAGATACTAAAAAAATCAGAGGATAACGTTTACGCGGAAACAATGGTTTATACAGGTGAATTCATAATAAATAAAGGAGATAGGAATTTTGTAAAAACTTTTAAAGGATGGGCGGTAGGTGAAGAAAAAGCTTTTGTTGAGTTTACAAACAGAGAAGATATAGGGGTTAGGTATTTAAAGATAGAAAATGAACTGTGGATTGCAGAAGAGGGTGATGTAATAAAAATATCCGGGCATCTGCTTAAAAGGAGTATAATGGGCTCCGATTTCAGTTTTGAAGACATGATGGAAAGCCATAAATTGAGTGAGATTTATGAGGTAGGTCTCCTGGGCGAAGAAAAAATCAGAGACGAAATGTGTTATATTCTAAATTTGGAGTCGGATAAAGAGGACGCTCCTTATGCCAAACAGAAAATATGGGTGGGGAAAGATGATTTTCTCCCATACAAATATGAATATTACGCTCTATCCGGCAGACTGATGAAAAGTGCGGAAGTACTGGAGACAAGAAAAATAAATGATAAAAACTATCCTGTTAAAGTAAAAATGACTGACGAGTTACGAAAGGGTTCTACCACTGTGCTTGAGCTAAAAGATTTAGAATTAAACGTTAAAATCCCGGAAGAAATTTTTTCTAGAAAGAATCTCTTAAAATGAGAAAACTTTGTTCTCTCATTATAGGATTACTGACAATTCCATTTTTTGCTTATCCGGAGATTAATACATACGGAACTTATTATAACAATCTAGCGGTTATCCGTAGCGGTGGAGAGTGGCAGTACTACGACCTTAACCTCTTTTATCTAAAACTCCGCAAACCTTCTAATGATGATTTTGAATTAGAAACTAATCTTTCCTTCTCACTACTTACCCAGCCTGACACGTCTATTCTGGAAGAGTTCGATATTCAGAGGTTAAACTTCGAAACGAACCTGTTCGATATACATCTAACATTGGGAAGATTCTTACCCCAGTATCATTATACAAATTTTTTCCAACCTCTGAATGTTTTTCTGGGTCCGGAGTTTTTCAAACAAAGTGTTATTTATAAGGGTATAGACGGCGTACTTTTAAGGAAATTCCTCACCCCCATGACTTCTCTGGAATATGTATGTATACCGGAAGCAGAGCTTTCTTCTTCCTCTCATCTTCTGAATTTTACTTCCCATCTGGGTTCTTTCGACTACAGTATTATCGGCTTATATGATGGTGCGAGGGAAACTTTTCTGCCTGGATTTGGCTTTAAAGGAGATTTAGGGATATCCTTATTTAATGAAACTTTATTCGAAATTGTAGAAACGGATTCTTTTAATATTACCAGTTCTACCGGTTTTGACTACAGTTTCGGCAACTTTATGACTATGGTTGAATATCTATACAACGGGGGAGAGAGGTATCAATCTCCAAGAGAGGGACTATCTCTTCGTGGTAACAATTATCTTTTTTTAAATGCTTTTCACTTTGTCCCCCTGGGAAGAAGTATAGGCGCAAGCTCCATTATTAATCTCGATGACGAGAGCGCTCTTCTTGCCGCCTATATAGAAAGCGAAGTTCTTAACGGGGTGGACTTTTTAACCGGTATTTATTTCCCTGTGTCGGGAGAAGGAATTGACGAATTCTCCTCAGAAAGTATAGGTTCTTTCATATTAAATTGCTATCTTAAGGCAAAATTCTGAGGAAAAATTTTATTTAACCACGAAACACACAAAATACACTAAATTTTTATTGTTTTAATCTCCTAACCTCCTAACATCCTAACTTTTTTAACAACAAATTACACTAATCAGCAAAGAAATCCTCCTCTTCATCTTTCACACCCTTTGTTTCACGAAGAAGGGGCACTTTATATACTGTAATAGAATATTTTTTAATTGGTAGATTATCCAGATCTATGTTAACCTTTTCTTCCGTTATATCCACCTCAGGTTTCCTGTCGGGTTCATTATATGCGGCAGGATTAGGATGATGTATCTCCCACTTTATCACTTGCGATTTATTCCCGACCTCAGGAAGATTTATATTTAATTTTTGAGCGTTTTCAGTGGGATTAACAACTGAAATGGTTATTGAATCCTCATTTTTTGTTAAAGCGGCAAAGATATCCAAATCTCCCGCATTACCCGATATTTCGACGGGAATAGAGCCAAAATTGTTTCTGTATAACTTCAAAACCATACCGGTTGCGGCAAAAGTTGAAGTTGTATCGTTTGTTTTTACGGCACCGATAACATTCACGGCTTGAGCATAGTTAGCCATAAATATGATATCGCTATTTCTGTAGTACTCGTGGAGAGCTCTCGCGACACCGAGAGCATCTCTCATATAGTAGCGAACTCCCAGTTCTCCGTAAATATAATCACCATACCAGTAATTCCATTCATCCATTGCGATATCTATGCCTTTCTCTGCAAGCCCTTTTATTTCTTTTCTGTATTTCCTGTGCGCGTCTGCCTTTCCCCTGATGGCTTCTGCTAACTGCGCTGTATGTTCGGGTATATCTACTTTTTCTTTCACATAGATATGTTCACTGATAAGGCTCATATGATCGGAACTGTTTTCCATCATTTTCCGGCTCCATTCTCCTACCTCGCCCACAGCGATAGGTTTGATATTCTTATCCACCTTTCTCATAGCTTTTACTACTTTATTATGTTTTTTTGTATATTCATCGATTGGCATATTTCCCAACTGCCAGCTCCCGTACATCTCATTTCCAACCGCCCACCATTTAATATTATAGGGTTCAGGGTGACCGTTTTTTGCCCGCAGTTTTCCTAAGGATGCATCTTTAGAGCCATTGCAATACTCTACTTCTTCCGCGGCTTCTTCTATTGTGCCCAGACCGGTATTTACAGCTATGAATGGTTCCGCGTCTATCATCTCCATCAATTCCATATACTCATGTATTCCTACATCATTGGATTCTACTCCTTGCCAGGCGGGATTTTTTCGAGGCGGGCGTTTATCGCGCCGCTTCCCGACACCGTCTCTCCAGTTGTATCCGCTTACAAAATTTCCCCCCGGCCATCGATAAACAGGCGCGTTCAGTTCTTTTAATAGACCAACTACATCTTCTCTCCATCCTTTTATGTTATCTGCAGGCATCAGTGAAATAGTCCCGATTTTAAAATCCCCTTCTTTTTCAGTGAATATCTCTAACTCGACATTCCCGTAATCCCCGCACGATTTAGGAGCAACAAATTCCAGAGGATATTCTTTATATTCCGAAGTTATATTTTTAATCTTCTTAGATAAGGTTTTACCATTTTTCAGAACAAGTTGTACTGTTACAGGAGCGCACTTTTTATCTCCTGCAAGAATTATTCTACCTACGTATTTCTGACCTTTCTTCAATGTAAACCATGACTGTTTTATACCGGTTTTTGATTTACTTCTATTCCCATGGATAACCGGAGAATGTTCCCCCGTATATGGATTATCGGAACCCATTGTTACAGTACCTTTCGGTCCCATTACCTGCCAGGGTGAAGCGTTTAAATATCTATAATAGTCTGTATCCCAGTAAGGATCATTCCTATAAGCCCAGGGATCAAATTTGTCTTTAATTTCGTAATAGAATTTACGGTCCTTAATCATTTCAGCCCACAGGCCGCCGTATATACACTTTCCAAGATGTTCGATGAACTGACCGTAGATGTATTTAGATATTGGTTCACCTCTTTTTTCGGTATTGATTTTAATGGAGTTATCCGCGGATGAAACTAACGGTAACAAAAATACAATTAAAGTACAAACGAGTAAAAAATATTTCTTATTCATATTCACTCCTTTTTCTATATTTTAAGGATTCTTAGGTTTTTGTCAAAGGGTCTTTTGTAAACCACGAAACACACAAAATACACTAAAATTTTATTTTTTTAACCTCCTAACATCCTAACAATTATATTAGTAACGAATATCACGAATATTTTTACTAAAGTTAGTTTCTTATTCTTTTTCGAGGTTTTTTAATTCTCTTATCGAGTAGTTGATATATAACATCTGGTCTTTATCGTTCATTTTCGAATTTATCGTAAAATATTTTTTTGCTTCGTCTATCTGGTCTAATTCCAGATAACATACTCCTAAGTGGTAATTTACTAAAGCGTTATCTTTTTTCTCTTGAAAATTTTTCAAAAGATAATCTTTTGCTTTTTCGTATTTTCCGGCAACATAGTGTATTCGCCCATAGTTGAAAGTTAAATCATAATCTGCCATAATCGAATTATCCGTTTTTTTTCTTTCTTTTATCTTATCTAAATATTCAACCGTCTTTTCAAAAAAGTTATTTTTATCAAAAATCGAAGCGTGAACTACCAAAGCGTAATTTGTAACTTCAATCTTCTCTACTATATTTGCCATAATTATAGATAGTTTATCAAGTTCTGCGGTTGAGCATTGTTCCAGTAAATATTGCAGAAAGTCCATTTTATCTTCTTTTGTCATGCTATCTATTTCTAAAAATTCCAAGGTGTTTTGATACCAGAAGTCCTTTTCTAATGAATCAACATCATTTTTTCTTGCATTAATGTATTTTGTTAATGGTTTTTTGTATTCTTTATCCAGAAGATATGCTAATAAGCCAGCGTCAAAATAATTTCCATAATCTTCTTTATCTTTTTCGATTAGTTCTAGAAGTAAATTGTAAGCAGTTTTAAAATCCTCTACCAGAATGGAAGAGTAGTAATAATTGCTCAAATTAATTAAATCGTTCTTATCTTTGGCATAAACTTTTTTAAAAACTTCGACAGCCTCAGGTATTTTGCCCTGCCAGGTATATACTGCGCCTATATCCGATTCAGCTTTAATGCAGTTTGGGAATGCTTCGAGGATTATATCATAAAGTTTTAGTGACGCTTCATAATCTTTCCTTTTGTTTAATTTGCTAGCTAAATCTATTAGATATTCAGGGGTCTCTTTATCTTCCTTTAAATTTTTTACAAACAAATTAATAACTTTAAAATAATTATCGAAATCTGCTATTGTTGCGTAATCATTAAGCAAGTTGAAATAAGCGTTTCGGTAAGTTGGCTCAATACGGATTATTTTGTAGTAGAGGGATTCTGCTTTAGGATGAAGTTCCGCATCAAAAAATATTTCTTCTTTTATATCTTCAGCTTTATATCGCCCTACGCCGCTATGTCCATCTTTTATTCCCGCCAAAGATGCCTCCATACTTATTCCTGTCTTATAAGATTTATTTCTATAAACACAGGCTAAGGCGCAGATTACTTCAGGTTCATTGGGATATTTTTCATAGGCGGCTTTAGCAAGAGCTTCTGCCTCATCAAATCTGCCATTAAGCATCAAGGTGTCCACTTTTTGATGTATTCCCTCCTTGGATATGTTTTCAGGAATATTAAATTTTTCAGCAGATTCTTCCTTATTCTTATTACAGGCAGTAAGAGACAATATTAAAGTTAAAATAATTACAAATTTATCCACTGATTTCATATAAGGAGAGTATAGGAATTTTGAATACAATGTCAAGAAGATTTTTATTTGTCCAATGTCCAGAGTCCAATGTCAACACTAATTTTAACACGAAACTCTGTTCTCACGCAAAGCCTTGTAAATTTACCAAATATCCGTAAGATTAATTTATGGAAAACGAAATGCGAAACGTTCTCTCCGAAGAACTTAAAAAATTTAGAAACTATACCTATGAGAAACTGGCTGATTTAGTTAAAAAAGAACATGTAGAAGCTTATGAAGTTGCAGGCCCGGAGGGGAACCGATATCAAGTAGAAATACAATTTTTCTGGGAGGGTAAACCCAATGGTAATATTAGGGTCATGGGCTCAATAGACGGTATAGATCTCAAACCTTCATTAACCGGTTTTTCATTATTAAGATTGATGAGAGGGATTGGTATTATTCCGGATGCCACGGATGATTTTATAATGAGCCCTACAGGAGAATTTGTCGGTGAATAAGATATGAAAAATGAAAATCTTGAATTAAAAATTCTTGAAGGCAGAAAAGGAGAAATAGCTGCAGTGCAAAGAGTCCTTGCAGAATCGCCCAATTATTATACCAACACTTCAGGTGGTTCTCCATCTCCTGAGGACGGAGAGGAGCTTTTTGATGCAATTGCGCCGGGGAAAGAATTTCAGGATAAGTTTGTATTTGGCATATATCTAAACAATTATATGATAGGATGTATAGATTTATGTCGTGCATTCCCGGATAAGTCAACCGTTATGCTAGGACTTTTTTTGTTGTCTGAAAAACATCAGAGAAAAGGATTGGGTACTAAGGCGTACAAGAAACTTGAAGAGGTAATAAAAGGTTGGGGAAATTTCGAAAAAGTAAGGATTGGTGTACTTGTATCTAATCAAGAAGTTCTTCCTTTCTGGAAAAAAATGGGCTATTCAGAGAAAGGTAGAAAACCCTATAAACACGGAGATATAGAAACGGAAGTAATCACCCTTGAAAAAATAATCGTGTAAAGCTAGGGATTCAAAAACAATACCTGCCCTCTACATTAAAGGAGGTAAACAAAAATGTTTGGAAAAAGAATAAAATTATTTAAACTTTTTGGATTTGAAGTATATCTTGATATGAGCTGGTTAATTATTTCTGTTTTGATAACCTGGTCTCTTGCCAAAGGAGTATTCCCTTATTACTACAAAAATTTATCTACGATTGCTTACTGGCTAATGGGTTTAGCCGGTATGATAGGCCTTTTCCTTTCCATAATTTTACACGAACTATCACATTCGATTATTGCAAGAAAATTTAATCTGCCTATCAAAGGGATAACTCTCTTTATATTTGGAGGTCTTGCCCAGATGGAAGAAGAACCGGCCAGTCCAAAAGCAGAGTTCTCAATGGCAATAGCAGGACCCCTTATGAGTATCATCTTAGGAGGGTTCTTCTATCTTTTATACATTCAAGGACGAAATATGGGACTTCCAGTGGCTATAAATGGAGTTTTCGGTTATTTAAGATGGCTGAATTTCGTACTGGCAGGCTTTAATCTATTGCCCGCTTTTCCGCTTGACGGAGGAAGAGTCTTCAGAGCGGCTCTCTGGAAAATAAAAGACGACCTCCGATGGGCAACAAGAATTTCCTCAAATCTAGGTTCCGCATTTGGATTTCTTTTAATAGCAGTTGGGATTTTTGCATTTCTAAGAGGTGCATTCATTACAGGTATATGGTGGGCATTAATAGGATTATTCATGAGAAATGCTTCTTCTATGGCTTACAGGAGAATGCAAATGACCAAAGCTTTGGAAGGTTATAAAGTTAGAAAATTTATGAAACCTGATCCTGTTACCGTTCCCTCTTCTCTTACCATAACCGAACTTGTCCAGGATTATATCTATATACATCACTACAAGATGTATCCTGTCGTCAAAGGAGAAAAATTATTAGGTTGCATTACAACCAGGGAAGTAAAAAACATACCTAGAGAGGATTGGAATAGCACAAAAATAGAAGACATAATGAATAATTGTTCTTCCGAAAACACAATCTCTCCGGAAGCGGAAGTAATTGAAGCTTTAAAAATAATCAACAAAACCGGAAACAGTCGATTAATGGTGGTAGAAAACGATAAGCTAATCGGTATAATCGCTTTAAAGGACCTCATTCAATTCTTCTCGCTGAAGTTCGATTTAGAAGGCGAAAAATAAAGCTCTAAACACACCAACACACTAACAAAAAATCAACTGACAACTCGCTGTTTTTATTTCCCATTTAACCATTTCACTAATCCGAAGGATTTTTGGCTATTTAACGAGATTCGAAAGATCTACGGAATCTTTTCACATTTCCAGGTTTGACCCTGCTGATACTGTTGATAAAAAACAAAAAGCCTTGTTAATTAGGAAAAAATGATTATTATAGAACCCTATATTGTATTTAGTTTAATTTAAACAGAAAACCAAGATTTTAATATAGTATATTTGTTGTCTTTTTTTAGTACACGTAAACTATGTTAGATCAGAGAGGAAATAAATTATGAAATCTTTTAAAGATTTAGGCTTATCAGAAAAAACTCTGAATACTTTAAAAATAAGAGGGTTTGAAGAACCAACGCCTATACAGGAACAAACTATACCGGTCTTACTCTCGGGAAAAAGGGATATTATAGGTCAGGCACGAACCGGAACAGGTAAAACTGCCGCTTTCGGCCTTCCATTGATTGAACTTCTTCGAGAAAGATCGAATAACGTCCAGGCAATTGTACTTACACCGACAAGAGAACTTGCAATTCAAGTAGCGGAAGAAATTAACTCACTAAAAGGAAGTAAAAAACTGCGAATTATCCCTATATATGGCGGACAGGCAATTTCCAGACAACTCAGAAGCTTAAAAAAAGGCGTCGATATCGTCGTTGGCACACCCGGGAGAGTTATAGACCATCTTAAACGTCGTACTTTAAAACTGGACAGGATATCTCACCTAATACTTGATGAAGCGGACGAAATGCTGGATATGGGCTTTCTTGATGACGTAAAAAAAATTATGGAACACACAGCTAAAGAAAAAAGAACTATGCTATTTTCGGCTACTATGCCAAAAGAAATTATAAATATAGCAGAGAAATATATGGTGGAATATGATATTTTCAGGGTAACCAAGGGAGAGCTTACGGTCAGCCAGACTGACCAAATCTACTTTGAAGTGCATGCTGGAAATAAATTCGAAGCCCTGTGCAGAATTATAGATATTGAAGATGACTTTTACGGACTTATATTTTGCAGGACTAAAATCGATGTGGACAACCTTGCAAAACATCTAATGGAACGCGGTTACGACGTAGATGCTCTACATGGAGATATGTCACAACATTTACGAGAAAGGATATTAAACAAATTTAAAAAACATTTCATAAATATTCTTGTGGCAACCGACGTGGCAGCAAGAGGATTGGATGTTCAAAATCTTACACATGTAATCAATTATGCTCTTCCTCAAGACCCTAAATATTACGTTCATCGAATAGGAAGAACCGGCCGAGCAGGTAAAGAAGGAATTGCTATCACTTTCGTAACACCGGAAGAATACAGAAAACTGAAATTTATTCAAAGGGCAGCGAAAACAGACATTCGTAAGGCAAAGCTTCCACAAATCAAAGACGTAATAGAAACAAAAAAACTCAAAATTAAATCGGATCTTGAAAAAATTTCAAAATCTGAACTTCATAAAGAATATATTGAAATGTCACAGGAACTTCTACAAAGTAACAATCCAGAAAATATACTTGCGGCGCTTCTCCAGTATACTTTTCAAGATGAATTAGATGAGAAAAACTATACAAAAATAAAAGATGCTTATGTTGACAACAAAGGTAAAACACGTTTATTTGTAACACATGGTAAAAAAGATGGATTGAGCGCAAAAAAGTTAGTAGAGTTAATAAAAAAGATATGCAATATTCCTAACCGGAATATAAAAGATATACAAATACTCGACAAGTTTTCTTTTGTGACCCTCCCCTTTCATGAAGCGGAAACACTGCTATCGCATTTCAAAAACAGAAAGACAAGATCTGGGCTCTTTGTAACAAAGGCAAAACAGAAAAAAAAGGGACGAAGGAAAAACCTGGGGTAACGGCATTAATTGTTTTCTGGTTTTGTATCGCGGGGATGTTTAAACTATACCACCAGAGAGGTTATTGGTTAACCACAAAGTCACAAAGTTTTTTATTTCTTGTTTTTGACTAATGACTTAATTATATCTATTTTTGTATCTTACTCTCTATGTATTTTACAGCATCTTCGACAGTTCTAAGATTCATTGTTTCTTCATCCGGAAACTCCATATCGAACTCTTCTTCGAGTGCTTGTAGTAGTATAACATAGCCAAGGCTATCTACTCCAAGGTCGTCCGCAAAAGAGCTTTTAGGAAAAATTTCCGTTGCCTTTACGTCGAATTCTTCCGCCACAATTCTTTTTATTTTCTCAAGTACTGATATAGTTCGCCTCCTCTAATTTATCTGAATTCAATAGTATTTTTATCTCGTCCATTATTTTCGCGGTTACGATTTTCAATATTTCTCTATTATAAGGCTTGCCATAATATTCATCAAAATAGAGTGGTTTCCCAAATTTGAGCGTTACTTTATGCGGTCGGGGAAACCTTTGCCCTTTTGACATAACATTGAAAGAACCAATTATCGCTACAGGGACAACAGCTGCTTTTGCCTGCAAAGCAATAAATGCAGTTCCCGATTTTGGCTCCTGCAAAGAGCCGTCTAAGCTCACCGTTCCTTCAGGATACATATCGATTACATGGCCATCTTTAAGGATTTTAATAGCAGTTCGGATGGCTTCTCTATCAAATTCTCCTCTTCTTACGGGGAAAGCGTTCAACTTTCTAAAGACGAATCCTGCAAAGCGTTTTCTGAATAGTTCCTCTTTGCCCATTGTATGGAGTTGTCTGTTGATCGCAACTCCCAGAATAAACGAATCCAGATCACTGGGATGGTTTGGTGCCAGGATCACGCCGCCTTCTTCCGGAATGTTTTCAAGGCTAATAGCTTGTAATCTAATATAGATTATTGCTATAACACGCAAGATTGAATGTGCGATTGAATAAAACATCTACATCCTAATGGGTATATATGAGAGCAAATACCCTGGACTTAAGGCTAAAGCCGTGAATGTTATAATGTATGATATTTCTTTTAGTTTTCCTATTTTTTCTCCCTCTTCAAGTACTCTGCCATAGCAGGTCTCCTGATTTATGGTTGACCTACTTACTGCTTAAATGGTATTATGTTATTATCAAAAGTCAAGAGTTTTTACCTGGGATTCATATAGGAAAAGGATTTACAGATTTTACTTTGTTTTCCCTTGAACCCTCGAACCTTGACAACTTAGTATACCCCTTTTACCTTTACATTTATATACAATATGAGAAAGTTAAAAACGAAAAATCTTCTCAAATTATCTGATGGCAGACAAATTTGCTATGCGGAATATGGTAATCCGGGCGGGGTGCCAATATTTTTATTCCATGGCAATCCGGGCTCGAGACTTTGCTGGGGATTGATACCCGGGTCTCCTTTTTTACCAAAAATACATATAATTGCACCGGACCGACCGGGCTATGGTTTAACCGACTTTCATAGAAGAGCAATATTAAATTGGCCAAACGATATTGTAGAGTTAGCAGAGCATTTGAATATCGATAAATTCGCTGTTTTTGCGCCTTCCGGTGGAGGTCCTTTTGCTCTTGCATGTGCATGGAAGATTCCGGAAAGGTTAACTTCAATAGGAATTTTTGGCAGTGTTGGCCCAAATTTACCGGAAGCGACTGTAGGCGTTATTAAATCCTTACGTTTGCTATGGAAAATCTCCAATCCTCTGTTTGGGGTAATAAAATTACAGATGAAGATGGCTGCCTACATGGCAAAAAAGAATCCTGAGAAATTAGCTGTAAGAATGAGAGATTTAGAATTGTCGGAATGGGATAAGAAGATTTTTGATCGTCCCGAGATAAAAAATATTTTCATAAAAGATTTTCCTGAAGCCTATCGCCAAAATGGAATCGGGTCTGCTTATGACACAACAATCCCCGCAAAATGGCCTATTCCACTAACTCAAATAAAAAGGAAAGTTTATGTATGGCATGCCGAACCAGATGTACTTGTCGGTAACATGTCGAGATATATTGCTAAGAAATTACCAAATTCTCATTTTAAGTGCATCCTTAATACAGGACACCTCTGGATTTTAGATAATATGAAAGAAGTATTAGAAACATTGCTATATAAAAACTAATTCTTACACAAAGGCACTAAGACACAAAGTTTTTTCTTTGTTTTTCCAATTCAAAATTCAACACTCAAAATTCAAAATTATTAACAGTTGTGTTGACATCTATTCATTATTTCATTATAATCGTCGTGAAAGGAGATTTATTATGATCAGACATTTTTCGTTTGTTATTTTATCGTTAGTTGTATCGCATATAGGTTTCGCGCAAAACCCATCCGGTCCGTATTTCGGACAGACGCCACCGGGTAACGAACCCGAGGTTTTTGCCCCCGAGTTTATATCCATCAACGGTAGATTCGAGCAAAACGCTGCATTTACGCCCGACGGAAAAGAGTTCTATTTTTGCACCACTAATAGCAGCTGGAGTGATTTTGATACTTATTATACAATGGAAATAGAGGATGAATGGACAGATCCAAAACTTGCCGATTCGATTTTGGGTTCTTTTATGAATGTTGAACCATTTATCACAAGTGATGGGCAAAAACTTTTTTTTGTTTCGCCAAGACCCTCAGCTCCTCCATATAATACAGATATCTGGATGTGTGAACGGGATGACTCGTCCTGGACTACTCCTGTGAAAATCCCAAATCCCGTTAGCTCAAGCAACAGAGAATGGCATCCTTCGGTAAGTTTGGATGGTACCATGTATTTTCAGTCTTTGGACAGATCCGGAGGATATGGGCATGCGGATATATATAAAGCTGAACCAGATACAAACGGACAATATACAACTGTTGAAAATCTCGGCGAGGTTATTAATTCGAGCGACGGAGATGGTGAGGCAACGATCGCTCCGGATGAAAGTTTTCTGTTGTTTTCTTCATCCGGATCTTATGGTAAATCCGATATATACATTTCATTCAACGACAACGGGTCATGGGGGGAACCGATACTTTTGGGACCGTCTATCAATACAAGTGAAGAAGAATTCGGTATGGCTTTGTCACCCGACGGAGAGTATATGTTTTTCTCAAGAAGAGAAGACTACACAACATCTGAGGACTCGGATATCTGGTGGGTCAGTACGAGTTTTATAGATTCTTTAAAGAGCGGAATCGCTGTGGAAAAACCCCGGCATTTCGAACTAAAGCAAAATCATCCCAATCCTTTTTCTTCCTCAACCATAATTCCTTATTCTATATCCAAAGCTTCATCAGTAGAATTGAGTGTATACGATATTCTCGGGGATAAAGTTCAGACTTTAGTTAACGAGACTCAGGCAGCAGGTAATTACAATATTCCGTTTTATGCGAAAGATCTTTCGGCAGGTATTTATTTCTATAGTTTAAGTGTGGATGGAGTTAAATCCGAAAAGAAGAAAATGCTACTTTTGCGTTAATAGCAGAATAGCACTCAGATAAACGCAGATTTACAAGATTTTTTTGTTGTTTCTAATTGCCGTCAGCAGTCGGCTGTTAGCTGCGAGATTTTCAACTTTACCAATCAACCAATTTCCCAATTAACCGATATGAAGCATCCCCGCCCCTTGACTAAAAGTCACAGAACAGTAACTTTAATATGTCTACATATAGTATTCTTTGAAATAATAGTACTATAAAAACCACAAGGAGGGGAAAATGTTTTTACAAAAAAACACAGTATTAAACAAAAACATTATTTTGAACACAACAAAAAGATATACGAACGTCCTTTCCCCATTTAATTTGTATGCGATTGTGTCTTTGTTTTTAATAATAATATTTTCGCTGCCCCTGTTTTCGGAAGATTTTCCGGTATATTTTCGCCTGAAACCTGATGCTCAATATTTAACGTTAACCTGGGAGAAAAATCTCTTCTCGGAAAATTTTAGTGCGAAGCAAAAAATCAGAGACGGCGATTGGGAAGAAGTTCCGGGGTTACATAAAAAAGTAAAGGTGGCTGTAGTTCTTGCCGGAGGTGTTGTAAGGGGCATTGCTCATATTGGTGTACTCCGTGCTCTCGAGCAAAATTACATTCCGATAGATGGTATCTCCGGTACAAGTATAGGTTCGATAGTCGGCGGTTTGTACGCAAGCGGATATTCCCCCGATAGTTTAGAATCTATTGTAAAGAAAGATATCGATTGGAAAACATTCTTCCAGGACCAGCAGAAAAGAACATACACTCCAATCTGGGAACGTCTCCAAAACAAACCAAGACCTCCTGCCATGGAAGTCGGGTTAACCTGGAAACCGCTTTTTATTTCGTACAACCCCGGCAAGGGAATTAGAACCGCGCAGAAATTTACCGATGAAATTGCCGACAAAACACTCGCCGCATGTTACAAGGCGGGTTTTGATTTTTCTGAATTACCCCATCCTTTTGGTGCCATGGTTGTAAATCTTAACAGCGGGGAATCGGAATTAAGAGTGAAAGGGACTGTTTCCACTGCTGTTCGAGCGAGCGCTTCCGTTCCTGTGGCTTTCGAACCGATGATAATAGAAGGCAAAGAATATATCGATGGAGGAATTCTTGATAACCTTCCCGTCGATGCCTTCCTTCAGGATTTCGATACGCTAAGAAACCCGGATAATATTATTAATATACACAATAAGGAAAAAGGAGAAAAAATTTATGTAATTTCTTCCTATCCGTCGGAAAGGAGAGAAACCAAAGATAAAGCCCCGGAGTTAGAAGAAGAAATGTTCGGTTTAGTCGGCATCGGGGTTCTAAATAAAAGCTCTTGTTTTTCCAGGGAATTCCACGTGTGGAATAGCTGGAATCATTCCAACGGACAAATAGATATAGATGTAACGGGTGGTTTTGATTTTAACGAAGAGAAATTGGAAGAATTGATTAATAAAGGATACTGTACCGCGATGGGGAGAATATATAAGATAAAAGAAGAATTAATTAAAATGGAAAGCGGCAGCGATTCTCCGGTCGAAGATATAGAAATTTTTGAGGTAGGTTCAGTGAAATTCTATTATGTAAACGACAATGACACTTTGATAGTCGATTCTCCGGAAGGGAAAAAAGCAAAAAAAGCAGCAAAGCTTGTAGAAGGGAGTTATATCGAGAAAAAAGATGTTTGTTATGCTATAAGAAATATTTATACTACCGGGGATTATGAAAACGTTGGAGCTAAAATAAACAAGAGTAATGAAAAAATAAATGTTGAGTTCTTTCTGAGGAACAAAGAGGAGTATTCGGATACGGTCGAAGTAAGATTAATGATGAGTAAAAAAAATCCCTCTGACAGTGCTACCCGTCGCGACAGTATTGCTATTGCCGATAGTATTGCCATTACCAAAAAAATAAAAAGCGAAATGATTAAAAAGGGAAGAAAATTAGGCTATCATGAATTAAAAGAAATTACAGAAAGAGAATATGTGAACAGATGGTATATTCCCCCTTTGGTTGTCTATGCCGAATATTTATATCTTGAAGGTAAAGACATTCTCTTAATTTCCGGGGATAGAGGGAAAAAACTAAAAGGGGTTAAAATTGTTATCCCGGGCAGCTCAAAAGACACTTCAAATCAGAAGGCTGAACAGGAAAAGGAAAGTTCCAACCTAGATGTTGTGCTGGAAAAAGAATTTAAAGATTCTTTATCCCCCAAAGGAATTTTAGGGGTGAGCAAAAGAATATATGAAGATTATCAACTGAGGACTATTTCTGTAGAAGGGGTAACAACCGATTCACTACTCAGTATTAGAGTTAGACCCAAAACCGGCCACACACTCGAATTCCCGGCTTTATCTTTTGATAAGGATCAGGGTATAAATTTGTTTACCGAGTTAAGGACAAAGCGAATCAGGGGTTTGGGCGATCGTTCTTTTTACGCAAATCTTGGGCAAAACTTTCCCGTGAAAGCAGCCAGGGAATTGCCTCAAGGGCATAGTTGGAATATAGGCTTTAATAAATATTCTCCGGCGGGTAAATCCTGGGGGGCATTTATTCCTGATTTTTCTATAGGGGGCAGAAGCTTACTGTATCCAGGTCTCCCGGATACAACCCATTATGACATGCAATATGAAGAGCTTTTTTCCGGAAGTTTATCCTGGCCTATATATATATCTAACGGAGATATCTTTTTTAATAAAAAAGCTGATTTCGCTTTTATCCCCGGCGTTGAATCCTGCTCGAAAATATCGCTTAACGGCGTTTCTGAGGGTGACAGCCTGGAGCGCCCTTTTAATTTGTTTTTGCGTTTCGGATATGATGAGCTCGATAGAGGAGTTTTCCCATCTTCTGGTAGTAAAGGTAGTTTTGAAACCGTATATGACTTAAATAGAAGTGCGTGGAAATCAAAAATAAAAGGAACTGTTGTTTGGGGTTTTAGAATACAGAAAAAGGTTAAAACAGTATTAACCGGTGAAGCCTACGGTAGTTTCCATCAAGAAGAAATCGCTTTCTGGGAACGTTACAGCATGGGAGGAATAACTCCCGCAGGGAGCTATCAACTGAGACTATATGATTTTGAAGACCTTCCCGGTTATTCTCGTAATGAATTTATCGAGCCATGCATGTTTAAGCTTGGCGGTTCCACGAGATTTACATTGGTAGAAATGGAAGTTCTCGGATTAAGAGCAAACTTATATTTTTTAAATTCTCTCTACTGGGCGGGCGCATCCGACTCATGGTCTTCCATGCTCGACGAAGGCGCAAACTTTTTCGCTCAAAACATTGGGGTATACCTGGATACAAGTATTCTTAATATAGGATTAGGCTGGTCAAATACCACCGGTAACCTCATTAAAGATCTAAATTTATCGGTGGTTTTATACGGAATCGGACTCTAAAAGCTTCAGTTTGTCGCCCGCATACCGCCGAGTATCTATTTGTAAATTGTAAGTTGTAAATTGCAAATTGAAAATTGAAAAACACAAATGGGACGCAGATAAACGCAGATTTACAAGATTTTTTTGTTTCTTTTGTTGTCGTAAGCTTTTTCACTATTTAACCATTCCCCTATTTAACCATTTCACCAATTTAATGTACGTAGTTTCTATAACCATTGACATATATGATACGTACATTAAATTTACACTATGATTATATGTTCCTATTTAACTGTTCTGCGATTTTGCTGGTTGAATAATTTTGGAGAAGGTTTATTGGGGTTTAAAAAGGTAAACAATTATGCCGTTCCTCAAAAAGACAAAAGAAGAAGTATTAGTTAAATCAAATCGGTGTTGTTGTGTTTGCAATGAATTTTGTGGAAGGAATTGCGAGGTGCATCATATTATCCCCGAGGCAGAAGGGGGCTCTAGTGATATCGAAAATGCAATTGTTCTATGTCAAAAGTGCCATGCAGAAGCAGGTCATTATAGTACTAAACATCCCAAGGGGAACAAATATTCTCCTTCTGAAATAAAAAAATATAGGGATAATTGGTGGGAATGGGTAGAAGAAAATCCTTATAGAACGCCTCCAAAATATCCAATTTCAGTTAGTCCAGATGAAATGAGATTGGGAACAGGAGAATGGGGCGAATTTTTTAAATTTAATCTTCATAATAATGACACCAAAGTACATTATCAAATAAACTTAAAAATATTTCAGATCCCTATGGATTTTAATCCCAAAAAAATTTCAATAAGAGTATCAAGTAAAAGAGAAAATTTATCAATGAATCGAAAAGGAACTAATATTGATTGGGATGTAGTAAGGATGTGGGGTAAAGATGATGAGGGACACACTGCAATTCTCTTGTGGATATCTTCTCTTAACCCTAGCGAAACATGTTCATTTATCTTTTCTAAACATCAGTCTTCAAAAAAGGGGATTAATTTAGAGAGAGGAAAAATCATATTTCAAGTTTGTGGTTTTTCAGAAGTGCCACCTAGAATTTTGGAAAATGAAAAAAGCACTTGTTTTCCTTTTAAAGTATATGGAGGTTTTAAACCCTTGGGAGGGGAACTAAAAAAGCTTTAGGAGATCAACCGAAAACACTTAGAACAAGTGTCGCGATTGAAATTACAAAAATGGTATTTAATAAAAACAGCGAGAGGTTTCTAAATTTCATTAAAGAAACATCTACAAATTACATAAATAATTTATTGAGAAAGAATTTTTATTATAAAGAAATAAAAAAGAACATATTGAAATTTAAATTTTGGCTTTTAACTATTGAAGAATTACTTAATTTAATTCAGCCTTATATAAGAATTACTTCTTTATACCTTTCATATTTTTTCAGTTATTATGATAGTTGTAGAGATTTAGTAAGCATACCTAAGGATTTAAAAAAGTGTACTTTTTATAGGGAAGAAAGCATGGAAATAATACATTATTTTAGAGAGAAATATCAAAATAATGATTTTGGATTACAGAATGGAGTTAAACTTATGGAAAATTATCTTTCTACCTTTGGCCTAAAAATTCAGAATACAACTGAAGGATTGTATGTACAAGTTAGTTTTATATAATCATAAGAAAACAAATAAGGTTTTCAATGTTTAATTGCAAACTTAATTGTTTCATAACCTTCTAGAAGCAATAACTTATGGAAGAAAAAGTTTTTAATCCAGAGAAAACAATACACCAAGCAATTGGGAATATAAAAGAATCGCTGCAGAAAGTAATATCTTCAGCTCTAAACGTATCATATGAAACTTCGGGCCTAGGATGTAATAGGGCTCAGGCTCTGGCTTCTGATTTTTTAACCAAAAATACTTTAGTTTCACTATCTATTTGGAGAATTATTAATCCCCAAGAAATAATAGATTTTCCCCAATCCGAAAAATTTTCTAAAATACATGATTTCCCATCCACTTATGTGTTACTTCGAACACTGTTTGAAGGCTATGTTAACATGTATTATGTTTTAATTGATCCGCAAAAAGCTGATGAAAAGAAATTAAGGCTCATTATGTGGGATAGAAATGCTTGTTACGAAAGTGAAAAGATGCGAGAATCTTCAAATTATTTTAAAGTTCTTATCGCCGAAGAGAAATACCAGATTAATGTATTTAAAAAGCTCATAAAACAATTGAAAATGTTCAATGAATTAGATAAGGAAAAAAAGCAATCATTATTAGAAACACATAAATTTGCCCTAAACACTTTAGAAACAAGGACAAAAATAGCCGGAATTCATAAATCGTATTATAAATTTTTCTTCAAGCTACTATCAAATTATGCTCATGCAGAACCGTTCGCTTTAAGGCAGATTCATGATATTAAATCTCCACAGATGAGTAAGGTCCCTACTTATCTTCAAATGCAATTGACTGAAATGTTTTTATCTCTTACCTTAAAAGTTTTTGGCACAGTAATACCTAAAGGGCAAACTATTATTAATACAGATAAAATTCTTCTAGAAATAATTAATTTCTGGAATAATTTTAAAAAAGAAGAATTAAATATACCTAAGTATTAAAAAATGAACTTTAACGATTTATATGAGAATTTTGTTTTCTCTAAGAACGAAAGAGAAATAAGAAAAAAATATATTTTAAGAAAGTTCCATTATATAGTATCAGATTCAACTTTCACAGATTTTCATTACTCGCTTTATAGATTCGCAAAAAATAAACCGTTTGAATTCTTCGATAAAAGTACAGTAAAAAAAATGCTAACATTCTTTGATAATAATAGAAGTGCATTTTATGAAGGGCTTATCCGATTTCACAAAGAAATAACTTCTGCTATATTCTCGACATTAAGAGAGAGCGAAAGTTGGAATAAAGAAGAAAATTTAGATTTAAATAAAATAGCTAATATAATTGAATTCGAGAATTTATGGCACCCCGAGTATATCCGTTATTGTGAGCATATCTACAGTAATTTAATCAAAATACCCCTACATGTTCTCGAAAGAAAGAAAGAAAAAAACTATATTGAAGGTCAGACTCTACCGAATCAGGTCAATTTGCTAAAACAACACAATCTAGGAGAAATAGTCAACGGATATAATAAGATCATAAGAAATGCGATTTCCCATGGAGGGGTTAATTTCAAACTTCATGAAATACATTATATTGATAAATATAAAGGGAAAGAAGAAACAGTAAAATTAAGTCCCAGAGAATTTCTGAAAATATTTGATTCTTTAACAAATACGTGCCATTCCATTATTATTAGTATGATACTTTGTATTCTTCAAAAGGACAATGCTAAAGAGGCAGTTAAAACTTTGCCCCTAGGTTTAAAATTTCTATTTGCTGAGGCCTTTACCACTTTTAAAGGATTTAAGGTTACATCGATAGTAGAAAGCGAGATAGCTCAGAACAAAGAGCAATTAAACATCCTTATGTATACTGATTCTTTATCTAGGGGTATGCATATTTTGCAAAGCTCTATTATATGTGCTAATTTAATTAAGTTTGGGGTTCAAGATTTCGATAGGTTTGGAATTACAGTTGATTGTGGTAAAGAAGTGCCTTCTTCCATTTTTTATAATTTTGATAATCTGAAGAAAATAATTAACGAAAACCTTCCTGTTGGAAATTTAATTCAAGCCATTGAAACCAGTCTTCTATGGTATGATAACTCAAGAATAAAAAAGAGTTTTGATAAATGGAAAATTATAATACATTATTCGAAAGAGACTTTTAAGACAATTTTCCACGAAAGATTAAAAAAAGAAGAGATCTTTAAGTTTACAGATAAATTTTTTGTCAAAAAAATTGAAAATAAAAGTACCAATACAAAGAGACGCTTGCTTGCTTATGTAATTTTAAAAGATATCCAGGATATTCTTAAAATAAATGGAGATGAACTTTTGGCAGGTTTAATCGTTAATATAGTTGCTAATTTACGAAAGAATAATATCTCCTTATCCAAGGATTTATTTGGGAAAGGTTTTATTAAGAGAAAGCCTATTTATGTATGGTCTTATTTATGCCTAGAAAACAAAAGAATGCGAAATATTTTAGATAATAATAATTGGCTAATAAAAATAGAATGGATTTATAAACCAGATCAATTTAACCCGATATTCGTTAAGGCTCCCGATTTTTTCTCTAATAACTACCGTATAAAATTTAATCCTTCTTACTTCCGTCGCAATGGAGATATTATTGATATAAAGGTAAAAATTTGGTAAGTGTATTTGGGGCCGAATTTCTCCTTTCGACAAAATTTTAACCTCTTTTTTTAATTTTTATTCAAGTAAGATACTTAACTAATTTCTCAATTTTTTAAAATTTTATACCATAAATATCGTAATGAAATCAAGTCATTTGGGAGAAAGAGATTGTGGGTGTCAAATGTTGAAAAACTATTTCAAAAAATAGTTATTCGATAAATTTTATTTCTTTGCCAACTTGTTTCAATATTTTAATTCTGCAATTTTTTTTAAAATCTTTATCTTTTGGGTTCTTGAAAATATATTGAATAGCTTTAAAAAGTTCAAGCGTGGTTAGCAGTTTAAATAGCTTTCTTTCTGCAGATTTCTGAACTTTTGTGGAAAAAGGTTCTTTTCGCTCTTCAGGTTTCAGAAGCCGGTAATGATTGCCTATCAGAACACCTGTAGAATATTCACCATTTATATGAAAGTCCTCATCTACGACTCGGCTGAGTTGGTCAAGTTTTTTTATATGTATACAATCTTTATCCTTCCCTTCAACCTCTGCAATACCTTTTCCCTCTTTAGATTCAAAAACAACATCATGATCAAAATCACCAACTTCTCTTTTCTCTGCCTTGAATCCCAAAATTTTAAGAGAATTGATAACAGCCTTTTCCAGTAAATCGCCCTGCTCAAATAGTAGGTTCTTATAGGATGATAAATCCAGTTTTTTCTCCTCTAGTTTTTCTTTATCCTTTTCTAACTTTTCTGTCTTTTCATCAATCTTTAGTATTTTCTCTGTTAGAATACTTTCTCCTTCCAGAGAATATCCGGTAATCCATTTGGGAGGAGGAGTTGCCACAGAAGCTTGCAGGAGTTTTCTACAACAGCTCTCTATAACAGAGATAAATTTCTTTCTATCGGTATCTTCTTCTAGAGAAGGATTCGGCAAGAAGACAATTTGCCCTCTTTTAAATAAAAATTTGAAGCCAACTGGCTTATCACTCTTATTTGATAGAAATACCTTTAATTTCATCCCAACTTCCGATATTGTATCTAGGTAAGCCTTATAGTTTATTTTATCTTCAAATGCCTTGTAATACGGAATGAAATCAGCCTTTGGATCGATTATATTTATTTCCGTTCCTTCTCCCCTTTTTAAAGACTTATAGATTGTTCTCCTTATTTGAATCGGCAAAAAGTCATAGTTGGAAATGCTTGCCATGTTATAACGTTCCGAAACCATTCCATTAAAAGAGCAAAATGGAGATGCAATAATAATAACTATTTTACCTTTTTCTAAAAGCGTGAGAATCTCACGCCTTCTATCTCTATAACGACTTATTAATCGATTAGATTCTCCTGTATTATACAAACAATAAACTCCATTATTATCTTCTTTTAATTTGTTCTTATATATTAAAAGCAATCTGCTTGGGTCTACAATAAGGATATCTGCATCTAGCAATGTTTCAGGTCCCTGTAAGCATATATCCGTGACCTCATCTTGGTAAAGAATATAATCAAGCGTTTGGATTTTAAGCATCAAATTACCCCTATCTATTTTTGTATATTGTTAATGGACTTAACAAATCTTGTAGTCATTTCTAAATCTTGAAATATCTTCTTACTCAATTAATCATCCCTCTTTTTTAAAGATAGACAAATAACATTACTTAGTCAAGGGATTTTATCAGTTATTTTTGTCATAATCTGTATTTTCTACTTGACAATTACTTTTCTTGTATATATAATATATACAATACCAAAAAATGAATTCTTTTTATATGAGAAAGAGACATTGTATAAAAAAATTTATAAGTGTTATTTGGAAGTAGAGATAAGGGGTTGACAAAGAAATTTTAGTTGATTAAATTAACAAACAGTAATAATTTTAATCTGCAATTAAAGAGAGAATATATGATTGTTAAGGAGGTTAGAAACTAAGTTTTAAAAAACAGGTAGCGGTTAGATAAAAAAATAAAAGGAGGATAATGTGAAAAAAAGTGAAGTTAGATATCTGTTAGATAAACCCTACCCTGATATAGTACCAATAAGAGATGAAGATAGGGAAAAATCACGAAAATTAAGTGAACACTATAGAGGATCTGTGCGCTTAGCAACGGGACATTTTGTTACTGATAAAGAATATAACGAAAGAAGAAAAGTTCTTAAAAAACCTCTTCCTTAAAGTTTAACTTCCAAACTAGTCTTATCAAAATTAAAATACTCACTAAAAGATGAATAAAGAAGAGTTATGGAAATATATTGTCAAAGCACATTTGGCAACAAAAAAATTGATAATCGTATCCGAAGAATCTGCTGTTGACCTTAGAGGTTTTATGCAACCAACCAATGAAATAAAATCTGCTTTTGACCATATAATGCGCGTTCGTGGCTACGAACTCGGAATGGCTGAGGCACAAGAAGAAGAAAATTATGATATAGTAAACTTAGAAAAGGCCTTTGGACATATATTCAGAGCTTTTTTTGATGCAGCCGATTACATATCTATAGAATTGCGACAGAAAATTCTTACTTGTTTAGAACCCTATTCTAGAGAAGTTATATCATGTGCAATACCTGAATATTATTCAGAATTTCGCCCAAAAGTTGAAGAAATCAATGAAGAAATCGCAAAGTACAGAGAAAAGAAAGACATAGGAAAGATAAAAGAATCGGCAATTCTTATAGATAATTATTCGACCAAAGCAATAGAGCTTTCGAACATTTATAAAAAGATTAACAAAAGGATGTCTTCAATTATAGATGTTAATAGAAAAGAGCGAAAAGCTATATTTAAAAAATATATAATCAATTTTATAATTGGTATTATAGTAGGCATCATAGTAACTATTCTAAGCTGTTTTTTAATTCAAAAGTCAACACCAGATCAAACGAATAAAGAGATTCGGCCTTCTTCGGAAAGCGAGCATATAAACGAAATAACCCCTTAAAATTAATACCAAAAGGGTTAAACTTTAAGAAGGACAACAGATCCAAATATATAAAACGGAAATTTTTTCTTAGATCTTCGAGTCTTTGTACAATACAAGTTTATTCCAACTTAATCTCCTTCCCACATTCTGGGCAGATTATTTTCTTTTTCTTTCCTTTTCTTATCTCTTCCGAAAAACCGGATGCAAGAAAACCCGCGGGTAAGGCGAATAAACCCACTCCCAAAACGGAAACAATCGCGGCAAAAATCCTTCCCCAAACCGTTATAGGATAAATATCCCCATACCCCACCGTTGTCATAGTGACAACTCCCCACCATATTGCAGTAGGAATATCTGGAAAGGCTTCTGGCTGAACAGGATTCTCAACTAAATACACGGCACTTGAAAGTAATATCAAAAATATAAACACTGTAAAAACGGTTACTATTAATTCTTCACGTTTCTTTACTATCACGTTTTTTAAAGTCGACAGAGCGGTGGTGTATCTTGCCATCTTTAATACTCTAAAGAGACGGATGAGCCTTAAAGCTCTAAGGAATCTTAAATCTACGGGAATGAGTCTCGGCAGATAAAAAGGCAAAATTGCAAGCAAATCTACAATCGCAAAAGGAGTAATTAAATATCTTATTCTTCCGAATATTGGATGACTGTATTTTTCGTTAATTGTACAAGACCACATTCGGAGGATATATTCGACAGTGAAAATCATAACAGAAACAATTTCAAAAACTCTAAAGAAATTCGAATATTGGGCAGAAAGACTTTGCACCGTTGCCAGAGCAACCGCTAATACGTTTAGAGATATTAGCGACATTATAAACCAATCGAAGACTAAACTTGCTGTATCTCCTTTTTGCGCCTTTTCTAAAATCTCATAAATACGTTTTTTCAACCAACCTCCTATATCTATAGTATACCTATAAGGGGGGTGGAATGTCAAGGGTGTTGTTGGGATTTAGGATTTGGGATATAGGATTTAGTAAAAAGAAAAACTTTGTGTCTTGAGTCAAAACTAAAAAACAGCTGATCGCTGACAGCCGATGGCTAAAAAATTCCTTGACAAACCTTTATAAACCTCTAGAATTTGAATCGTGAGAATAATAAGAGAAATATTTTTACTTTATACGATCATTCTTTTTTGCTCAAGTAGTGCAAAGGCCGATGATTCGTACAATCCTAAAATAGACACACTGATGGATATCGAACTAAATGGACTTAAGCAAAAGATATTGATACAATCGAACAATAAAAATAATCCCATTTTACTCTGGCTGCATGGTGGTCCCGGAACTTCGGAGATGTTTATCAATCACCATTGTATAAACAAATTAATTGATTTCTACACGGTTGTACATTGGGACCAGAGAGGAACAGCCTTATCATATAATGATAGCTTAAAGGCTACGGAGATTACTCATGACAAAATTTTGGATGATGCTATCCGGTTAACCGAATTATTGATAGAAATCTATCATCAAGATAAGATTTTTATCATAGGGCATTCATTTGGAAGCATCTTGGGTATCCATTTAATATTAAAATACCCGGATCATTATTATGCATATATAGGTATGGGACAATTAATCGATGATGATACATCGAGAGAGATAACATACAACTGGTTTGTCAATAAATTAAAAGATGAAAACGATTCGATTGAATTGGCGGAAGTTATCGAAACGCACAGCATATCACGCGATCTAATCCATAAGTATAGAGGAATTTATTACAAGGGGAGAAGTCTGTTTGATATAATAAAGGATTCTCCATATTATTATGAAGGTTATTTTGATACTTACTTAAAATCAATGAATTTTGTAAGAGAATCTTTAAGTAAAGATACAACATCACATTTTAAAAATATTTTCAATGAAGTTCGCGAGTTACAAGTACCGGTTTATTTCTTTGAAGGAAGGCAGGACAGAATTGTAGCCTGCGCTCCTGAGTTGGTGATCGAATATTGCAAAAATCTCACGGCCCCTAAGAAGGAAATTATTTGGTTTGAAGAATCAGCTCATCATCCAAATCTTGATGAACCCGATAAATTTCAAAAAGTATTGATCGATAAAGTACTGAAAGATAATTATAAGAAATAAAAAATTTAGTATTTTTGGTGTGTTTAGTGGTTAAATAAATTTTTCTCTGTGCCCTCTGTGTGAGCCTATTTTTTTGTTTTTCCCTATCACACGTATAGTGTGTAGACGCGTAGTGTGTAACGATATATCATTCTTTATGCCAAGAAAAGAAGAGTTGCTCAAATTCGGTAAAAGATTGAGGGAATTGCGCCGTAAGAAAGGATATTCTCAGGAGAAACTTGCTGAAATTGCCTCGCTTCACAGGAATTACATCGGTATGATTGAAAGAGGTGAGCGAAATGCAACTCTTCTCAACATAAAAAAGATTGCTCGCGCGTTAAATATCGAAACAAAAGAACTGTTTGATTAGTTGCTGTTCTTTTTTATAAGTCCTCTAATAGTTCCGCAGTTTTTACGTTTAGCACTTTAGCGATTCTCTGAAGATTGGTCAGCGTCAGATTTTTTTCTCCTCTTTCAACCGCTCCAATATAAGTACGATGCATTCCGGCAATTTTACCGAACTCTTCCTGCGTTAACCCTTTTTTAACCCTTTCTTCTCGCACTTTCTTGCCAAACTTAATTAACAATGGACCTCTCCACATAATCTAAAAAATATAAACAACACACTATATGTCTACCCACAATAATTAGCACCTTGACAATTATATTTATACCCACTATAATAGTGCATAAAATAAAATGAAGAAAATATTGATTGTTGATGACAAAAAGAAAGTATTAAAGATGATAGGACGTTTTCTGGATAAGAAATGTTTTGCTGTTTTTTTATCCGATTCATTTGAAAAAGCCCTGAGTTTGTGCGAAAAGACTAAATTTGATTTAGTGCTGTCGGATTTTGACCTGGGAAAAAATTCGGGATTGGAACTTATAAATAAAATAAGAGAGAAACAGCCGCGAATTAAAACTGTCCTTATGTCGGGAAGCTTCAGGTTCAATGAGGAAATGTTACGATTAGAAAGGATAGACGCTTTCCTGCAAAAACCTTTCGAAGTTAAGGAATTGAGGAATCTTGTAGAAGAAGTTTTAGAGGGATAATTTGTTAGAAAGTTAGGAAGTTAGAGGGGAAAAACAGTAAAACCCAGTCTGTCGATAGCGGTAAGCGGATAGACTATCCCCTTCGTGGCAATTTTATTTGATGGTCTTGTGGAAACATCTGCTTGACAAAAAAGCTATAGTGCTTAATTTATATTGAAGGGAGAAAATAAATGGAAAAAATATTGTTAAATACTCATGAATATGACGGTAAATATGTTGCGCTTAAAAGTGCTGAAGATAATTCTGTTGTTGGCGTCGGAAAATCACCGAAAACAGCCCTCAAAGCCGCAAAAGAAAAAGGAATTCAGAATCCTTATATTATTTACATCCCCGATAAAGAAGTAGTTCACATTTATTGTGCTGGTTAAAGATTATCCTTTTACTAAAACCCGTCCGGATGATATAGCACGCCCATACCTTCCTGTTACAATCTTGAATCAAAAGAAAAATAAAGAAATAAATGTTTATGCTTTGATAGATACCGGAGCTGATGAATGCGCCCTACCAGCTTCACTTGCTTCTCTTTTAGGGCATAATCTGAAATCCGGATACAAGAAGAAGGTAAATACCGGCAATGGTCTAACAGTTGCTTACAGTCATAGTATTCGTATTAAAGCTTTTGATTTTATTACGAATGAAGTCTTGATAGATTTTATGCCTAATTTACATATTCCTTTGCTCGGGGTTAAGAGCTTTTTAAGTAATTTTGTTTTAACAATAAATTATAAAGACAGCAATTTTACGCTTTTATAAGTAGAAAAGTTCCAGTTTTTTTTAAAATGAGAAATTTAACGCGGGAATTTATTATGAGTTATGGATATTTTGTCGATAAAAAACATCAGCCGACAGAAAAAGAGATAGTCGAGGCTATCGGCCCGGTGTTTCCGGTTTGGGAAAAACTGGCGCAGTTTATTCGAGAGAACTATCCCGCCCGGGAGGACTTCAAATATTTATATGGTAAGAAGTATGGATGGGCATTGCGATTTCGAATTAAAGGGAAGCTGCTGACATCTCTATATCCTGCCCAAAAACATTTCATAGTTCAGGTTATTCTCAGCCCGGATGCGATTGAAAAAGCTAAACTTATGAAGCTTAGCAAAAAAGTGCAGCAGGTAATCGAAAAAGCACATCCCTATCCGGAAGGAAGATGGTTATTCGTTCCTGTCGAATCGGAAGCCGATATACAGGATATCAAACAGCTCTTATCGCTACGAAGTAAACGTCAAGATAAGTAGATTCTTCTAATCTAAATTAAATAGTTAAACATAAAAGTTGTCAAATAGTTTTTAGGATTTCGGGTTTAGGGATTGGGGTTTTTTTGACTCAGGACTTACGATTCAAGACTCATGACATTGATTTTGTTATTTCATCCCCAGTTTTTCTCCTTTTGAAAGCATTTCAATAGTTTCTTTCAATCTTTTTTCTTTCGTTTCTTCTCTTTTGGTGACTTTTATCCAGCCGATGAACTGTTTTTTATAACTTGGTGCCAACTGTTCAAAAAACTCTCTAGCTTTTTTGTTTTTCTTTAGTGCCTTTTCTAACTCCGGAGGCATATCCAAATTGATTTGGGGACGGTCATCTTTATCCCATAATCCCGATTTTTTCGCTGAGTTGATTTTAGCATGGCCATGCTCGGTCATTTTTCCTTCTTTTATCATCTTTTCGACACGTTTTTTATTTGTCGGAGACCAGAGACTCTTAGAGTTTCTCGGAGTAAATTTCCTCCCGTATTTTTCTTCATCTATTTTTTTGACTAAACTGTCTATCCATCCAAAGCACAGAGCTTCTTCGACTGCATCATTGTACTCGAGCGTCGGTTTTTTTGTTTCTTTCTTAAAAAATACCAGCCAGATGCCTTTTTCTTCTTTGTTGTGATTCTTGCTTAACCACTCCCTCCACTCTTCTCGGTTTTTCATATATATTTGTTTCATCTTCCGATTACTTCTCTCCAATAATCCCGTACTCTAACATATGCTTCTTTTGGAGTGCCGTCATTTTTTAACAATCCTGCATAGCATCTCCAACCGGCTTCCCAATCGGTCGGATCGATCTCATCGTAAGTAATTTCCTGAAAGTGAAACATATTTATACCTACTATCATAGAATCTTCATACGCCAATTTCAAAGTTTCGTATAATTGCTCTGCCTGCCATTCTTCGGTGTAGCCTCCTTCGGGAGGATAAACCCAATCCCAATTGTCTTCATATTCAAGATCCGTTCCACCGGGATAAAAAACTTCCCAGATAAATATCTTTTTGCCGACTGTTTTTAAATCCGATAATGCCTGCCTTAAATCATCTATGTCTCCGTCCTGCAGGGTTCCGTAATGATACTCTATTGCTAAACAGTCGAAATCGACTCCGTCAGACATCAACTCCTGTGCACCGGCAACCTCGTGGACTGCATTGGAAGGTATAGCTTCATGGTAATTTGCCCATGAGCCAAAAGAAATAGCAATGTTGGTTGTCGTATCAAATTCTCGTATTAATTCAACCTGCAACTCTACCCAATCTTTCTGCTCTTCCCAGGAAAGACCATCCCCTCCCATATTGACTTCTTCTCCAACCCACCACATATCCAGGTCATCTTTATAACGATTTGCTAAAGCACTCAAAAATTCTCCGTATTCATCTCTAAGAGCGGGATTGGAAAGACTATTTTCAAGCCAGGGCGGCGTACCTTCTCCGCCAATTTGGAAATCTCCACCTCCCAACGCTTCAAAAGGTAATCCGACTCGGAGTACAATATGCTTATCGCTATTGTCACTAATAAAACCATCCAATTCATCCCAATCGAACTCATCATCAACAGGCTCAAGCTCACCCCAGCGATAACCTACAGCGTCGAAAACCATATTCTCCTGCAGGGAATCTTTCAATTCTTGTACATAGCCAGCCCCTAATCTCTCTCTATGTCCCACTTCGTCTACATTAAACATAAAAGAGGTGAGCTCTTCTTCATTATTAAACAAATTACATGAAACAAAGAAACAACTTAATAAAATTACCGAAACCAAAATATTTATATTTTTATGCATATATTATAGTATACCCGGAAAGAGGGTGGGATGTCAAGGGGTGGCGATGCTTCGCATCAGTTAATTGGTTAATTAGGGGATCGGTTGATTAGCAAAAACAAAAACTTAGTGTCTTCGCGGCAATGTTTAGTATTTTGGGTTTAGTGGAAAGCAGGCAGCCGATTATCTTAATCCCCTGTCCTGAAAGAATTAGTGGGTTTTTCTTATTCTATAAATATAAACTTTCTTGTTTGTACGTGTCCTTCATTGGCAGTCATTCTGCAAAGGTAAACGCCGCTTCCACACCCCTCCGCGTTCCAGGTAACCTGATACTCTCCCGCTGACTGATGCTCATTGACCAATGATTTTATTTCCTGTCCTGCCAGGTTATATACGGATAATTTCACATCACTGATTACCGGTAATCGATAACTAATTGTCGTGATATTGTTGAAGGGGTTTGGATGGTTTTGATTTAGTTGAAATCGGTCAAGGATATTGTCTTCCGGTTCTTCAATCGAACCGGCATCTACTCGCAAAGTAAATCTCATCAATATTTCATCTCGATCACCTTTTAAATTTTCCATATATGTATTTTCTGTATTTGGAAAATCGGTAGAATTAGATGATCCGCAAAAGTATACTATAGAATCGTTTACAAAAAACAGATCGGATGCCCATTCTACATTTCCGCCTCCAAAATAGGATGAGTAAAGTATTTCCTTGTTATCAATATCTAATACAGAGAAGAAAAAGTCGGAATTCGCAACTAACGAGTCATAAGCATTATCTGAAACCGGAAAATTAGATGATTCAGTACTGCCGGCAATAATAATTGTTTCATCAAAAGATGGATACGACTTTATTGAAGGATCCCCATCAATGTCGTCTCCACCGAAATAAGATAAGTACAATAATGAGTCACCCGGTGAGTTTATCTTACCAATGATCAGATCGTAACCTCCTTTTTTATTAATAGAAAACGCGTTTCCGGAACAAGCCAGATCTGTTGATTGGGTATTACCGATAAAGAAGACTTTATTATTATTTATACACAAATCGTATAAATCATCTATTTCATTTCCACCTATAAAGGATGAATAAATAATTGCATTACAATCTTGGTTTATCTTCATTAAAAAGCCATCTTGATTCCCATGATAGTTAGTATCGAAACCATTTATTATAGGGAAATCAGACGAATGTGTATTTCCACAAATATAAATATTGTATGTGCTATCAATAGATAAAATTCGAATATAATCGTTGTCGCTACCTCCAATATAACTTGAGAATATTAATGAATCATTTTCCATATCAAATTTAAAAAGGAAAATATCCTCATCACCATTATTTGTATCAAAAAGGGCAGACTTGACAGGGAAATCATCTGATGCCGTATTACCAGCCACACATACTTTCATCGAATTATCAACAGAAATCGAATTGCCAAAATCATCTCCACTGCCACCGATATAGGTTGAATATAACAAATCACCTGCAGAGCTGATTTTAGCCAAAAATCCATCGTACTCACCACCGTTAAAGGAATTATCATACGCAGAATCAGTTACCGGAAAATCCTCCGAACAGGTTAAACCCGTTATATAGATATTCCCAATATTATCTATAGCTATTTCTTTTATCTCATCATAAGCACTACCACCAAGATAGGTAGAAAAGGTAATATCTGACAAATCGGGTTTAAATCTGGCAATAAAAGCATCTACTTCGCCTCGATTAAAGTTTTGGTAAGCATTTTTAATCGGTAAGTCTCCCGAATAAGTATGCCCGGCCATGACCACATACCCTGAATCATCCACCGCTAGATAATCATTATGTTCACCATACGAACCTCCAAAATATGTAGCAAGGAAATCAACATTCATTTTATCCTGGCTGTATACGGGAAGGATACCTGGAAGAAAAATTAGCATGACTAGAAATATAACTTTTCTCATAGAAAACCTCCTATGTATCCAGTATACTCAAAATAGGGGTGAGATGTCAAGGGGGTTTTGGTCCTTAAGATTAAGGCCGACCGGCGACCGTAGACGGGAAACAAGTTGAATGGTTGAACGATAAGAATTGAGAATTATGAATTATGAATTAAAAAACAGCAGACAGCTGAAAGCGGATTCTTTCTGTGTTATAATATCAGTGTCATTTAAACTTTATAATCTTATAAAGATATCCCTTACCTTTAACTTCTGCGATGCAGAAGTATATTCCATCCGGGGATTCAACCCCTTTTCTATTCTTCCCATCCCAGAAGACAGATTTTATACCATTATCCTGAATTCCGTTGACAAGAGTTGTAGCCAGTTGGCCATCGATCCTATATAACGATATATTAATATATCCCCTTATTTTCATCTCATATGTGATTTCGATATCGTCAACGAATAAATTCGGAGTAGTGTTCTTAAATTCAAAGACTGACGGAGAATCTGTCTCATCGATTTCGATACCCGATTCCTGCACCCTGATCAGACCTATCATTCCCAAATTGCAGTGTGGAATACAAAAGTAAGGATAATCAGCTGTTGAATCAAAAGCAAACGAAAAAGAATTCCCTGGAGTAATCAAACCTGAATTCCAGAGACCGTCGGAAGTGCAATCCGTTCCACTTGTCGCGGTATGAGATATCGCGCCGTTGTTAATCCACAATACCGTATCTCCTGTCACAATAGAAAGTGTTTCCGGCACAAAAACATTTTCTATCATACTTACTTCATGAGTTGTGGCATAGGCTATAGGGATATTTAATAAAAGACATCCCAGAATTATTAATAGTAAATGTTTACAGCTAAACATTTTAACCTCCTTTTGTTATAGTTTAATATTTAATGAAGTTCTTTTTTTATGGTAGGAATCAAAGTCGTCTGCTCCATCTTCGCCGTGAGCAAGCAAAATTTTATAGCTTTTTCCAATTTCTAATGGTCTATCGTGAGAATCCCCAGAATTAAGCGGAATAGAAAAACTAATAGTAGTTACCCCATTAACTTCCGTTCCGCTTTCATTCATAATATTATCCTCGCCTCCCCCGCTTACATCTGAGAGATGTGAGTGTGCCGTATTTCCGTAGTCGTCACGTATATAAATAATATCTCCTTTAACATAACCTATTATGAAATTGGCGTCTTTCATTGCAAAACTGGGGTCTAATCCTAAAGCTATCCAGCCGGTTGTCTCAGCACTCAAAGTAACGTTTAAATAAGTCGAATCTGCTTCCCATTCAAATGTGATACCCTCAGCTGTTACCGGGCTCTCTTTTGTAACCGGTTGTTCCCCCTTACAATTAAAAATCATTAGCAAAGAAACGATAAATAACATCACAATATCGATTCTAAAAAATTTCATTCTTTCCTCCCTAAAAGCTTATGAATCTATAAATATTAAAACCGAAATGAAGGGTGTTTGAAGGGGCACCCAGCATAGCTCTTCTTGTTCCAATTTCCGTATTATTCCCCAGTGAAAACATAAAAAGATGTCCGAAAGTTTCGGCCTTAATTCCTAACGCAAAACTATTCACCAGATTTTCCTCCTCTTCCAGCAAAGGAAAATATTCCGCTATCAGATGAATCCTTTGAATGTAGTTAAAATCAAAATTAAATCCTATATCGACTCCAAAACCCATCCCTATCTTTGAATTCTCAGCATCATATCCTAAATTTACTGCCACACTCAATAGATTCGGCAACAGATCACTCTGTAACGAAAGCAGATAAAAAAGGTTTCTGACGTCTTCATCAGCAATGAAATCTGTATAATCGAAATATTCTACATCTATCTGGCTTCGAAGATATAGGGGGTTAAATTCTACAGCATAACTTCCCCCGAGAGTGTATTCTTTATGACCGACTGCATATCCAGCCTCCAATTCCAATTTATTCCAGATAAGATATCTTATTCCTAACCCGACATTGGCTCCGTAATCTATGCCCAGATGATTTCCAATGGGATCATCCGTGACATCACCATAAAACCTATGTCTTATTATAAAAGCAAGTTCATTCTTTTCCATCTGGGTTGGAACATTTAAATTAAGTAAATCATTTTCGAGTGAATATGCCGAAAAAGTAAGAAATAAAAACAACAAACCCAATAAATTTTTACTCACCTTACAGCTCCTTTCAATGGATTTTAATATCTTTTGTACCTTTTTTGCTTTTTTGCGTCGATCTGAGTGTGAATTGTAAACCCTTCTTTCTTGTGTAACTTGTTGGACTTTTTTCAAACATATCCTTACACGACTTACTGCAAAAAGTGGTAAGTTTGCCCATTATAATCGATCCTAACATCCGAAGTCCCAGGATTTATTATCATGCCACAAATTGGATCCTTTGCCATCTATATCACCTCGTAATGTGAAAGACGTATGGCTATGTAAAAAGTTACATCTGTGTTCTCTGTGTTTTAATAATTTTGCAGGGGTTGTGGGTTGAGATTCTGACTTCTGGCTCCTAGTTTCTGAATTCTTTATTAATTATAAATTATGTAATTTTTTGTATTCTTGTATTTTAATAAGTTGAGATTTTATTTGTTCCGGGGTCACATTAATCATAAACGAATCACCGCTTTTAGCTAATACTTTAATTGAAAATCCGTTCAAATGACTTCTCAGATATTCATCCGGGATTGTTATACCTATTTCCTCATGATAAACATTAATAGACTCATAGTAATCCGCATCACGATGTATTATAACAAGTTGTAAGGGCTGACCTTCCTGGCTATATGCTTCTGTATAAAAATCCCACTCTTTTCCTGCATAACCATACTGCGCATAAATCTGATGCAGCAGACCTCCGCTCTCTTTAACTATCCAGCTTCTGATAAAAAATTTATTTAAAGCTTTGGGACTTCCGATTTTTTCTTCTATTCCTATGAATGCGGCAACTTCTTTACCTTCATATTTATCTTCATTTACTTCAACACTTTTCCTGAGAGGTACATTCCCGGTAGCACACTGAAGAAGAAAAACAATAAAGAGTACAATAATAATTAATCTTGAAAATTTTTTCATATCAACCTCCAAATCTTATTCTCCTAAAGAATCCTCAAGAGAATTTTCTAATTCTTTTATCCTTTCTTTTGCGAATGTAATTTTATAATTATGTTGAGGTGGAACCAAAGCTAGAAAAGCCCTATATGATTCTATTGCTTCTAAATTTTTCCCGGATTCTTTGCATGCGACAGCTTTATTATAATAAGCTCTGTAATCTTTTGAATTCAACTCTAACGCTTTGTTGTAATCCAGAATAGCCTTGTCATATTCTTTTTTATCTTGATAAACATTTGCTCTATTAATGTATGCTGCTGCGTAGCTAGGATCTAGCTCCAAAGCCTTATTGAAATCCTTTACTGCCTTATCATATTCATCTTTTTTCCTATAGACAAAACCTCTAACATTGTAAGCCATATGTAGCTCTGAATCTAGCTTAATAGCTTTATTGGCTTTTTTTATTGCCTTGTCGTATTCCCCTTTATTATAGTTCAGGATCGCTTTATTTAGGTAAATCTCAGCGTCTTCCGGATTTAACTTTAATGCCCTGTTAAAATCCCGGGATGACTTAAATTTTTCTCCTATCTTAGCATAAGCCAACCCTCGATTACTGTAGGCGCTAACAAAATCGGGAGCTGACTCCAAAGCTCGACTATAATCATGAATAGCATTTTTATAATCTTCTTTTATGTAATAAACTCGCCCTCGATTAAAATAAGCCTTAGCATACTCTAAGTTCAATTCGACTGCCTTATTGAAATCCTTCATCGCCAAATCATATTCGTACATGTAACCGTAAACAATCCCTCTATGATTATACACCTTAGCAGATTGCGAGTCTAAACTAATTGCTTTGTTCAAATTCTCAAGAGCTAAATTATAATTCCTCATTTTAACATGACAAAATGCAAAATTATCAAATAATTTACATTGTAATGAAGAATCCATGTAAACTAGATAGTTTTCGGCTTCCTCAAGTAGTTCTAAGTTTCTATAATAATTATCCTCCGGACTAATTGAAATTGCCATGCCTATGAGAGAGATACCTATCAATTTATTGTTTTTGGATACCGAAGCTTTTTCATGAACCTCCTCGTATAAATCGTAAGCTTCTTTATACTTTTTGTTATCAAAAAGCGAATCAGCTGTTTTTATTTCTTCTCTAAGGGGTTCATCATAAGAAATTTCCTTTGCTAAATCGGCGGAGAAAATCTCATCAAATGAGAAAAATCTTTTTTTATTTATTTGTTTTTTTATCTCTTTTTTCTGGGAAGTAAAACTTAAAGGCAATAAATCCAACTCATAACAAATAGACAATATGATTCCTATCGATATAAAAACGGCAAAAACAATTCCAATGATTCGATTTATGCGTTCTTTGCTAAATTTCACCGTATTATCTTCAGGGTTTTTTATGTTCATTTCTCTCTTACAATATACCCGAAAAGAGGGCTGAATGTCAAGAGTGTTTTTCGGGAACACGAAAAACAAGATGAATGGGCAAACGATAAGAATTGAGAACGATGTTAATTTTGAATTTTGAATTATTAATTATGAATGAAAAACGATAAAAAAATTATATATCTACACAAACCCTTGTAAATTTTCTGGATGTTTGTAAGATTTATGTATGAAACCATTTAAAACAGTTATGGTATCTTTCTTTTTTGTTTTAAGCCCAATATTATATGGAGCTTATTATGTTGCTCCCGGTGGAAATGACTGGGGTCCGGGAAGTTTTGATGAACCATGGGAAACTATAGCAAAAGCAACAGAAACAATGGTAGCCGGAGACACCACATTTATCAGAGAGGGAGTTTATTATCAGAGAGCAGGATTTAATAATTCGGGTACTGCTGAAGAAAAAATAGTACTCATGGCTTACGAAAATGAAAATGTCGTCATGGATGGCAGCGAAATATCTAATACGCTTCTTTATATACCAAGAAATCATATCGAAATAGCAAATATTAAATTTAGAAACGGGCATAATTGGGCTATATTTTTACCTGATTGCAGTAATGTTAAAATACAAAATTGTGAAATTCAGGATAATTTATTGTCAGGTATAAGAGTACTTACTTCAAGCAATATTGAACTTGTAAATAATACTTTTGAGAATAACTCTCCCAATGAACATTGGGGCGGTGCTATATGGGCAAGTGTAATTACGAACATCCTGGTCACGAATAATAATGTAAATAACTGTCCTGCCTATGGAATTATGATAGAGCATTCAGCGAATGTGATTGTTGAAAATAATTATACCTATAATACAATACATTCAGGTATTGCTATTGCCGGGAGTGATTCAGTTAGAGTGTTTGATAATGAAATTGCATTGGCGTGCAATGGCAGCTATAGTGAATGTCTTAGCCTTAATGATTGTCATGATTTTTTGGTTTACAATAATGAAGTTCATACCAGTGGAATTGTTACTTATGGAGGTGAAGGAATTTCAGCTGGTGGAGGAAGTTATAATGGAAAAGTGTATAATAATTATGTGCATGATTTAGATAAGGTATCGATATATGTGTGTGAAGGAGATAATTATACCCATGATATCGAGGTATTTGGTAATATAGTTGATAAATGTGACAACGGGATTGCTGTTGGATCTGAAGGGGGTGGTCCTGTAGAAAATATTTCCATTTATCGAAATATTGTAAGTAATTGTGTTGGTATTGGAATAAATGTTGCTCCATGGGTTGAAGATGGTTTGAGAAAAGATATTAAGATTCATAATAACACTTTTTACAAGAATGCGGGGGGAATTGTTATTGAAACTTCGAATGTTGAAAATATCTCTGTTTTGAATAATATTTGCAGCGAAAATATTGTATTTCAAATAGCAATAGTTCATGAAGAAGCAATAGAGGATGTAACAGTTGAATATAATATTTTTGACGGAGAACAGATTGATGATGTATCTCTCTATAGTGAACATTATATTCTGGACTCACCCGAATTTGCAGATACAGCCAATATGGATTTTCATCTTACAGAAAACTCCCCTGCAATAGACGAAGGGCACCCTGACCCGCAGTATAATGATCCGGATGGGACACGTAACGATATAGGTGCTTATTATTACGACCAATCTGGGGGAGTGATTTCAGATACGTCTCCCTTCGTTTTAGATTGCCCAAATTTAATTGGCTCATCGACAGTAATTTCGTATAGTATACAAAGAGCGGATTTTATTACTTTAAAAATTTATGACCTTCTTGGCCGTGAAATTCAAACGTTAGTAAACGAATTTCAGGAAGCGAATACTTATTCTTACAACGTACGCCATCTGGCAAGCGGAATATATTATGTAAAATTGCAGGTAGGAAACGATTTTCAAATAACAAGAAAAATGATATTAATTCAATAGAAAGGTTTTTAGTTAAAAAGGTATAGGGGTCAGGTATTGTTTTTTGAATTTGGTCCTCTGGGGATTATCCTCTTGCAAAAAATGTATTCGAGGTTAACATTAATAACTTATAAGAAAAGGAGGTTTTTTATGAAAAAAGTGATGGTCGTTTTTGTGTGTATTTTGTTTTCTTTCGCAGGATTGGCTTCAGAAGACAACCAGGGGACTTACGATATTCCGGCTATAAGTTCGACAGAAAGTTTGCCAATCTCCCAGACACTCGAGAATTTAACGGCTTATGAAAAATCGAACGCTATTATCGATATAGAGTGTAATGAGAAAACCAGGGGCAAAGCCGACATCATCGTAGATACATGGAATAACGGAGACTATGAAGAAGCGATAGAACTTCTGAAAAATTCGCCAGAACTGGAAGACGCAGCTCTGGGAATACAGTGGAAGGACCCTGTTAAGGCACCCAAGACCAGGTGGGCCGGTGATGTCCGGGTCGGCGGAACGTTAGACTCCATTGCAGATATAGACATGGACGTGGATAATTCCAACGGAAATTTATTTGCCGCTCTTCTTTACCAGTATGATGGGACATATTATAAATTCACCATAAACATGTCAGCCGACACGGGAAAGACCTGGACAGAGACTTATCTCTGGACGGCTAGTGTCGATCATGAAGTCGATATAGACGGTGCCGTTTTTAACGGCTATTTTTACCTGGCTTATACATATGTCAACAATTCCGTAGGACGAATAAGGAGATTTTCAACCAGCGACGGCAGTGCTGATTTGACATACGATGAAGGAAATGTATTTGTAACGGTAATCGACGAAGGAGTCGATTTAAGAGAGATATCTTTAACAAGCGACGCCGACAGCCCTAGTTCTGATTACCTTTTTTACTTCGCGATTATGGAAAATGACTCCCTGAAATTTTATTATAATAGCAATGAAGATGCAACGGACTGGTTTAGACCTGTATCTCTAAATAACGTTGCGAACGTGGACAGAGGACTCGACGCCTGCTGGGCGACTCCAAATAAACTCTGGGCTTCATACATCGGAACAGACAACGAACTTTATTTTATGGGCGGGTGGTCATCGTGGACTATTTATCCGACTTCAGCGGATCTCGGAACTACCAGCTGGTTTGTAACATCAATATCCGCTTACGGAGACACTGTTATTGTTGTTTATCCCTTTCCTACTTTACCCACCTATGACGTCAGGTATTACATTACTTCTAACAATGGAAGCAACTGGGCTGTTGGGACGCTATTAAGTGCATCCGCTACCGCCAGCTGGGTAAATGACGTTACCGCAAGAGGAGGAGATGGTATCGGTGCTGTGTACCAAACAACAGGGTTGTCGGCCGAAGGGATATACAGACATAGAAATTACAGTTCCGCCTTGTGGACTCCGCCGGTTTCTTTTGCAGACAGCGTGACGCGCGCGAACATAAAACCCTGCATCGAAAGGATAGCTGACGGAATCTACGGAATACTATATGTCACCTATCCCGAAGAGACGGCATGGTTCGATAGAAGCGACTGGTTAACCCCTGACGGACTTTCCCTATCTCCGGATGGTGAAACATTAGAGTTCGGTGAAACTTTAGAATTGAACGCGTATCTTGAGAAAGACGGTTCCGGAGTAGAAGGTGAAGCGCTCAACTTTGCAGTGATAACCGGTGATGGTTCCCTAGACCCTACGAGCGGCGTGACTGACGGGTCCGGCGAGGTGCACACAGAATTTACCGCGGGGAGCACTGCGGAAGTCGTCACGGTAGAAGTAATGTGGGTATCCTATAATCTATTCGATACTCTCAGCGCCACAGTCGACATCGAAGTCGTAGCAGGAGGCATCGCGGAAGGTCCTGATGTTTCCGGAATAAGCGCCGCGTTCGGGAGCGGAGAAATTCTCTGCGAGGTAGCGGAAGAAGGCGAATTTATGGTTAAGGTATATGACAAATTAGGTAGAGAAGCGGGAATACTTCTTAACAGAAAAGTGGAACGCGGATATTATCCGTTGTCGCTTAAGAATTTAAATCTCGCAACTGATATCTACTTTGTTGAAATGCGAGGACCGGGAATCGATACAAGGATAAAGATAACTTTAATAAACTAAAATTTTGTATGAAATAATAGCAGGGCACGGACTTCAGTCGTGCCCTGCTATTAAAATCATTTAACCAACCATCCAACAAATCAACATTTAATTTCTTAATGCCTTTGTGGTAACCCCCCTTTGACAAAAGAATAAAAATCTTTATAATATAGAGGATGTACCATGAAAAAACTATCCTTCTTACTAATATTTTTTATACTATCAGTCACCATATACGGTTTTTCCGATGCAACCAGTGAAACGGAAGACAAAGCACAATTCGACGACCTTCCTTACTCTGAAGCAGATACAGCACGAGTAGCAATAGAAGGCAAGTGGGGTTATATCGATATAACAGGTAAAGTGGTAATAGAACTACAATTCAAATACGCCGGGCATTTCTCCGAAGGGCTGGCAATGATAGTGAAAGATAACAAATACGGTTTTATAAATAAAAAGGGCGAAGTTGTAATCGAACCAAAATTCGACGCCGCTCGCCCGTTTTCCGAAGGACTGGCGGCAGTAGAGATTGAAGGAAAATGCGGCTACATCAATAAAACAGGCCGATGGGTAATCAAACCGGAATTTGATGATACCCGGGATTTTTCCGAGGAATTAGCGGCGGTAAGGGTGGACAGGAAATACGGATATATAGATAAGACCGGCAAAATGATAATAAAATCTCGATACAGTAATGTCGGAGACTTTCATGAAGGGTTAGCGTGGGTTGGAAATCCGCATGCGAACTTCTGGGTATTGACGAGCAAGAAAGGGGAAAGAGGATATATAGATAAAACCGGTAAAACGGTAATCGAACACAAATTTAAATCTGCCCGTGATTTTTCTGAAGGCCTAGCAAAGGTGTGGACATACCGTAATTGGGGTTACGTCGACAAAAAGGGAGAATGGGTTATCAAACCTCAATTTGAATGGTCGGGGTACCGCCCCCGGGACTTAACTGAAGCAGATATGAGAAAAAGAGGTTGGCTGCGCAGCAAATATTACTACATCGATATAGAATTCAATGTCGGGAATTTTTCTAATGGGTTAGCAAGGATACTAAAAGATGGCTATTTCGCTTTTATCAACAAGACAGGTGAGATTGTCATTGAAGAAAGGTTCGATTTTGCCGGTAGATTTTCCGAAGGCTTAGCGGCAGTAAAGAAAAACGGCAAATGGGGTTACATAGATACAAGCGGGCAAATGGTAATAGAACCCGGGTTCGATAATGTCGGGGATTTCTCCGAGGGCATTGCGGCGGCAAGGAAAAATTTTAAACACGGCTTTATCGACAAAAAAGGAGCATGGGTTATTGAAGCCAGGTTCGATTGGGCTTGGGAATTCTCCGATGGGCTAGCGGCAGTAATGTTAAAAAATTAAACAAAAGGAGATGAAAATGGAAGATAAATATATAGTAAAAATATTATGTGTTTTTTTGACTGTTATAACTCTTTCTTGCGAAAAACTTAAGGATAAAACATTAAAATCCGGTTATCCTATTACACCTGTTCCGTTTACGGATATAACATTAACCGACGATTTCTGGTCGAGTCGAATCGAGACCAATAGAACTGTCACTATACCTTACGATTTTGAAAAAAGTGAAAAAGAAGGCAGGATTAGAAATTTCGCCAGAGCAGGAGGATTGCTGGAAGGAGAATACGAAGGAAAAATGCCTTTTGACGATTCTGACATTTACAAAATAATTGAAGGCGCTTCTTATTCCCTAACCGTGCATCCTGACCCTGGTTTGGATAAATACATAGATGACATTATAGAAAAAATTGCCGCGGCACAGGAAGAGGACGGATATCTGTGCACATGGAAGACAATAAATCCCGATACGACTCCCGCCTGGTGGGTAAAACCTGGCCCTCGCTGGTATAGTCTGGGCTCAAGTCACGAATTGTACAATGCGGGTCATATGTATGAGGCGGCTGTTGCCCATTATCTGGCAACCGGTAAGAGAAATTTTTTGGATATCGCTCTTGCGAACGCGGATTTGATTACGGAAACATTTGGTCCCGGAAAAAAACTCGCAGTACCCGGTCATCAGATAATTGAAACCGGTCTGATTAAATTATACCTGGTAACAAAGAACAAAAAATATCTCGATATGGCAAAATTCTTTTTAGACCAGAGAGGTAACGCCCAGGGGCATGAACTTTACGGTTCATACAGTCAGGACCATAAACCGGTGGTCGAGCAAACGGAAGCTGTCGGACATGCCGTACGCGCTGTTTACATGTACGCGGGAATGACAGATATTGCCGCAATCATGAAAGATTCTTCCTATATGAAAGCGGTTGATAAGATCTGGGAAAATGTGGTTTCAAAAAAATTATATATAACAGGAGGGATAGGTGCCCGTCATGAGGGGGAATCTTTCGGAGATAATTACGAGTTACCCAATCTGACTTCTTACAATGAGACCTGTGCCGCAATAGGTAATATTTATTGGAATCACAGAATGTTTTTACTCCATGGTGAAGCAAAATATATCGATGTTCTGGAACGAACTCTTTATAACGGAATGATTTCCGGCGTTTCATTAGAAGGTAATACCTTTTTTTATCCGAATTGTCTTGAGTCCGATGGAAAATTTAAATTCAATCAGGGTTCTTTGACAAGAAAAGCCTGGTTTGATTGTTCTTGCTGTCCTACAAACGTTACTCGTTTTATTCCCTCGGTACCAAGTTATATCTATGCTTACAGGGGTAATTCACTATATGTAAATCTCTTCGTCGCGAGTAAAGCTGAAGTAAATATGAATGGTATCGGGCTTGAAATTTCTCAGGAAACCGAATACCCCTGGGACGGAAAAATAAAAATGGCAATCAATCCGAAAAAGGATAAAATGTTTAGCATAAACATCCGTATTCCGGGATGGGCTTTAGAAAAAGTAGTACCGACTGATCTATATCGATATTTAGAAAAAAACGCCCCTCCGGTAACCTTAAAAGTAAACGGTGAGCCTTTCGACTACAATATTAATAAAGGATTTGCCGTTATTACTCGCATGTGGTCAAAAGGGGATATAATTGAACTCGATCTGCCCATGCCTGTTCGGAGGGTTCTGGCAAATGAGAAAGTTAAAGACGATAGAAATAAAGTCGCGCTTGTACGTGGACCTATTGTTTATTGTGCCGAATGGGTCGATAATGATATGAATGTACTGAAACTGGTGGTGCCCGATGATACCGAATTCCAGTCCGAATATCAGCAAGATTTATTGAACGGAGTGGTTGTGATAAAAGGCAAGGCGCTGGATAAATCGGGGGAGAAGGGAGAACTGGTTGCGATACCATACTACGCATGGTCCCATCGAGGTCCGGGCGAAATGGCAGTCTGGTTGTCCAGGAAATCCGCGCGCCATTAATCCCTTGTCATCGTATTCTTCGCTTTAAATTACAATCTATGATAGGCTAGATTGACAAACAAAGGATTTTCTTTAAAATGCAAGTATGGAGATCTAAGGGGGGAAAAATGAAAAAAATAGGTATTATCGGCGGTCTGGGTCCCGAATCTACAGTTGATTATTACAAAGAGATAATAAAGGCATTTAATACGCAGTATAAAGACCTGGCATATCCGGAAATGGTTATATACAGCGCTAATATTAACAAGCTTTTGGAATTTGTAAACTCAAAAAATTGGCCGGAATTCGCAGAATGGTTAGGGGAAAAAGTAACATCTATTTACCGTGCCGGTGCCGACTTCGCTGCTATTGCTTCGAATACACCTCATATTGTTTTTGACGAAGTTAATAAAAACTCTCCGATTCCTCTGTTGAGTATTGTAGAAGAAACATGCAATACCGCTTGTGGACTGAAATTAAAAAGAATTGGACTTTTGGGTACAAGACTGACGATGGAATCCGATTTTTATAAAAAACCTTTCCGTGATAAAGGTATTGAAATAATTATTCCTTCCGAGTCTGAACGGAAACTGATACAAAAAAGGTTATTTTCGGAAATCGAATTGGGGATCTTCAAAGATTCTACAAGAGATGAGTTGCTAAAAATTGTTAAAAGAATGATTGACGACGATAAAATAGATTCTTTAATTTTAGGGTGCACTGAATTGCCTTTAATTTTAACTGAAAGCAAATACGGCATTCCTTTTTTAAACACAACCGCGATACACTGCGAAAGTATTGTAAAATATTGTATTGAAGAGTAAAAAATATGAATAAAATGATTGCTTATTGCGGGTTAGACTGTCTGAGTTGTCCTATATATCTAGCAACAAGAGAGCAGGACAAAGACAAACAAAAAGAGAAAAGGAAAGAAATCGTACGACTGATCAAAGAACATTATGATCTGGAATTTAAATTGGAAGATATTACTGACTGCGATGGTTGTATGACAGATACAGGCAGATTGTTTTCATCTTGTATGGATTGTCCTATCAGGAAATGCGCAAGAAAAAAGCGAATAGAAAGTTGCGCTTATTGCGAGGAGTATGTTTGCGAAACGCTCAAACAGTTCTTTGCTAAAGAGCCTGACGCCAGGAAACGTTTGGACGAAATAAGGAATTCTTAAGTTTATATGAATAAATTTAATTGGTTTGTGGTTAATCAGATTTGCCGTTTTAGGTCAGCCTTAAGTTAAAATTTTGGGTTGTGTTTTCTGAAACATTTTGTAATATGATTGCGTCGAACAAAATGAAACGTGTTAAAAAATCTTTAGAGTTAAAAAGGAGGAGAAGGATGAAGATATCTGTAAAATATCTTTTCGTGCTATTTGTTGTGTTTTTTTCAATAGTTGTTCAGGCAAAACCTTTAAAGGATTATATCAAGGTGGCCACAACTTGCCAGAACGACGGCAAAATCGAGGCTGCATCAAAGGTAATGGAAAAAGCCTTAGAGGAATATCCCGACAGCTCCAGTGCTTATGCTTATTTGGGTCTTTACACCGGCATACAGGCAGGGCAAACAGAGAATATGTCTTTGGCAGGCCAGCTGGCTGCGAAAGCTTTTGAGCTGTTAGATAAAGCTGTTTCTCTCGATTCTCTTAATTTAATCTCACGATTACACCGGGGCATTATGGGAATTAAGGCTCCCACCTTTTTTGGTAAACTGGAAACAGGAATTAAAGACCATGAATTTATTATTAAGGTGCATCAAAAATCACCGAAAAAAGTTTCAGGAGACATGCTTGTTCAAGTGTATAATTGTCTGGGAGAAGGATATCAGAAACAGGGTGAAAATGAGAAGGCTGTTTCTGCGTGGAAAAAAGTGATAGAACTTGCTCCCGGCTCGAGTTTTGCCGAGGAGGCAAAAAAACACGTTAAGGATACTTCTCACCCCGACAGTAAACCGCCTAAGGAAACAATTAAAGAAGAACCTAAGGACGCTAAATCTCTTATGAAGAAAGGAAAGGCTTATTTGGACAAAGGGGCTTGCGAAGAAGCTGTCGAGGCTTTTAAGAAATTGGTAGAAATAGATTCAAAAAATGCTGAAGGCTATAAATATCTTGCTTCAGCGTTAGGGTGTTTAGCCGATAAGGGATATGACGAGAAAATTTATGATAATACTGAATATCGTACAAAAATCGCATTTGAAGTAATGAATGTTTTGGATAAGGCGGTTGCACTCGCACCGGAAGATAACGAACTCAGGCTTACAAGAGGTTCTGTCGGTGTATATATGCCTTTCTTTTTGGGAAAGCTCGAGCAGAGTATAGAAGATTTAAACAAAATTTTAGAAAGTGACGCCGAAAGTTCCGTAAAAGCTGAGGCAATGTATCATCTTGGAGTAGCGTACCAGAGAAAAGCTCTGGACTATTGGGATAAAGTGGTTACGGATTATTCTTCATCGGATGCATCAAAAATGGTCTTTGAAGGAATGCGCCCCAGTATAAAAAGAATCGACCCTGATAAATTTAAAAATGCTGTTGTGGTTGTTGATTTTATACTGGGATTTCAAGACGGCTTACCACCACAAACAGCGGTATGGATAGATGATAAAAAAGGTAATTTTATAAAGACTCTTTACGTATCGGGTTTCAGCGGCTACGTTAAAGAAAAACAGCTTTGGTTGAAGAAATGGGCTGAGTCTTCCAAATTCGTCGATACTGATGCGGTTACCTCAGCAAGTATCGATGTCGGACAGCATATTTACATTTGGGAATTAAAAGACCATACCGGTAAAAAGGTGAAATCGGGAGATTACGTGGTGAAGGTTGAGGTTTCTTCCTGGCCATCGATGAAATATCAGCTTGTTTCCGTTCCTATAAAGATTGGTGGCAAAAAAATCAAATCGACAGCTGAAGAAGGAAACATAATCCCCTTCTTAGAAGCCACTTATTATCCGAAAAGATAGAGAAACAGAAAGTAATTGTATATGGTTAAAATCGGTGTTTGCGGCGATAACTGTTCTTATTGTCCCCGGTATATCGCAACTCTAAGTGGTAATATAGAAGAATTGGAAAAAGTTAAAGAGTTATGGGTTCGTTTAGGTTGGAGGGTCGAATCATTCCCTGCCGACAAGCTGGTTTGTTACGGATGCAGCCCTGAAGTTAAATGCGCTTATCCGGAACTTAGCAATTGTGCTTATGAGAAAAAAATCCCTAATTGCGGTTTATGCGATAATTATCCCTGCGACTTAGTAAATACAGCTTACGAAAGAACAAAGCGATTGACGGCTAACGCCAGAAGTGTCTGCAATAGGGAAGAAATGGATATATTAAATAAGGCATTTTTAAATAAAAAAAGAACTTTAGATAAAATAAATCACCGGGCAAGATAACCCGGTCAATCTACGTTCTATTCTTGGTGGCAGGGATGGAATTCTGGCTTCTGAATTCCTTTTTTTACTCCTGACAACTGGGGCAGAAATAGCAGGCTCCGCCTAAATACTGCATTTTTTCTATTTTCTTTCCGCATACTGGGCAGGGATTACCAGCCGCATTTTTATCCAGAATACGAACATATCCGCCGGGATTGTTATAAAGATCAACCTCATCATACCGTCCGCCATTTTCTATAACCTCATTGACTGTTGCGATTATCTCATCATAGAGTTTTTTCCTTTTATTCTTATCGAGCTCGCTTATTGGAAATTTTGGATTGAGACGGGCTTTAAAAAGAATGTCTTGAGCAATTGAATTCCCTAAACCAGGAATAAGCTGGTCCTGCG
>CAZHNS010000003.1:0-136658 GCA_964534175.1 uncultured bacterium | reverse complement strand
AAAGGGCGGATAGCTCAGCCTGGTGAGAGCGCCTGCCTTACAAGCAGGAGGTCAGAGGTTCAAGTCCTCTTTCGCCCATTTTAAAAAAAACAACCGAGGAGGCTGAAGGGCATGGATAAAATCCACAAAAGAAGAGGCGGTGACGCAGTCTTGAAAGATCCTTACCTGCGAGAAATAAACTACAAGGACCCAAATATATGCCCTACTTGTAAAGCCGTTTATCACAACAAAAGATGGCAACTCGAAGACAATCTGGAACATAAAATAAAATTAGCAGGCAATTACGGAAGGAAGAAGTGCCCTGCTTGCCGGAAAATTAAAGATAACTATCCCATGGGATTAGTTTCTATTTCAGGGAATTTTATTGACCAGCATAAAAAAGAAATTTTATCCACAGTAAAAAGCGAAGAAAAAAGAGCCGTCGACAAAAACCCTCTGGAAAGGATTATGGAAATAAAGAAGAAGGGGAAAAACAATTACAGTATAAAAACGACCACCGACACTCTCGCCCAACGTATTGGGAAAATACTGTATAATTCATATAAAGGAGATGTCGAATATAAATTTTCCGAGGACCAAAAAGTTCTCCGCGTTTTCTGGTCCAGAGGAGAATAAGAAGAATGAGCGATAAGGAAACAGAGGAAAAAAAGGAAGAAAAGAAAGAAGAAGAATTAGAAAAAGCGACTTTTGTTTCCATCGTTATGCGGATGGCAACAGGAGCATACCTTTCTTTGGGATTGGTGGAGGATCCCGCAACGGGCAAAAAGAATAAAGATTTAGAGGTATCGAAGTATCTCATAGATTCCCTTATAATACTTAGAGAAAAAACCAAAGGGAATCTAGACAAGCAAGAGGAAGGATATTTGAATAATATAATTCATGACCTTGAGTTAAAATTTATTAAAGCAAAGGAGTCAAAATGAAAAAATTTAGCTTTGTTATCTTTATTATCTTATCAGTTAGTATGGTTTTAGTCGCCCAAAAAAAACATACTGTAGTAAAGGGAGAGTGCTTATGGTTTATTGCCGGTGATTACTATAACGATCCATTTCTCTGGCCAGTTATTTATGAAGCAAATAAGGATTCGATTGCAAACCCGCATTGGATTTATCCCGGAGAAGTATTTGTAATACCAAACGTCCCTGCAGAACAGGCTTCAAAACTTCCCATTGAAGAAGGCTTAGTAATGGAAGTAAAAGGCACAAAAAGCAGATTAGAGGAAGAAGCAAAGGCTACAAAAGGTATGATATCAAAAGGCAGAAGAAAAACAACAGAAGAAGCGGCACTTTTCTCTGTTGTGAAATCCGAAAATTACGCTTTTACAAAGAAAGCAGCTATTATAGCCGGATTTATATCCAGGGACAGAGCGCTGGGAATCGGAAAAGTAGTTGATTTAATTAAAAATCCTCCTGAACTTAAAGCGTCTTCAACCGTACTCGGAGATGAAGTTAAGGTGAATAGGGGAACTTCTGACGGCATAGAAGAAGGTAACGTATATGTAATATTCAGATGGGACAGAGGAGTAGGCAGATATGGTAAAATTGTAAGAATAAAGGGCTTTTTGAAAATCTTAGACGCCGAAGAAAACATCTCAACAGCAAGGGTAACCGAATCCTATGAGAAAATAGAAAAAGGTGATGAAATCACGGAATATACAACTCCTGATCTTGTCGTAGGAAATGCCCAACCTACCATTTCTGAAATTGAAGGAAGAATAATCGCATTTAAAAATCCAGAAGATATTATTAAGCCTTTTTCAGTAGTTTTTATAGAACCCGGTAGCGGTTCGGTCCAATTAGGTGACGTATTCCTGATCTACAGAGAAGAATCAGGAAATATAATAGTTCCTCTTGGACAAATACAGATAGTAGATGTACGTGAAGAAACAGCCTCAGGATATATAACTTCTATTATGGGCAAGACGGAAATATCCAACGGCAATAAAATAAGATTGGTTGGGAGAATTGGGGGATAAACTTAAGTCAGTAAAAATCTTCCGCGAAAAAAAAGAAAATAAAGAATTCGTAGCGGGAATAACTGCTTACAATTATCCTGTTGCCAGGATTGCAGATGAATGCGGAATTGATTGGATACTTGTCGGTGACTCGGTAGGCACATGTGAAATGGGATATCCGACTACTATTCCCGTAACAATGGAAGATATGATCACTTTTACAAAAGGGGTCATAAAAGGTGTTAAAAACACACCGGTAATCGTAGATATGCCTTTCTTATCTTCTCACACCACACCCGAGGAAGCAATACAGAATGCGGGAAAATTTCTCCAACTGGGCGCTTCGGGCGTTAAAGTAGAAGGAGCAAAAAAGACAGATAATATAAAAGCAATTATAGATTCCGGAATACCCGTTATGGGTCACATAGGTCTAAACCCGCAATATTACTTTCAAACCGGATATAAAATAATAGGAAAAAATAAAAAAGAAATCAAAGAAACCATAGATTCGGCGGAAACTCTGGAAAGAATCGGAGTATTCGCAATTATTTTAGAATCGGTCACTACAGAATTGGCACTAGAAGTACTAAAGCAATCTTCAATACCAATCTACGGAATAGGAGCCGGAAGAGATCTAGACGGTCAAATCCTTGTAGTAAATGACATTCTCGGTCTCTCTTTTGGCTCGGAACCAAAATTTGCTAAACAATATACAAACCTGGAAAAACAAATACGGAAGGCCTTTACCCAATACAAAAAGGAAGTTAAAGAAGGCAAATTCCCCGACGACAAACACATCTATGGATAACAAAACTCAAAATGTTGGTCAGTTAGTCAGTTGGTCTGTTAGTCCGTTTTTTTTGAACCCACCAACACACCCACGCACTAACACACTAACAATAACAGAATCATGGTTGATATTGTAATAGAAACATACAGAGATGAACTAAAGGAAAAGTGGGATAACTTCGCTAAAAAAGCGAATAACGGAACAATATTTCATAAAATACAATTCTTAAATTATCACCCTCCAAGCCGATTCAAATTTCATCACTTGATTTTTCAAAAAGGAAGTAATCCAATAGCTCTTCTCCCGGGCATGCTCAATAATGGAGTTTATAAATCTCCTGCGGGAGCAAGCTTTGGAGGAATAGTTATGGATGATATGAGTTTCAGAAAAGCGGATATCATCGTCAACAAATTTCTCGAATATTGCAAGAATAAAGGAATAAAAGAAGTATATTTCACTCTTCCCCCAATGGTTTATTTAAAAGAAATGAACAAAAATTTAGAATACGTTCTTCTATACAACGGATTTTCTTATTCTAACAATATGTATACTTCTGTTATAAACCTGTCACAATTAAACGAAGACCCAATTAAAAATTTTCATCAAAATGCAAGAAACGCAATAAGGAAGGGAGAAAAATCAGACCTGGAGGTAAAATTAAGTGAGGACTACGAAACTTTTTATCCTATCCTGCTTAAAAATAAAGAAAAATTTAAAGTGTCGGTAACTCACTCTCTAGATGAGTTAGAAAAACTTAATAATCTTTTACCCGATACTTTAAAACTATTTCTGGTTTACAGAAAGGGAGTTCTTTTCGGCGGCTCCTTAATATTCGTATGTAACGAAAGGACTCTTTTAGCCTTTTATATTGCTCTGGACTATGATTATCAACAGTACAGACCAATTAACTATTTGCTGTATGAAATCATAAAGTGGGGCCAGAAAAACGGATTTAAATATCTGGATTTAGGAGTAAATCAGGAAGAATCCGAAGACAATCCCATGGAAGTAAACAGAGGATTAATATCATTCAAATCCAGTATGGGTGCCCAGTGCTTCTTCCGAAATCAACTTTATAAAAAAATTTAGGAGAAAGAATTTTGCGATTCCTTCCCGGCAAAATTCTTTAAAAAAATAAATTGACGAAAAAATCAGGAACAATAAAAGATCTCTTTGGTCAGTCTACGGTTTACGGAATCGGGCTTTTTTTGAGAAAAGCTCTCGGTTTCTTTTTAATTCCGCTTTACACGCACGTTTTTACTCACGCGCAATATGGAAAACTTGCGATGATTTACCTGTTTTCCGGGGCGCTGACCACAATCTTCAACCTCGGATTAAACGAAGCTTTCCTCAAGCAATTTACCGACAAGAAATATGACAAAAAAGAAGTTTTCAGCCGTTTCTTTCTTTTTCGTCTCCTCTATTCTTCCCTTTTTCTTATGGCAATATTTCTACTTTCAGCCGGGCTATCAAACTTATTTTTAACATCGGGAGATATTAATCTAATTCAACTTGCATCCATCACAATTTGGATTGAGTGTTTATCCGGTCCCGGTCTTTTAATATTGCGTATCACAAATCGTTCAAAGAGATATGTCTTTATAAATACTTTAAGATTTCTAATAAATATAGCACTAAATATTATGTTCGTACTTTATTTCAAAATGGGTATACAAGGAGTACTTCTTGGTAACTTAGGAAGCAGTTTTATTCTCTTGATTTTACTATATCCCGAAATGCGAAAATTTTTGACTATCGAATTACATTGGGGACCATTAAAACAATTATTACATTATGGTTTACCTATACTACCCCTTTCTATTATCATCTGGATCGGGTTAGATTTAATTGACCGCTGGTTGATAAAATGGATTCTAGGGCTGGAGCAAACTGGTATTTATACCCTGGGATATCAATTTGGAACCGCAATGGGTGTATTGGTCTACGGATTTTGCGGAGCCTGGACCGCTTTTTTCTATAACTACCCGGAAAACAAAAAAGCTTTCGCCGATTCCTCTATAATATTTCTTCGTCTCTCTCTTGTCGTATGGGCTCTTCTTTCTTTCTTTACCCCGGAAATATTTAAGATTATGGTTGCAGAAAAATATTGGGTGGCTCAATCAATCGTTCCTATCATTGCTTTATCTTACATTTTCTTTGGTCTTGAAGAAATTTTTGCGGCTGGTTTCTATATAAAATCAAGGACCAGACTTTTAGTTCCAATTGCCCTTACTCCTCTGCTGGTAAATATTTCGCTCAATATTTACCTGATACCCCGTTATGGCATTATGGGAGCAGCAGCAACAACTCTGTTTTCATATTTCCTCTTTGCTCTTTTCGCTTACATGATTGGAAATAAAATCTTCCCGGTAAAATACAATTTAAAGACGATTTCTTTAGATTTATGTACAGGTATTATTCTGATATGTTTAACAAACCTGGCGGGAAATACACTTTATCAAAGAATACTGGCTTTCATAATTCTGATTTCAATACTCGCTTATAAGGAAAAAGGACGAATCAGAAAACTATTCATTACGGTTTTACCAAAATAAATATCTCACACTGAGACACAGAGAAAAATTTAGCAATTGACTTTTTTTTAAATTTACTTTAATATAATTACATGAAATATTCAAAAAATTTTGATTTATTTTCTAATTCATTAAATTATACCGACAATCAATCAAGTACAAAAAGCGCAGTTTTAGAAGCAAAAGATTCCAAAGAGGAACCACCTCTCTTTAAAATCTCCCTGGCTCAGTGGTCTTTGCATCGTCATTTCTTTAATAAAGAAATCGAATCTACATTCGACTTCCCTGTTATTGCCCGTCGTCAATTCAAAATCGAAGCTGTAGAATACGTGAATCAGTTTTTCCAGGATAAAGCAGAAGACAAAAAGTACTTAACAGAATTAAAAACGCGTTCAGACGGCGTTGGAGTTAAAAATTTACTAATAATGTGCGACAATGAAGGAAGCTTAGCTGCAAAAGCTAAAACGGAAAGGGAGCAAGCTGTAGAGAATCATTATAAATGGATCGATGCCGCGAATTTCTTAGGATGTCATTCCGTACGAGTGATTGCCAATGGAGAAGGCACCCCTCTCGAACAGAAAGACCAGATGGTTGAAAGTCTTTGTAAACTTGCTGAATACAGCGAGGAAAGACGAATAAACATAATAATCGAAAACCACAAAGGTTTATCATGTAATGCCGTATGGCTTTCTGAAATCATAAGAGAAGCAAATAGCCCCTTTATTGGGGCATTACCAGATTTCGGCAACTTTCCCGAGGGAATTAACAGATATGAAAGCGTGGAAAAAATGATGCCTTTTGCAAAAGGCGTTAGCGCAAAGTCGTACGATTTCGATGAATACGGAAATGAAAAAAATATAAATTACGAAAAGATGCTGCGAATAGTTGTCGGAAGCGGATACCGGGGATATGTGGGGATTGAATACGAAGGTGAAAATTTAGATGAATGCGAAGGTATAAGAAAGACAAAAACTCTGTTAGAAAAAATTAGAACTGAACTTTAAAATTTATTAAAAATAAGTAAATAGGCTAATCTTTTTTTTCTGATGAAATTTTCGTATCTTTTAATAATTTCTTAAGATCACTTTTAACTTTCTTTATTTCATTCCTTATCACTTCATCTTTCACATTAACACTATCGGAATCTATATCTTCTACATAATCATAATGATTGAAATAATCTATATACTCGATTAAATATTTGTTTTTTTCTTTTTTAATTTTAATCATATATTCTCCTCACTTCGCAAATCAATGTACCTCTATATTAAAATAATTTTCATTCTATATTAAATTTAGATTAAATTTTAACTAAAAAGTTCCGTAAAACCCGGCCCACCACCCCAAAACTACTGAACCACAGAGGACACAGAGATCACAAAGAAAAACAATATATTTAACCACGAAACACACTAAATACACTAAATTTTTATTTTTATTTTTAAAACTAACTGCTCTCTACTCTCTACTCACTAAATTTCACACAAAGGCACTAAGAGCACAAAGAATTTTATTGTTTTAATTCAAAATTCATAATTTTTAATTATTAACGCCCTATAACCTGAACACTATACATAGATACCCAGAGAATCACCTCTTGACCTCTGGGTCAAATTTTCTTATAATATATATATAAAAATAATAAAATATAGAAAAAAAACACTAGAATAACGCTAAGGGGAACTAGGAGGGAATGGATTTAGAAAAACTTAACCTTCTTAAAGAAGGTAATTTTGCAAGAATATTTTCAAAAGGAGAAGTCGCATATAAGACCGGAAATCTCTCGGAGAGGGAAATTCTCTGGGGACAGTTCGAACTTCTTTCCGAAATTAAGGACCCTCATTTTGTATCGGTCTATGACTGGTTTGAGGATGACGGAAAATGTGGATTTTCCATGGAAAAAATCGACCTTCCCACAGTTAATCAGGTCTTTAAAAATCCTCCTGCAAAAAAGAAAGATTTCAAAAAATTAGAAAATATTATTACCTCTTTACTCGATTCACTTTCAGTCCTGCACTCAAAAGGCATAATATGCGGAGATTTAAAGCCCACTCATATATTTGTCGATGAAAAAAATAACGTAAAGCTAATAGACCCGGGCTATGACCCGGACATAATAACTCCCGCTTATGCAGCCCCGGAAGCTTTGAGTGAATCTCCCACCTTTTCCTCCGATATTTACTCTATCGGTGTAATACTCTACGAGATATTAACCGGCGAAAAAGCATTTAAGGGAAGCTTGTCTAAAATAATAGAAAATAAACTAAAAAAAGGGCTGCCTCCTCCCGAAGAAAAAAACCCCGCTATTCCCTCTGAATTAAATCTTTTAATCATGCGAATGACCTCCAAAGATCTGAATAACCGCTTAAAGAGTATAGATGAAGTAAAAAGAGAACTCGCGTTAGGCGCTCCGGCAGCGGACAGAAAACTTTCTTTTATTCCTGTATTTACGGGAAGAGAAAAGGAATTAAAGAAATTCGATGTTCTTCTTAAACAATTACCGGAACCTCATATCATTTGGATAGAAGGAGAAAGGGGAATCGGAAAAACTGCTCTCTTAAGCCAATTCAAGATAAAAGCCCTATCTCGAGGAACAAATATAAAAGAAGTTACGCCGGGTGAATTATATAGCTTATTAAATGAAAAAACCCACCTTAAAGAACCTCTTATTCTCCTGCTTGACGATATCTCATCACCTTTAGAACTCGCCGGTATCTTAAAAGAAAACGAAACAATCATTAGAGTAAACCCCGTTTTAATCGCGATAAGCACAAATGGTAAAGTACCTGAGGTAGAAGAACTTTCCGATATCACATCTGTTTTTACGATTTCGCCTCTAAATAAAAAAGACATAGAATTTATTCTTGATAGAAACTTCACAAAATTCGAAAACAAAAAAGATTTTGTCTCCTTTTTAAAAGAACAATCACAGGGGAATCCATCTCTCTTAAATCAAATAATTGAAATTTTAATCAAAGAAGGGGTTGTTGAAACAAAGGGCGATAAAATTCTCTTCAAACAAAAAAAAGTTTCCTCAGTTCCTTTACCAGCCAGTGTTCAGGAAAATTTAAAATTCCAGATAGAAAATCTCATAACAGAAGAAAAAAAACTATTAAGAATATTATCCGTATTTCCGGAGAAAATTTCCTTAGATTTAATTTCTACTTTCGACTTGGCAAATCCATATACTTCAATCAATTCTCTTGCTTCTAAAAACATACTACAAAAAGACAAGGAAGGTGTCCGTTTTAAAAACGAATGGATTAGAGAATTTCTTTACAAGAAATTAAAAAAAGAAGACAAAGAAAAAATCTACGAAAAGATTGCAAAGAAAATAAACTTTCCCGAAATCTTATACCTTCTGCAAAGAGACCTGGGACTAAAAAAAGATTACAGTCAATCTCTTATAAAAATAGCAAAAAGAAGAATAAAAGAAAAAGATTATCCTGGGGCGATTAAATTCCTAAAAGAAGCTCTTTCCTTACAGGATAACAAGAATAATCGTATTATTCTTGCAAGGCTTCTCGAGAGCACCGGAAATATTAACGAGTCATTATCTATTTATAAAGAACTTCTCTCTAAGGAAGAAAAACCCTTTTATCTTTTGAAATTGGGGACGATAGAAGATAGAACCGGGAATAAAGAAAAAGCCGAGAAATATTTCAGAAAAGCCGTTAAAATTTCGAAAGGCAAAGCAAAAGAACAGGCTATCTATCACCTGGGATATCTTTTAATCAGAAAGGGGGAAACAAAAGAAATCTCTAAAATCCTATCCGGTTTTAAAAAGACGGAAGGACAACTTCCTTTACGACTTAAGTTTATCAAGGGCAGGCTTTTATGCACCAAAGGAGAGTTTGAAAAAACTTTAAAAATCGTCGAAGAAGAACTAGCCAAAGACCTTACACCTGAAATGAAAAAACATTTTTTGACTCTCGGTGGTATAGCAAAACAGCAAAACGAAGAACATAAAGAAGCAATCCAATACTTCCAGAAATGTATAGATATTGCAAAGGAAGAGAAAGACCTCATGCATGAGGGAACATTTACAAATTACAAAGGGATTTCTCTTCTCTTACTTGATAAATACAAAGAGGCTTTAGAAGAATTAGAAGAAGCTCTTTCTTTGTTCAAAAAACTTAAAATCGGAAACTTTGAATACCATTGTCTAGCAAATCTTTCTATCGTCTATTTGAGAATTGGCTATTGGGAAAAACTACAGGAAAGAATAGAAGACTTTAAAAATAGATACGGGAAATTGTCTCCAACATTAAAGGAAAGATATTTTTTCAGTAAGCTTTTTATAGGAAATTTGGAAGAGGCTGAGAAAATAAAACGTGAATTAAATGATGAAAAATACAACCTTGAAGAAGGGGAAGGCATACTTTTTGCTTTTAAAGGCGAGTGGGAAAAAGCGGAAGAAATTTTCAAAAAATTTATTAAAAAGTCAAAAGACGATCCCAGAAGAGAAAGAGATATTGCCTGGCGGCTTTCGGAAGTTTTGCTCACACAGGGCAAAAAAGAAGAAGCTGTAACTGTTTTAAAGCCTCACAAAGAAAAAATCAAATCGATTCAATCAGACTTTGAAAAGGGAAAATTACTCTCTTCCTGGGGCCTTATTAGCGAAGATATTAAATCCGTAAATGAAGCTATTCGACTTTTTACTAGAACAGGTCTTCCTTTTTACACCGCACGAGCAAGACTTAATAAGTCTAAAATCCTTTTAGGAGAAAACAAAATCGAGGAAGCAATCGAAGAGTTAAAAAAGAGCGAGATTACATTCAAAGAATTAAAATCAGCTCTTTTTCTCGAAAAAACGAGAGACCTTTTTGTGGAATGCGCAAAAAAAACATCTCTTAGAAGCGGATACATACACACTTATGATGAAATAAGTAAACTTCTTTCCTCGATAGACTCCGAGAAAAGGTTCGATGAAGCTCTATCCGTGCTTACAAACTTTTTCAAAGCAGAAAGAGGCGCAATAATACTAAAAGAAGAAGAAAGAAATATTATAGTATCCTCTCACAACATCGATGATGCGACTCTTGAAGACGCAAGAAGAATATCCTCGACAATAACCAAAAAAGCCGCGAAAGGAGAGGTAATAATCGCAGCAGATGCTTTTCAGGACTCGAGATTTTTGGAGATGGATTCGATACAGAGAAATAAAATTCGATCCATTCTATGCGTTCCTATAACTTCTGAAGAGGAAATTTACGGTGTTCTTTACCTGGATTCTACCATAAAAAAGGACATATTTTTACCTTCGGACAAGGAATTCCTGCAATCTATAGGAAGAATTCTGGGCGTTCTTTTCTCGAAGGGCGATCTTCTTTACAAAATGAGAGAAGAGGTGAAACAGCTAAAACGGATGACTTCTCCTCCCGAATCTTTTTATTCTATAATAGGCATCTCGGAACAAATGCAGAAGATTTACAGAACAATAGAAGAAATTGCAGAAACTGACGTAAATGTTCTAATTATGGGCGAAACAGGAACCGGAAAAGAACTCGTTGCCAGAACTATTCACAAATTGAGCAAGAGGAACAATAGACCCTTCATAACGGTGGACTGCAGTTCTCTTACAGAAACTCTCCTTCAGAGCGAATTATTCGGACATAAAAAAGGTTCATTCACCGGAGCAATAAAGGATAAAAAAGGTATGTTCGAAGAAGCAAACGGCGGGACTCTCTTCCTGGATGAAATCGGAGACGCACCTCACTCCATACAAGCGGGACTTCTCCGGGTTACCGACAGGGGAGAAATCAGAAGGGTGGGAGAAACCGAAAGCAAAAAAGTGGACGTCCGTATAATATCCGCAACTAACAGAGACATTGAACAGGCTGCGATGCTGCGGGAATTTAGAGAAGACCTTTTATACAGGTTGAATCAGATAAATATAACTATACCGCCTCTCCGTGAACGGAAAATAGATGTAACTCTTCTGCTTAAACATTATTTAAAGATTTTCTCCGGAAAAAAAGAAAAAAAGATAGAGGGTTTTGACGAGAATGCCATGAGAATTTTAAGAAATTATCCTTTTCCGGGAAATATACGAGAGCTCAAAAATATCGTGGAAATTTCACTCATTAGATGTAAAGGAAATTACATAAACCAAAAAGACCTTCCCGAAGAAATGAGAAAAAAGAAAAAAGCAGAGACTCCCAGCTGGGATAAAATAAAAACAACATGGAAAAAAGAAACCATAATAGAAGCTCTTCAGGATAGCGGAGGCAACGTGACCGAAGCGGCAAAAACTCTCAAGATCTCCCGAAGACACTTATACCGTCTAATTAAAGAACATGATATAAAGAGACAAAAAACCGTTCTTTGAAAAAAGAAAAAATCGCCCAGAAAAACCACTTGCAAAAAAAACAATAAACCTTATTACAGCGCAAAATACATATTAAAAAGAAAAAAGATTAAACATAGATAACACAAATCGTTGGTCTGTTCGCAGGTTAAATTATAATAAAAAATACAGATAACAGAAATAGATGAAAACTTATTTTTTCATCTATAACATACAAAACCTAATCACAACAACATTGCGAGAAGCAAGCCCGCAAAGAACTCTAGAGACGGCTAATCTCACAACCCCTTAGAAAAAAGAAAAAATCACGTCAAATCCGGGTCAATCTTCGCCCTATTTCCCTTACACCTTTGCAATTACTAACAAAATAGACTTTTTGTGACATTTTTGTCTCCTAAGTGACATTTCTGCCACAAAAACAATTCTTAATTTGCAAGGCTCAACAAACAATACGCTTAATTGGTTGCGACATAAATGTCACATACTCATAGACCCAATTTAGTTAAATACTTGATTGCCATTAACTTAAATTCTGGAATGATTATTGCATTTATATAAGTAATTAAAGGAGGTTTTTGATGGTAAGTTTGAATATATTATTAATTTTACTAAGTTTCATAAATTCAATAAATAAGAAAACTACTAAAGTTGACGTCGCCCAGAATGTTGGAGAAGTAGTACTTTGTGGAGGACCTGACGGTCCACCTGTTGGCGGGTGCTAACACCTTAAATGAATATTTGAATGAGTAATTTAAACATTAAAGTAAAGGAGGAATAATGGACACTCAGACAACCAAAAGAACAAAAAGGCTGATCAAAATTGTAACGGTGGACGGCTCAAAGTTTCAGGGCGAAGTAACGGGCAGAAATGACAGAGGACTGTTTCTGAAAGTTGACACACCGATGGCAAATAATAGATCGGTTTTTGTCTCCCATAAGGCGATTTCTCATCTTGAGATAGAAGGTTGGAAGTAAACAAATAAAACCTTAAAAGGTAAAATAGAGAGCGTGGTAATCCGCTACGCTCCACCTTTTATTTTTAAGAATATGATATTATGATAAATTTAAAAAAAGATATCTCAATTGTCCTGGATTTCATCCCAATACCTGTCGTAGGATGGGATAGAAATTTTAAAATAGTTTACTGGAACTCTAGAGCCGAAAATGAGTTTGGGAAAGATATATCCAAACTTCTCGGTCCTCCCTTGATGAAAGAAATAAGCAAAAGTCTCGGTTCTTTTGTCGCTGAAGATAAAGAAAACGGCGAAGAAGAAAATGGAAATTCCAACTCAAAAAAGGAACCGCCAACCATAATCCAGCGCACCGAACTAAAATCCGAAACTACTGAGGAAAAAATATATGAATGGGTCTCTTTTCTTTTAAGTTCTGCTGCTCCTTTAAGAGGACTTTCAATGGCAAAAGACATCTCACGGATAGAACTCTTACAGAAAAAAATGCTCGAGACAAGAAGACTCGCAACTGTTGGTCAACTAATAGGTAGAGTATCCCACGAAGCAAATAACCTTCTGATGGAAGTAATGTGCGGGCTTAGTGCAGCAGAAAGCAACTCAAAAGACGTAAAAGTTTTAGAAGATATTAGTACAGCTATGGAAGGAGCTCAAAAGATAAGGTCTCTTCTTAAAAGTTTACTCTCCAATATAAGAAAAATCAGGGAGGAAAAAAGCTTGTTCGACGTGAATGAAATAGTAAAAGGTGTGGCGAATTTCTCCAGACAGATACTACCGAAGAAAATAAAAATTACAGCAAACTATCTCGACTCTGGGGCTAAAATCTTAGGGGATCAGGATCAACTTCACCAAATTTTACTTAATCTTATTATAAACGCAAAAGATGCTATTTCTGATAAAGGAGAGATAAAAGTAGAAGTAAAAAATGTTCTGCGTCCCGAAAAAGATGAAAAAGAAAAAGATTATGTTTCGATTTCCATTTCAGATACAGGCTGCGGTATGAGTAAAGTAGTTAAAGATAAAATTTTCGAACTTTTCTTCACAACAAAATCAGGAAATGGGGGAACCGGTCTTGGCCTTTATTTCGTTTATAACTCGGTAAAAGAAATGGGCGGGTGGATCGAAGTAGAAAGCAAGGAAAACAAAGGTTCAATGTTCACAATCTTTATACCAAAGAGGTGACAAAACCGCATCCCGCTTACATTGTTTTTAGACTTTAGTCGAAAAAAAAGTTAAGTTGTTAAGTTGTTAAATAGTTTCGTAGTTGCCTCTACCCTATTAATTTATTCTATTCTACACTAATTAACCAATCAACTAATCGACTAATCAACTAAATTAATTTACCAATCTTCCAGCATCAAACGAAGTAAGGAGTTTTTAACCTTGGTGGCCACGGAATCAACTGCATCTAATTCATCAAAATCAGATGAATAAATAAACGATTCATTAATAACTTTATCCCATTCATTCTTTTCTTTATCTTTTTTCTTAAGGAAAAAATCCGCACTTACCGACAAACGGTATTTTTCGACTTCACCATCCGGCGTGTACGATTCCGGACTCCTTTCGTAAGCATTAATTATCCCATCCAGAAGGTAATCCCCCTCGGACCCTGTTTCCAGTTTTACTCTACCATCGCTGATAAATGCATCTATCAAACCCTCGGTTAATATTCTGCCAATATCTGCGCTCTGTGTCTTATTTTCCAAAGACAATATAGATAAAGTGCCGCCAAAAGAACTTTCTCTGAAAGTATAAACACAGGATAGAAAAGACATAATTAACGCAGGCATTAATAAAACAGCCCAACGCAAAAAATCCAAAATTTTACTAAGCCGAAAGCCGTCAGCTGTTAGCCGATAGCTGCTTCTATTCATACAATCTTTCTCTCATATCCTTGATATCATATTCCTTTCTTTTATGATAAAACCACCTCTGAAAATAAGAGATATCTTTCACTCTTTGCAGCTCCACGGCAATACTATTTATAATATTCCTGAGCTCTTCATCCTTGGGCATTTTAAAATCTATTTGTTTGATTACATAAACATAATCTCCTGCCCTAACCGGAGGTAAAACCGTGTTTTTTCTGATATTAAGAGCTAAATAAGCAATCTTCTCCGGAATATTGAATTTATCATGGGTTGCTAACGTAAAGTAAGAGGTTCTATTCCATTTGCCTTTCTCGGGACTACGGGGTAAATTTTCTCCGGAAAATTTACCAAGAGCATAATTCTTAGCCCTTTTCCCCGCTTCATAAACTATAAGAGAATCCCGAACCTCCTCTTTTATATCAGAAAGCGGTGGTATACCCTCTTCTTTCTCCTCCACCCAAAAAACATAAAAAGCCTCTTCACCTATAAGCGGATAGGAAACATTACCCTCTTTAGGATCAACAAGGAATGTTCCGAAATTTACCGGGATATCAGGAAAATCACCTTTACCGAGAGAAATATACTGAGGATCATATTCTTCAGTAAGACTAAAGGCGGAATCAGACCGAAGTTTCTTTACCAATTTCCAGGCTTCAGATTCGCTTTTCTGGAAACTCTCAAACGAAGGAAACACGGGAAGAAAAATTTCCTTAACCTTAACAGAGTCTCTTTTTCTATCCTCAAGCTTTAAAATATGAAAACCTTCAACAGTTTTAATAGGTCTGGATATTTTCCCTTCGCGTAATCCGGCTAAAGTGGATGCAAAAACATGGCTCAAATTCTTAACTTTAACCCAACCATTCAAAAGAGCTCTGTTGTCCGGAAAATAGGAATAATGTCTTACTAACAAATCAAAAGAGTCGGTTTTGGCTCTTTCCAAAACTTCATCAGCATCTTCCTTCCTTATTTGAATCATTTCTTCGTCTATAGAGATGGGGAAAGAAACATAACCTAACTTAATAAGGTAATTCCTTCTAAACATTTCACTGTGTTCCGCATAAAAATCTTCTTCAGACATAGAAGTTTCTTCGGATTTCCATTCTTCCAGAGGTAATTTTATATACTCGATTCTAACCTTAACCGAGTCCTTAAACAATTCCTCAATAGCTTCCCCACTGGTAACTCTAGCCATGGAGGAAATCTCTCCGCGTAATATACTCATAGGTAAATTTTCCATTATCTGATATGCATAAGTTCTGATAAACTCACTGGCGCGCGGGTCTCTAAGTAATTCGAAATACTTATCGTAATCAAACTGACCACCCATCCAAAAATCCGGATTCTGCATAATTTCCGGAGGCGGGTTTTCCCTGATTATATTTATTAATTGATCTTCAGAAACAGATATTTGTCTCTTTCGAAGCAGGTCTTCAATTATTTTATCCGTTATCAATTGATTTATAACTGCTTCAGACATCTGCCTCTCTTTTATAGGATCCGATCCCAGAGAACCGCTTATACTTTGAAGTCTACTTCTTAAAGCTTCACCATATTCTTTGATTGTAATGGTTTCCCTATTTACTTTTGCGATAACATTTTCATCTTTTTGACCGCTTTTCCAAAAAATATTCGTGCCAAACCCGATTGCCATAGAAAAAACAAAAGCCAACGCAGCAAACCACATAAAATACTTGGTTACCGATCTAACTTTTTCCATTAACATAACCACTTACCTCCTTACAGTATTATCAATCAACTTTTTGTTTTTTTGCAAAAAAAATCTTCTTTAATTATACAGCTTTCTATTAGTAAATCAAATATCAAAATTCAAAAAGCAAAATGACATATAAAAATGCAAAATCATACCCCTACCCTAACCACAAAAAAAATATTTGTATTATTCGTGTGATTAGTTGTTTCTCTGTTTTTTTATTCATTTTGAACTTTGATTTGTCATTTTTCATTTTAATATTTAATTTTTAAATTGTAGCGGTGTTGCCTAGCCTGGTTCTACATATACAATTCTATTTATCAATTTTAGCTATATCTCCGTTTTCAATATAAGAAACGAATCTTTCCAATCTTTCAATAACCTTTTCTTTACCCAGAACCTCCAAAAGTTCAAATAAGCCAGGGCCAAAAGTCATTCCGCTAACCCCAAGCCGCACAGGATGTATAAGTTCTCCCGCTTTGCATCCGAACTCATTAGAAAGCTCCCGTAAAGCATTTTCCATATTTTCTTTATCAAAAGAATCCAAACTCTTAAATTTTACTATTAACTTCTTTAACCTGTCTTCTACGCCAGGATAAATTCGCTTTTTTAATCCTTTCTCATCATAAGTAAAATCATCTGTAAAAAAATACCTTCCAATTTCTATAAAATCTTTTAATTTATTAGCCCTATTCCCCATCGCCTCAATGATACGAGCAAGATAATTGGAATCGTCCACCTCGAATTCATTTTCCTTTAAATAAGTCTTAAGCCTGACTACAACTTCATCTCTGTTCAATTTCCTTAGCCACTCGCCGTTTATCCATTCGAGCTTTTCTCTATCAAAAACGGCGGGAGTCATATGAACATTCTCAAGTGTAAAAATCTTTTCCAATTCTACAAGAGAAAATATTTCTTCTTCTGTTTTAGGAGACCAACCGAGAAGAACAAGGCAATTTATCATCCCTTCCGGGAAAAAACCTTCTTTTTTATAATCGAAGATATCAACCGCATCTTTTCTTTTGGAAAGTTTTGTTTTGTCCTTACTAAGTATCAAAGGCATATGCCCAAATTCAGGAATATTCCATTTGAAAGCTTTGTATAATAAAATTTGTTTCGGAGTATTGGAAATATGGTCATCACCCCTTAAGATGTGACTTATGTTCATTCGGTGATCATCAACAACCACGGCTAAGTTATACGCCGGAGAATTATCAGACTTAATCAATACAAAATCCTCTATTTCCGAATTTTCTCTTTTTATTTCGCCATGAATTAAATCATTGAAAGCTGTGGTGCCTTCCTCGACCAAAAAACGCAGCGCTTTGGGCCTTCCCTCTTTCTCAAATTTTTCTTTTTCCTCTTCCGATAGATTATAGCATCTTCTATCATACATCCATCTTTTTTTTGACTTCAAATATTTATTTTTTCTTTCTTTTATTTCCTCATGGTTACAGTAACACCAGTAGGCAAGGCCTTTATTATATAAATCAATGGCTTTCTCTCGGTACTCCTTGAAATGGTCAGATTGAAATAAAATTTCTTCATCCCATTTAAAACCAAGCCACTTAAGCCCCTCAACAATAGATTTAACCATAGAATCGCTCGACCTTTTTAAATCCGTATCTTCAATTCGAAGAAGGAACTTCCCCCCATTTGCGCGGGCAAAAAGATAGTTGAAAAGAGCTGTCCTTGCCGTACCCAAATGCAAATATCCGGTCGGCGAAGGCGCTATCCTTAATCTTACAGGAACCTTACTTTCACTCATTTATTGACTTCCTCATAGTTTACATATATACGTCCTTTATAAGACAAGTCAAGGGCATTTCCACCTCCCCCCACCACTTTATCTTCTTTAAATTCCAAAAGTACAGGAATGCCTTTCATAAAAAATGCTCGGAGACGAGCGGGCATGGATTTTTATCAATAAAATGAACAAGGAGTGCTGTCCAAGAAAGCGTCTCGCAGGGTGAGCGAGCATGGTCTCTTAAAATGCTTGCATTTTAAGAGGAGCGAACCCGAGAGCCGAGTGGCAATTTCCTCGCTGGGGAAATTGACCACGTCTTTCTAGGACAGTACTCCTTGCGAATCACCCGCAGGGGAAACTGACTGCGGTTTTTCGTAGTGGTACCCCGAACGGTCACCGTTGGGGAAATTGACCAAGTCTATAAAATCTTCTGATATAAGTAATGATTAAAAAGTTTCTTTGTTCTTACATTCAAGGCAGTAAAGGTAATTTGCCCTCGCATTCCATTTCTCTACCATAAAAGGCGCCCCGCACTTGGAACACTCTTCAGGAACCGGTTTATTCCATAAAACATTATCACATTCTTCTTCGGAACAGGGATAAAACATCCTTCCTTTTTTGGACTTTCTTTCAATAAATTCACCTTTACCACACTTAGGGCATTTAACACCGGTAGAAACCGGAGCACTCCAATCACAATCAGGATAATTACCGCAGGCTTTAAATCGTCCGAATCTCCCCTGCCTTAAGATTACCTTACCCCCGCATTTGGGACATTTCTCATCTAAAATGTCATCAGAGTGAGGTTCAGTATAACCTTCGCAATCTTCAGGATAACCCGGACAAGCCAGGAATTTACCATAGCGTCCCCATTTAACTATTAAATTCTTACCGCACTTGGGACATTCTTTGTCTGTTTTCTCACTTATACTATCTCTAATTTCGGGAATCTTTTTTTCTACTGCATCAATACTATTTTTAAAAGAATCATAAAATTCCTCTATAGACTTTTGCCAATCTCCTTTACCATCTTCAATTTTATCAAGAGTTTCCTCCATAGAAGAGGTAAAATCACAGTTAATTATTGTTGAACCAAAATTAGAAACCAAAACTTTATTCACGATCTTACCAATCTCCTGAGGGACCAAAAAACCCTTTATCTTTTTTATATAAGTTCTAACCAATAAAGTAGATATAGTAGGAGAATAAGTGCTGGGTCTTCCGATACCTCTCTTTTCCATTTCTCTGACCATTGTAGCTTCCGAATATCTTGCAGGAGGCTCGGTCGTCTTCTTCTCATCATTAAGCTTTTTCAATTCCACCGGATCATCTGCTTTCATCAATGGGATAATGTCTTGTTCTTTCGGGGCGGGAAGAATTTTATAAAAACCATCGAACTTCAAATTCTTCGAAGAACCTCTGAATTCATAAGAAGAAGTCACAACTGAAACCTTTCTGGAATCAAAAATAGCGTCCTCGAACTGACTCGCAAGAGCCCGTTCCCATATAAGTTTATAGATTTTATACTCATCTGCCTTCAAATATTCCCTGATAGATTCCGGTGTTTTATTTATATCTGTAGGTCTAATGGCTTCATGAGCTTCCTGAGCGCCTTTTTTTGATTTATAAACATTGGGCTTTGCAGGCACATAATTTTCTCCGTAGTTATCTTTAATGAATTTCCGCATACTCATCTCAGCATCTTTAGACAGCCTGAAAGAATCCGTTCTCATGTAAGTAATCAGTCCCGTAGTACCACCGGGAAGTTCAATGCCTTCATATAACCTTTGCGCAACATACATCGTCTTCTTTATAGGAAACCCGAAATTATTGGAAGCAGCTCTCTGCAGTGTACTTGTTATCAAAGGCGGAAATGCAGATTGTTTAACGTCTGTCTCTTTAAATTCTCCTACCTGAAAATTAGCGTCCTTTAAATCTTTTCTTACCTTTTCTGCTTCTTCTTTACTTCTAATACTCGCTTTTTTACCATCTATTCTTTCAAGATTTGCCTTAAATTCACCGTTTTTATGCACAAAATGACCATCAAAAACCCAATAATCTTCCGGAACGAAATTGTCTATTTCTTCTTCCCTTTCACAAATAAGCCTTAAGACCACACTCTGCACCCTTCCTGCAGATAAACCTCTTCTAATAGCCTTCCATAGCAAAGGACTTATCTTATATCCGACAAGCCTGTCTAAGATTCTCCTGGTTCTTTGAGAGAAAACCTTATTCATATCGATACTACCCGGTTCTCCGATTCCCTTATTTATCCCACTTTTTGTCATTTCATAGAACATTACCCTTTTAGGCTCAACAGGAAGTTCTTCCTGAAGGTGGAAAGCGATTGCCTCCCCCTCTCTGTCCGGATCAGTTGCGATAAAAACTCTATCACTTTTCTTACTTTCTTTTACTATATCCTTAACAATTTTACCTTTTCCTCTTATTATTTTATAATCTGGATTAAAACCGTTATCTATATCTATACCCATCTTGCTCTTGGGAAGATCTTTAATATGGCCCATAGTTGCCATCACTTTTGTTTTTTTAAGATAATGGGTTATTGACCTGGCTTTAGCAGGGGATTCAACTATTACTAAATCCATCTTTTTATTAGCCACAAAGGCATAAAGAACACTAAATCTTTATAATTTATTTTTGAAAATAATTTATTCACCCAACACTCCTTTGTGTCTTTATGTCTTAGTGGCAGCATTTTCATTTAAAAAATCAATAAGCTTCTTCATGTCTTCATGAAGCGGTGCAGCGATTCGAATTCTCCTCTTCTTTATGGGATGAGTAAACTCAATAGATGCAGCGTGAAGAGCCTGCCTATCAATAATCCCCATTATCTTATCAAAAACATCCGTATAGTCAAGCCCTATTCTTCTTAAAATTCTTTTATCCCTTCCCCCATAATCCGCATCACCAATCACAGGATAACCCAAGTGAGAAAGATGAACTCTTATTTGGTGAGTTCTCCCGGTTTCAAGTAACACCTTGAGGATTGAAGCAAAACCATACGAACGGAGCACCTTAAATTTTGTTAAAGAATCTCTGGATTTTAACGGGGTAACCGCCATCAAAGTCCTATCCAGAGGACTTCTGCCTATTGGAGAACTTATTTTCCCTTCTTTCATAGGAGGTTCACCCCAAACCACCGCCAGATAAATCTTTTCAACTTGTCTTTCCTGAAATTGTACCGCGATTTTAGAATGAACTCTCTCGCTTTTTGCGAACACAATAACACCTGTTGTATCTTCATCTAACCTATGGATAACACCGGGCCTATCCATATCAAAACCTTCCGGAAGAGTAGCACAATGATGAAGTAGCGCGTTAACTAACGTGCCATCAGAATTTCCTTTTGCCGGGTGAACCACTATACCTTTCTGCTTGTTTAAAACAATAATATCCCGGTCTTCATATAAAATTGAAATTGGTATTTTCTCGGGTTTTATTTCAAAAGGTACACGGGGTTTATAAAAAACCTGAATAACATCTCCCCTTTTTACAGAATAGGATGGCTTCGTCTTCTCTCCGTTTACTAAAACCTCTCCATCCTTTATTTTTTTGTTGACTCTACTTCTACTAAACGGGAGACTGCTTTTAGACAAATATGTATCGAGCCTTACATTCTCAGTCCTGGATTCTTCTTGCCAAACCTCATCATTACTATACTCTTCGATTTCTTTATTTTTCATAAAACCTATAAAAGATTCTCAAATAATTGATTTGATTTCATGGGAAATAAAATATTAAAAATTAAAAAGCAAAATTACATATAAAAATGCAAAATTGTCTCATGCTTTTTAAATTCTTGCGGATTCTTGTATTCATTTTTGAACTTTGATTTGTATTTTTACATTTTGATTTTTGATTTTTAAATTTCGACAAATTTGGATACCCGAGTCGCTTATTTGTTTGCACCCGACTCAACTTTAAAAAGTAAGAATTTCAAAGTATCCCGAGTGCTTCCTTCTGTTTGGCAATAAGGCCTTTTATACCTTCTTTACCGATTTCAACCAGTCGATCCAAATCTTCTTGTTCTATGGGCTTTCTCTCCGCGGTACCCTGAATCTCAATCAAACCCCCATTTTCGTCCATCACAAGATTGACATCGGCATCCGCTCCTGAATCTTCCTCGAAATTAAGGTCGAGCATGATTTCTCCATTAACAATACCACCCGAGATAGCCGCAACCCAGCGTCTCAAAGGAATCCCTTTTATCTCTCCCATTGCAACCATCTGTCTGAAAAGCTCATAGACCGAGACAACTCCAGCTGTTACCGATGCTGCCCTCGTTCCTCCATCAGCTTGAATTACATCACAATCCACAATAATGGTTCTTTCTCCTAACATGTTTAAATCAAAAGCCTGTCTAATGGATCTTCCAATCAACCTCTGAATTTCATAACTTCTGCCGGACAACCCGTTTCTTTCTCTGTTTATCCTTGAACTCGAACTTTTTGGCAACATACCATACTGAGCAGTTATCCATCCCCGACCTAAACCTTTTAGGAAAGGTGGCACGGTATCATTAAGAGTAGAAGAAACAAGTACAATTGTGTCACCCTGTTTTATTAGAACAGAAGCTGGAATTAACTTAAGATAGTTAACTTTGATTTCGACTGGGCGTATTTTATGTCTTTTCTTTTTCTTCCGGGACATTCCTGCTCTTATCTCTCATCGATATATTCCCATCGATAATTACACCTTCATCAACGACTAATTTTTTGCATTTCACATCACCATTTATTACAGCAGAAGCATGAAGAAGAACAGTATTTTCCGCCAATATTTGGCCAGTACATTTACCAGAAATATTTGTTTCCTTGGCTTTTATATCTCCTTCAATTACTCCGGTTTCACCAATTATAACCGCTTCTGTCGCCTCAACCTGTCCTTTCAACTTTCCGTCTATTCTAATAGAACCATTTATCCTTATTTTGCCATCAATTGTAGACCCTTTATGAAAAACATTCATTATTGCGTCCTGTCGCATAATTACCTCCTGATAAGTAAATAATCAATTGGGTTAACCCATTTACCTTGTATTTGTACACCATAGTGCAGATGAGGGGCATCACTTCTTCCACTATTACCGGAGAGAGCAATCAACTGATTTTTTTTAACCTCTTCTCCTTCTTTAACCAGAATTTCACTTAAATGGCTGTAAATCAATCCAAAACCTTCGTCATTTCGAATCTCCAGTGTTATTCCAAGATATTTTCTATCTCCCGTAAAGGCAACCTCCCCTTCCATAGTAGAAAAAAGAGGAGTTCCTTCTTTTAGAGATATATCTATTGCCTGATGCCCATCAGAAAACTTTTTACTTACCCAGCCTTCAGTAGTGGGAAGTATATTCGGAATAAAATTCTGCAACCGGAGAGCTTCGGTTTCCATTGTTCCGTTTTCCTGTATATTATAAGTCTCCGCGGGCACTTTTTCCTTTTCAGCTTCAAAAAAGTCCTCGAGGGAAATTTCAAGACCGAGAGATTTGTTTAACTTATTAGCAAAATCGTAAAACTTTCTCATTCTACTATTTAATTTTTCTATCTCCAGTTCTCTATTCTCAAGATTGGTAATCTTTTTTTTCAATAAAGTATACTCTGCTTTATCCACGGCCAGCCTGCCAATATTCACCGATAGATATAAAATCGTTACTATTATCAGAAAAAGAATAGAACCCAACAACACAATCTTCCTTCTCGTTAAATCTATCTCCCTGACCTCACCGTCTTCAGGAATAATTTGTATAGTATACTTCTTAATTCCCATCACCTACCCCAAAAACCTTATTTCTTTCCTTTTATTATATTATAGATTCTCTCTAAATCCTGATCTGAATAAAATTCTATAATCAATTTATTTCTTTTTTTCCCGGTCTCTACTCTCACTTCAGTGCCAAACAAATGCATAAGTTCTTCCCTTAAGTCTTCATACTCGGAAGATATCTGCCTTTTTTTCTTCTTAACTCTGGAAGCTTTTTCTGCTTCCCTTACAGTTTTATCTCCACTTATAATACTTTTCAACTCTTTTAAAATTCTATTTTCATCTTTAAAACCTAAAAGAGCTCTTGCATGACCCTCAGTTATTTTATTTTCGGACAAAGCTTGCTGAGCTTCTTTCGGAAGTGATAGCAATCTCATCTTGTTGGTTATAGTTGTCCTTGCTTTACCAACTCTCTTGGCTATTTCTTCCTGAGTAAGATCGAATTCCACATTCAGGTTATAATAAGCGTTAGCTTCCTCCATAGGGTTTAAATCTTCCCTTTGTATATTTTCAATAATAGCAATTTCGAGAACTTCTCTGTCAGAAAGACGCCGGAAAACTGCGGGGATTTCTTTAAGGCCTGCTCTCTTTGCTGCTTCAAAACGACGGTGGCCATACACTAACTCATATTTATTCTCTTCGATCTTTCTGAGTAGAACAGGCTGCAGGATACCATTCTGCTTTATAGAAGCAACCAGCTCTTTTAAATCCTCTTCATTAATCTTTTTCCTGGGCTGTAAGGGAGAATGAAAGACCTTTCCTATCGGTACTTTATCTTCTTCTACCGATGGGATTAGGGCATTAAACCCTTTGCCAAGCGCCCTTCTTGCCATTCCTTCTTATTACCTCTTCTGCAAGCATTTTATATACCTCAGCACCTCTTGATCTTGAATCGTAATCAAAAATGTTCTTTCCATAACTTGGCGCTTCTGCCAACGTAACATTTCTTGGAATTATTACTTCATATACCTTATCTCCGAAATATTTACAGACCTCGTCTGTAACCTCATGAGCGAGATTCAATCTTGTATCAAAAAGTGTCAGAAGTACACCTTCGATAGTCAATCTGGAATTCAACTCCCGCTGGATATTTCTGACCGTATTTAAAAGTTTACTTAAACCTTCCATCGCATAAAATTCAGCCTGGATTGGAATTAAAACAGAATCCGCCCCAACCAGAGAATTTACAGTAAGCAAACCAAGTGAGGGGGGAGAATCGATTAAAATAAAATCATATTCCCTTTTAAGAGGCATTATCCTTCTCTTGAGTTGCATTTCTCTCCCTCTAACATCTACAAGTTCAACTTCGGCGCCTACGAGAGAGATATCCGAGGGTATAACATCCAAGTTTTCAACGTTTGTTTTTTTAATTATTTTTTTGGGATCTTTCCCTTTTACGAGTACATCGTATATAGTAGGTGATACACCCGTAAGTCCTAAACCACTTGTAGCATTCGACTGTGGGTCCATGTCAATTATCAGACAATGCTGATTGTAAAGAGCGAGAGCGGCCCCTAAATTTACTGCAGTCGTTGTTTTACCCACCCCACCTTTCTGATTAACTATCGAAATGCTCTTTCCCATTTCAAATTAGAGAACTTCTGCAACAGGACGAGACGAGAAGAATATTAAGTCATCACCCTCTCTGGAAACTACAATTTTGTTTCCCTTTTTCCACTTCCCCTTTAAAAATCCTTCTGCTAATTTATCCTCCAATTGTCTCTGCATAACTCTTTTCAGAGGTCGCGCCCCATATTCCAGATCAAAACCTTTTTCGATTAAGAACTCTTTTGCTTCGTCTGTGAGAGAAATTTCGAATCCTTTCTCCTCAACTCTTTCTCTGACCTCATTGAAAAATATATCGACAATAGAAGCCATCGTTTCCCGGTGGAGTGATTTAAAAACAATGCTTTCATCTATTCTGTTTAGGAATTCAGGACTGAATCTTTCTTTAATTTCCTCCAGCAGATATTCTCTCATTTCCTCATATTTAATTCCTTTATCGGGTTTTTTAAACCCAACATACGTTCCTCGCATTATCTCCTTCGTTCCTATATTCGAAGTCATAATAATAACTGCATTTTTAAAGGAGATTTTTCTTCCATATGCATCCGTAAGCATACCTTCATCAAAAACCTGAAGAAGGATATTATATACATCAGGATGAGCTTTTTCTATTTCATCCAAAAGAATTACAGAATAAGGTCTCCTTCTGACGGCTTCGGTCAAAAGTCCACCTTCATCATATCCTACATACCCCGGAGGAGCCCCTATCAACTTGGAAACATTAAATCTTTCCATAAACTCACTCATATCAATCCTGACTAGAGACTCTTCGGTGTTAAAGAGAAATCTTGCAAGTTGTTTCGCAAGCTCGGTTTTTCCTACTCCCGTAGGGCCAAGGAAAAGAAAAGCCCCCAGCGGCCTTCGCATATCCCGAAGACCAGCCCTGCTTCTTCTAATCGCCTTAGAGACCACTCTGATTGCTTCACTTTGTCCAACAAGTCTCTTTTTAATTTCATCCTCCATAGAAAGAAGTCGTTCGGTCTCTTCCTCTCTGAGTCTCTTTAGAGGAATTCCTGTCCAGAGAGAGATAACTTCTCTTATATCTTCTTCCAAGACCTCAACCCTCTTTAGAGCACCGTATTTTCCCCAATCTTCTAGACTCTTCTCCAATTTACCTTCGATTTCATCTCTTCTATCCCGCAGTTCTATTGCAACTTCATATTTTCCTTCTTCTCTGGCTCTCAGAAGCTCTTCCTTAACTTTACGCAACTCTTCCTCAAGTGATACTATTTCATCAGGAACTTTTGTCTCCCTTAACCTAACCTTGGCTCCCGTCTCGTCTAAGACATCAATCGCTTTATCAGGAAGATTTCTATCAGCTATATATTGACAGGAAAGTTTAACCGTTGCTTTAACTACTTCATCAGTATACGTAACTTTATGAAAATCTTCATATTTACGTTTAATACCATTTAATATATCTATTGTTTCATCTATTGTAGGAGGATCTATAAGAACCATCTGCAAACGGCGTTCCAGAGCTCCATCTTTTTCTATATATTTTCTATATTCCTCAGTGGTAGTCGCTCCAATGGTCTGAATTTCTCCCCTGGCTAAAACAGGCTTAAGCATATTAGAAGCATCTATGGCTCCTTCAGCCGCCCCTGCTCCTACGATAGTATGCATCTCATCAATAAAAAGTATGTTCTCGGAATCTTTCAATGATTCTAAAATCTGTTTTAACCTCTTTTCAAATTGACCGCGATATTTAGTTCCGGCTATAACAGAAGCGAGATCCATAGAAAGTATTTTCTTGTTTTGCAGCATCTTGGGTACCGCACCGATAATAATTCTCTGCGCAAGACCTTCAACTATTGCGGTTTTACCAACCCCGGGCTCACCTACAAGCACCGGATTATTCTTTTTTCTTCGACATAAAGTCTGAATGACTCTCTCCATCTCAGATTCTCTACCAATAACAGGGTCAATTCTTCCTCTCTTTGCAAGATCGGTTAAATCTCTTGTATAAAATTCCAAGGCCCTATCAACAGAAGGTTTTGATTTTTCTTGTACCTTATCGGGCGATTTTTCCTTATCAAAAAGGTCAAGCAGCATCTGCTTCGCTAAATAGTAATCGAGCTCTTCTGGTTTTAAAATTTCGATAAACGCACCTTCTTTTGCCTTAAGCAAAGAAAGCAAAAGATGCTCCGTGCCTATTATCTGCCTACCAAGCATCAAAGCCTCTTCTTTAGCCTCCTCAAGGATATTCAGAGAATCCTCTGACAATCCAATGGGCTGTTCTACGATCAATATATCTCTATTACTTTTAACGAGTTTTAAAATCCTATTCTCAAGTATCTCAACATCCACACCCACTTCTTCGATAACGGTAACTGCGATATTGTTTCCGTGTCTTAATATAGCAAGTAAAAGGATAACTGGCGTTACTTCGCCCAACCCGGCTTCACGCGCCAAATCCTTTGATATTTTAACAACGTCTATTAACTTTTTTGTAAAACGCTCATCCATAAACATATTTTTATCCTCCTAAATTGTTCCTTATTAATCTCGCTCTCAGAATATTTTCTTCTTTTTTATTCTTGACCTCTTCATTTAGGACGCTTAAATGACCCGGAAGCCCTTGGAAAAGCCATATGTTCAAATCCTTAATACTAATATCCTTTACAATTCCCAAACTTACACCAAGTCTTACGGCAGCAGTTAAATTAAGGAAGTCTGTTACGGATAGAAGTCTGGCATTCTTTAAGATACCATAAGATCTCCATATCTTATCTTCAGTCTCATAACCCACTTTTTGAGTTAAATATTCTCTACTATCCACTTCCTTTTCAATTATACTCTTAATCTTGTTTTCGAACATTTTCAATATTTCTTCTTCAGAAACACCCAATGTAAATTTATTGCTTAATTTAAAATAACTTCCTTCGACAGTTTCACCTACGTTAAAAACTCCTCCTATAGAAAAAAGAGAATCTTCAAGATCATCGATGACGTCTATGAATTTACCGGTAATAACAAGAGCCGGCAGATGAACAACTGCTGAAACAACCATTCCTGTTCCGACCTTATCGGTCGAAGAAGTAAGAAAACCTATTCTTTTATCATACGCAAATCCAAATTCATCATTTAGCTCATCATCAAGACTATCACACTTAGAATAAGTCTCTTTGAGGGACAATTCGCCTGACACACAAGATATTTTAATGTGTTCCTTCGAGTTTAAAACAATAACATTGTTTTGCAGGTCGTTTAGACCTAACCCGAGAAAGCGGGAATCCCTCAAGTCATCTCTCGAGAGAAAATCCCTTTCGGCAAAAAGTTCTCTTTCATTATCTTTAAGGCCCTTCAAGGGAATGACTTTCTCAAAAGAAGAAAGCGCGTCCATACCCTCAATAAGCAAATCCAAAATTTCTTCTCTTTCCTTATCCGAATTTCTCTTATTGAACTTATATCCTCCTAAGTTACGATAAAGAGAAACCTTAGAAAATAAAATAATCTCCGAATAAGGTCCTATGTTTTCTAACCAAACCGGAAAATGATCTATGAGAGAATCAATCATTTTTTTCCCTGATAGTTTTAAGTTCTTCTTTTCTTGCTTCAATTTTATCCCTTAACTTTACAGCTTCCTCAAACTTTTCATCTTCCACATAATCATCCAGCTTCTTTTTCATCTCCATAATTTCCTTCTTCACAAAAATAACCTTACTATTTCTAACAGGTTCTTTCCCTTTATGCAATATTCCCAACTGTGATTCTTTGAGAAATACCTTGATTTGATCTTGAAAATTCTTATAACACTCAGCACACCCCAGGCTTCCCGAATCTTTATATTCCCCAAAAGTAAGACCACAACCAGGGCACGTCTTGCTTTCAACCACAACGGATTCCTCTTTACTCTTAATATCTACGCCTTTTTCTCTGGCGCACTGTTCGCATATATTTATTTCTCGAACTGTATCAGAATCTACTTCATAATATTTGTATTTTGCGTTATTTGCTCCGCATAATTCACATTTCATTTTAATTTTCCTTCTATTAAATTATATGTTTTTTCGCCCATTTTTGCAACCCTCTGATTATGACTTACGAGAATCACTGTCATACCTTTATCGCGATGAATTTGGCGCAACATCTCTAAAACCACATTTGAGTGTGCCCGATCCAAATCGCCCGTGGGTTCATCTGCAAGCAGCAATAAGGGATCATTTATAATAGCTCGAAGGACTGCGACTCTCTGTCTTTCTCCTCCTGAAAGAGTTCTGGGCTTGGCATGTACCCTGTGTCTAAGATCCACAAGGCCTAATAATTCCTCCGCCTTTTTAGAAGCTTTTCCAAAAGTGGTGCCTTTTATCAAAAGAGGTATCACCAAGTTTTCTATCACAGTAAAATCAAGAAGGAGATGATGGAACTGAAATATAAATCCTATTTTTTCATTCCTTATCTTCGCAAGTTCCTGATCCGAATGCGCATAAAGAGATTTATTCTGAAGAATAACATCTCCTTGGTCAGGATGCAGAAGACCGCCTAATATGTGGAGAAGTGTACTCTTTCCTGAACCAGATGGACCGCTTATTGTAATGAAATCGCCTTCCTCGACTTCCAAATTTATACCCTGCAGAACGTTTATTTCCTCTTTTCCGGACAAAAAACCTTTTTTAACATCCTTTAGTGCCGTTATAATATTACTCATTTCTTATCGCCTCTACAGGATCAAGTCCGGCAGCTTTTCTTGCCGGATACAAAGCAGCCAGGAGAGATAAAGCTATAGCTGAAAATATAACTAAAAGAAAATCAGGTAACTGCATTTCCACCGGTAGTTTTGTAAGGAAATAAACATCAGAAGGTAAATCAATGAACTTATACTTACCGAGAAGAAAACATAATATCCAGGCAATCAAAACCCCAAAAAAGGCACCTCCCCCACCCACAATCAAACCATCTATCAGAAATATTCTTGTAACAGAAGAAGCAGAAGCACCCAGAGCTTTAAGGATTCCTATTTCTCTCATCTTTGCCAGCACAATTAGAACCAGAGAAGAAATAATATTGAAAGCGGCAACAATTATTATTAAAGTAAGTATTATAAACATTACCTTTTTTTCGATTTCAAGAGCTCTAAGAAGGATTCTATTCCTTTCCATCCAATTCATTACCCGATAAGGATATCCAAGCTGGGCTACGATATCAATTGCAAGATCAGGAGCCCGGTAGGGATCACTCACTGTAAAATCTATACCGGTAACTCCGTCGATCCCAAAAAGACTTTTTGCATTCTCAATCGATATTATTGCAATAGTCGCGTTGTATTCGTACATCCCCATGTCAAAAACCCCGGAGAGAACAAAATCTTCCGCAGGCAGAAGAAAACCAAATGGAGTAGGAGCAGAAGAAAAAGGAGATGAAATGGTTATCGTATCTCCTACATGAGCCCACAATCTTCTCGCCAGATAATTTCCGAGAACGACTTTTCTACCGGAAAGATCAAACTCTCCTTTTTCAATATTATCGGGAATATCCGAAACCAGAGAAAAGGAAGCAGGGTCAACTCCTCTTATTATAGCTCCGTCAGTTCTATCCTCATGTTTCAAAAGTGCTTTTTCAAAAATATAAGGTGTCGCATCCCTAATCTCTGGCACTCTTTCTTTCAAAGTATCCACTATACCTTCCCAATCTTTTATAAATTTTTGATCTATTGTCAAAACTGTAAGAGGGGCGCTTGCTCCAAGAACTTTGTTTTTAAGGTCAGTCTGCATACCATTCATTACAGACATAACAACTAAAAGCGTAGCAACTCCCAAAGATATGCCTCCGGCTGCAAAAAGTGTTATTAAAGACCTGAAACCCTCTCCTTTTTTAATTCGTATATATCTTTTAGCAAGAAAATATTCGATATTAAACAGCTTTTTCATATAATCAGTATATCCTTTTTATATCTTTGGGCAAGGGGGTAATGTGTATCATAGCATTGAATTTCAAACAAATACACCAAAATATGCTGTAAGAACTCCCAAATTTTTTATGAAATTTAAATATTAAAATTTAAAAAGTAAAACGCCAAATAAAAATGCAAAATTACATCATGTCCTTTAAAGTTTTTCGTTTTTATTTCATTTTTGAACTTTGATTTGTAATTTTGCACTTTGATATTTGATTTTTAATTTTCGACGGCTCTGACTTCTCTTTATGCTCCTTTCTCTCTTTGAATATCCGTATCAATCCTTTTCCGTCTCACTATTCCAGGCTATCCAGAAAATCCTTAATTCCAGCTATATAAATATCTTCGGAGCAGATTACTTCTCTAAAACATATATATAGCCGTGAGACTCGACTACATAGGCTCGGGAACCATCGGCATTAAAAACAAGTTCAGTGAACGAACCAGCATCCGTAAACTCGAGTTTCTCAATCATAACCGGATTCGTTGGGTCGTCAACATCGTAAACGCTGATATAATCAGAACCGTAATCGCACAAGAAAAGATATTTCTCATCCGGGGTAAAAGCCATACCAAATTCCCCAATATCCGGATCAAATTGAGTAACTTTCGTAAGACTTGAGAGATCAACAACATAAACATCATCATTAAGATGCGAAATAAAAGCATATTCATCATCAGAAGTGATCAGAATAAGCTCGGGTCCGTTACCGACCGAAAGTTGTCGGTTGACAGTCATCGTCGTTGGATCGAGTTCATAGAAGATGTCATCGCTCTGGTTGACCGCATAGAGTTTTGTCTCGGCGTGGTTCAGGTCGACATCCATGATCCAGGGCAGAAGAACGCTGTCGATCAATGCCCCGCTCGAGACATCGAACTTCGTGATACAGCCGTCCCCGGCCGTCGCCATATGCGCTGCATAGATGATGTCGTTCACTTGGGTCAATGCCACCCCGTAGCCTTCCGGGCCAACCTTAACCGGCGGATCTTCACCTTCAAGATATCCGAGTACCCTCGTCTGGTTATAACCAGACGTAGAAATTTCGAGGATACCGGCACTATCCATATTCCAGACACCGCAGTAGTAGGCAAAATTACCATCACTGGTAATTCTCAACTCATTATCACCGACATTGGTAACCGGAATCGTATGGGTCACCTGATTGCTCACTGTCGATATAACATAAACAAGGGTATCGTACTGCCCCCAGTGGTTGACCCAGATCTCTGCACCATTCGGAGTAATGTCAAGCGACTGAGGATCTTCTAAAACCTGAATACTTGTTAATAGATTCCTTGGATACGCAGCGCCTGAGACCACAAAGGAGTCCAGAGCCGAGAAATCATTCATCCTGCCATTTCCATCAAGCGCAAAGACCTGCCAGTAATATTTAAGCGTATTTAGGTCCGTCAGAGTATAAGTGGTATCAGAAACCTCAACGGAAACCACAGGGAATTCAAAATTAGTAGCGGTATCAACTTCTACTGCATAACCAGAGGCATCTTCAACTTTTGTCCAGAATAGTGACACAGGCAACGAAACTTCCTCTCCGCCAGTTGGTTCAATAAGATCAAGTCCACTAATGTCACCGCCGCAGGAAGTAAAAAGCAACACAGTTACAAGAATTGCCGAACAGAGTACCATGAACTTATATTTAGCAATCATACAAAACCTCCTTTTTTGTGATAGTTTTGTCTTTACCAAAAACATCTAATGGCATTAACTTTTTATTATTAAAAATACTTAAGGATTTAATTTATGTCAACCCTCAGGCATAAAGAAGGATATAACAGATTCAATAAGTTTTTGAAAAAAGCAAAGATAAATGCCTGAATTATGATGAGTACGGAGTTAAAATCATCAATTATGTTTTCTCGTGTGTTTTTTTTAACGCAAATTAAAAAGAGCGAATGGGGTTTACTGTATTTCGTGGTTAAACATCATTCTAAACTCTCCAAAAAATTCTTAATTCCAGCCATGTATATATCTTTAGAATCCTGGATACAAGAATTATGAAAACCTTTAATCTTTAGAAATTTCTTAGGTTCGCTTGCTATCTCAAATAACCTCTTTCCATGATGAAAAGGTATTAAATTATCATCTTCACTGTGTACAATTAATTTCGGAATTTTTATATCTTTTATTCTTTTTATGGACTCAAGCCTGTTTGATATTATAAACCTCGGAAATTTAAAACCGAAGAAATCATAACTTAAATCTTGTGCAGAAGAGAAAGAACTGTCGACTATTAAACCTCTAAAATCCTTAACCGCACTTGCGAGGAATATTGCAACAACACCGCCCAGAGATCTACCAAAAAGAATAATATCTTCATTTTTATATCCTCTTTCCTTAAGGTAATCATAAGCTCCTAAGGCATCATTGTATAAACCTTTCTCAGAAGGGACACCATTGCTCCTGCCAAAACCTCTATAATCAAAGATAAAAACATTATATCCAAGAGAATACAACTCATTGATAATATCCAATCTTTGCGAAATGTTACCAAAATTGCCGTGAAAGAAAAGAATAACTCTCCCGGAAGTTCCTTTAATGAACCAGCCGTTGAGCAAAACTTTATCGCGAGATGAAAAATTTACGTCTTCAAATTCTATATTGTAGCTGTCAGGAAAAGCAACTAAATTGTCTCTCGGACGATAGACCTTAAAATGTTCATAACACTTAAACGCTAAATATAATAAAAGAAGAAAAAAAGAAAAAAGAAAAAACAGCATTAAAAAAGTATTAGGGATTGCTTACTTTTAGTCTTTACTCTCACTTTTACTTTCTCTTTTACCCTTCTTAACCGCATCACTGCTGCCCTGTTTTTTATAATCCGTATGATAAAAACCCTCACCTTTAAAAATGATACCCGCGCCTGTACCAATCAATCTATGCAATTTACCACCACATTGTGGACAGACCTTTAAGGGCTCTTCTGTCATATTTTGAAATTTTTCAAATTTATATTTACATTTTAGACATTCATACTCATAAGTGGGCATTTAGCCTCCAATTTCATAAAAATATACCCTTTAAAAACTCATTGTCAAGCCCAACCTTAAACTAAAACCTCGAGACTACAAAGATTAACACAAGATCACCGCTAATTACCGCCCCATTCCTCTATTAACGGATGAGGGTAAGTGTAAGGGGTATAATCTGGTTTTTCTACATTGTTATAATAATCTCTGTTTTCCTTTATATGAACACCGCAATCATTATGCACATAGACATTAATATTGTTTCCTTCATGTGTATTATTCCACTGGTAAAAAGGATCATGTTCCTGTGGCGGGTAGGGGTTTTCATCTGTCCATAGCCACTCGTCTGTAGACCGTCCAATCTGGTCACGGGCAGGATATCCTGTCGAATCTTCATTGCCATCCCAGGGTGAGGTACCATCACACAACCCACCTTCACCTAAAGCCTCAAAAGTTCTTCGGTTATCGACAACTATTGCCGGTCCCGAGGACCAGTCTCCGGTTATAGTGTTGTTAAAAACAACGCCGGTCCCCCCACGTAAGAAAAAAGGTGCCCACATAGCTCTTTCCACCTGGTTAATTGTATTTCCGTAAATCTCCCAGCTTCTGGTAGCTCTGTGTGTTCCTTGAAGAGAATGAGCTTCAATATAGGCATCATTTATAATATTATAACGAAACACATATCTTCCGCCGTAATTAGCATCAATCGCGTTGCTAAATTGAGTATAATCGAATACACAATCTTCAATAAAGACGGCGTTATTAGTTCCGAGTCCGAGAGGCTCAGCCCATATACTATTGGCCATAAGGCTTGCATCACCTACAACCAATGCCCTGGTATTATTAAATTCACAATGATCGACCACTCCGACCGGACATCCTCCTTCAGAGCGATATCCACGTGCGCTGACGCCTTCAATAATGTGTTCAATCATATTGTCAAACCTGCAGTGATCTACCCTCCAACCTTCTCCTCTAACCGTAATACCATTTCCGTTATCGTTAGCAAGCATAAATCCCATATTGGTAACACGTGAGCCGGAACTGCCCATATTGATTAAACTGCTGGGCGCTAATGTGTCGGATGAAATAACGGTTGTACCCTGTCCACTGCCATATAAAGTTATCCTTTTATCGTCAGGTATTTCCAGTCTAGAAGTCCAGGTGCTGCTGCCCTCCGGAATTCTCACAACATCCCCGCTTTCAGCCGAATCAACCGCCGCTTGAACATCCTCAAAAGATGTACTTCTGGCTAAAATATCATAATCCGGACCAGAAAACAATTTACATGATTGAAATACAAGCATAGATATACTAAGAACAAATAAAAAAATACATTTCCTTGTTAACATAAAAATCAACTCCTTAAAGATTTTTGATTTAGCAGTTTATCTTTTTGCACCAACAGGTTAGACCCTGCAATTTTAAACTGTTCTTAATTCATTTACTTTTTTTTATTTATTCTTCTTTAATCTTCCAGAGTTTAACGGTATTATCCGTACTTGTCGTAGCTATAACTTTGCCATCGGGGCTAAAAACGACCGAAGTCAAACCCTGTTTGGCAGCGACAGAGGATTCGACTTTCGTTCCAGTAGCAACATCCCATAATATGAATTCGTCAGCTGTCCCGGTCAATAAACATTTACCATCAGGGCTAAAAGATACATGAGATACCCAGTATTTATGTCCATCAAATGCTTTTGCAAGTTCCCATGAGGAAATTTTCCATAGCGAAGCCTTTGGACCGCGTTCACCTGTGATAAGATAATTTCCGTCAGAACTGAAAGACAAATCCTCAAGCCCTTTATTAAAACCTTCCAAAGTTTTAATTAGGTTACCGCTGGAGACTTCCCAGATGGCAACCTCCGCAGGTTTAAAAAAACTACCAGGATCTTCACCTACAATCGCGGCGATAAAAATTCCTTTCGGACAAAATTCAAACAACCCTACTTTTTTACCCGCAGATATTGCCTTTATCAATTCACCGGTTTTACCATTCCACAATTTAAGAGTACCATCATCGCCAGAAGAAGCAAACAGGGAACCATCGGGACTCCATCTTACACATCTAATTATCTTTTCATGAGCATTATCAATACTCTTTTTCAACTCACCCGAGGGAAAAGAATAAAGTTTTAACTGATAAGCCCCGTCAGAGGGTTTAAACTTGCCCACAAGAGACTGCCCATCGGGACTTAAAGCAAACGGTTCTTCTACTTTCTCAATTATTTTATAAGACTTACCGGAAGGCACTTCCCATATTTTTATTTTTTCATAATCCGAGGTTAATAAGAGTTTGTTATCAGGGCTATAAGCAACCTGTGCGGGCCATTCGTTAAAACCATTTATCATTGCGAGAGACTTACCTGTTGAAACATCCCAGATATTAACATGAAAATCTTTGTTGCTTAAAGATATGTATTTTCCATCCGGACTGAATACAGCTTCAATAACTCCCTGCTTATGCCCTGTGAGGGCAGCGTATTCCTCGAAACCTTTACTACAATCATTCGCTTTAATTTCATACGGGAGTAAAGAAATAACAAAAAATACCAAAAATAAGATTCTCGTAGATTTGTTAAATACTTTAAAAAACATATACTTCACCTCCTCCTTTTTTAAGTTTAAGGCTTACAGCTAAATATAAAAAAGTAATAAGACTTTGCAAGGGAATAATTGTTTCTTTTTAGTTATAATATTTACTGCTTATAGTAATTTTCTTCCCAGTGGCTGACAAATGCTGTGAGAGGAACTTTTTGTTCTTCTAAATAATTTTTAAGCGATTCGACAAACTTTTCCATCTTTTTTCTGTCTCTCAAATACTCGTAACTTTCCGGAAATTTATCTTCTAAAATCTTTTTCAAATTTTCTCCTCCAAGATGAGTATTCAAAACTTCAATTATATAATAGTCTACTATTTTTTTAGTTTCACGCAGTGTTTTTCTAACTTCTGTAAGTTCAGGAATAATAGGACTTATAAAACAGAAGGTTTTTATTCCTTCCTCATTTAATTTTTTAAGCGCTTCAATTCGTCTCTCATTGGACGGCGCATGCGGCTCGAGAATCTTCCTCGTTGTTTCCGGAAAACAATTTATAGTTAAGCCAACGTTTAAGTTTTTAAATTTTTTGAGTATATCAATATCCCTTAAAACCAGTTCGGACTTGGTAAGAATAGATATTTCAGTATCTTTGTTCATATTATCAAGAACCTTTCTGGTTAACATAAATTTCTTCTCAATAGGTTGATAGGGGTCGGAAACCGAACTCATCGACACCTCTCCTTCAACTTTTTCTCTGGCAAGTTCCGGGGCGTTTACCTTTACTTCAATCCAAGTTCCCCACTGTCCGTACTTTTTCCATCTGCTCATGTAACGGGCATAACAGTAAACACATCTATATCCGCATCCTACGTACTGGTTAATTGTATATTCTATGCCGGGAAGTTTTGTTCTGGTGTATATCGATTTCGCCTCTCGCTCGATAATTTTCATAACTGATTTCCATTACCTTAATGAGTCAATTATCACCGATACGGCGAGAGTATCCGTCGATAGCCCTAAACCGATTCCAAAAATGGTTATAAAACTCATTTTAAATTAGCCGTTTTTAATTTTAAAGCTTAAAAACATTCGTCCTATCTCCATAATTTTATCATATTCCCCAAATATAATCTGTCAATCCCTACAAATGCGTACTGCAAGTCTGTGCGGTAAGAATATTGTGTTAATCTGTGCAATCTCTAGTTTTCAAATGAAACCGGGAGCGGTTTCGCAAGGTCTCATTTGTAAAGGAGGATAAAATGAAAAATTTAAACAATAAAATATTTCTAGTTTCATTATTACTTTTCATTCCATTGTTTGCAGAGGGAAAATCCAACGGAGGAAGGAGCTTTATTCAAGAAATTAAAGAGAAGATTTCAAAGGAAAAGGAAAAAGTAGAAGAGAAAAACAATGAAAAAGAACAGGAGAAAGTAAAAACGGAAGAAAAAATAGAATTTAAAAGCAAAGAGAAAGTGAAAGAAAAGGGAAAAGAGAAGGAAAAGAAAAATGAGAAGGAAGAACGCGTTCAAGAAACGAGCCGTATCAAGGAAGTTAAAGATAAGATTACAGAGGAGAAGAAAAAAATAGAAGCGAAAGCCGAAGAAAAGAAGAAAGAGAAAGAAAAAGTGAAAGCAAAAGAAAAGGATAAGGATAAACACGACTATGTTAATGATTACAACAGAAAGCACCATAAGATATATAGAGATGATTATTATTCAGATATTTATTGGATTTACGATAATCCTTCTTATGATGTGATATATGATGATTACACTTATGTAGATAATTCAGACTTGATTCTTAGGAGGCCTATATACGAGCATAAACAGCCGAGAAGGATCGCATTTCTTTATTCTTCAGTCGAAGCTGCTTATCTGGGAAAAGATATTCGGGATACTTATGGAGCTACGGCAAAAATTTCCGCAAATCTTTATAGCTTGCATTTTAATTGTTTTTATCAGAGTGTTTTTTCAAGCGAGGAATCTCTTACTCTTTATTCAATAAATGGCGGTTTCTATTTTGCAACTAATCATTTTATTTTAACGCCTTTTGTGGGAGCTCTTTATATCGAACCCCTCGAGGAAGCCCGATTATCTTATGGAGCTAATTTACAGATTTTCTTCCCCGATAATTACAACTTGGATTTATATACATTAAATTCGTCTTATGGTTCGCTAAACTTCAATAATTTTTCGGCTTCCTTAAATCGCGAATTTTATAGATTTAATATTGGTCTGGGGTTCAACTATAATAATTACGCGGGAGTCGACTTTTCGGGCCCTCTCGTCAAGCTTTCTTTTTGGTTGTAGACAACTGATATACTGGTTAATTGTTTAATTAGTTGACACGCAGAAAACAGACCAACGGACTAACGGGTTAAATCCTGTGTGGGCTGTGGTAAAAAAATGTGCTGTAGAGGCTTTTTATTCCTCTTGACTATTTCGACTGTTTTTATAAATTAAAACCGATATGCGCTTAAAGGAAATTAAATTATCGGGATTCAAATCCTTTCCCAGGAAAACAACATTCGATTTAAAAGAAGGCATTACCGCTTTTGTTGGCCCTAACGGGTGCGGCAAGAGTAATATAATCGATGCCATAAAATGGACTCTGGGTGAAATGAGTATAAAATCTTTAAGGGCAGAAGGAATGGAAGACCTAATCTTCACAGGCACAGAAACGCGTCCGCCTGTAGGTATGGCTGAAGTTGTCCTAACCTTTGAAAACAACGGCGGGATTCCTATGGATTTCGATGAAGTAGAAATAAAAAGGCGGTTCTTCCGTTCGGGAGAAGGGGAATTTCTTATTAACAATACTCCTTGCCGTCTTCGCGACATTCAGGATTTGTTTGCTAATACGGGCCTGCGGTCAGCTATTCTAAATCAGGGATTGGTCGAAGATTTTCTTATATCGGATTCGGAACTGAGAAGAGAAATTTTTGAATCCATATCTGGCATAAAAAGATATAGAGGCGATAGAAAAGAAGCTCAAAACAAGTTAAACTCCGTGTCCAATTCTCTCGAAAAAATCGAAATCCTACTAAACGAGAAGAGAAGTATCGCCCGCTCTCTTAAAACTGAAGCAAATAGGGCAAAAAGATACCATAAACATAAAAGTGAATTGAAAGAAAAATCGATTTTATTAGCAAAACACCGGTTATTAGAAATAGAAAATATATTAAAAGAAAGAGAAAATAAAATCGGAGAACTCTCCGAAAAAACCGACGAGATTCGTAGTATAATAAAAAAATTGGAAAGCGAAATAAAAATCGGAGAAGAAGATTTAAAAGAAGATAGAGAAGAATACAGAGAAAGAGGAAATAATATACAGAATACCCAGGAAGAAATATCATCCATCAGGGAAAAGAAAGCGGGAAATGCCGGCGAATTAAAACATATAGATAATTTTACCAAAGACCTGCCGGAAGACATTTCTTCCATCATAGCTGAACTACAACAAGAAATGGATAATATAGAAGAAGCTGAAGCAAAGTTGAACGCCCAGATACAAATTCACAAAGAAAAAATAGCGGAAATAGATAAGGAATATTCAGAAATCACAGGAGAAATCGAAACACTAAAAGAAAAGGAGCTCTCTCTTACGGTAAAAAAAGAAGAGCAAAGCTCACGCGTGACTTCCCTTTTAAAAAGCCAGGAAGAATACAAAAAAGAAATCGAGAAAGAAAATACGAAAATAAAGGGATTAGATTCAAACACAAAAGAAATTGAGAAAAGATTAAAAGAAAATACAAAAAGAATAAACGACCTTGCACAATCGATCGAAAAATACGAAAATGAAAAGACTGCGGGCTTAAGAAAACTCACCTCTCTAACCTCTGAAAACGAAAAGACAAAAAAAGAAATAGAGTTTTATAAGAATAGAGATATTGAAATATCAAATGAAATGAAAAAAATCAACGCAAAGTTTGGATTACCTTCACTTTCGGATAATTTAGAAGTTAAAAAAGGCTACGAGGCAGCAATAGAAGCCATATTCGGAGAAAGAGTAAAAAGTGCCGTTGTAAAAGCATCCGAAATGAAAGAAGTACTCAATTTCATAAAAAAAGAATCATTGAAAGGTGGTATATTCGCAACAAAAGACAAAGAAGAATCTGTTAAAGAAAGTAGCCTTTCGGAAGTCGTATCGGGAAAATTTGCTCATCTTATAAAAAAAGAACTCTCTCAATACAACTTCGCGGAAACCCTGGAAGGAGCTTTAGAAAAAGCAAAAGAAAAAGGCGGCTTCTGGGTAACAAAAAGGGGCGACGTAATAGTCAATAATTTTATTTTACTTTCTAAAAATAAAGAAGGAATACTAATAAGAAGAGCAAAAGAAAAGGAACTAACTCTTAAGGAAAAAGAATACGAAAAACAGATTAAAAAACTGGAAGAAAAGAGAAACGAAATTATAAATATTCTGAGTGAACTTGAAAAAAAGCTTAAAGTAGAAAATAACGAAAGGGAAAAGATAACAGCTGAAAAAGCAGAATACGAATTCGAAATCAGCCGTGTAGAAGTTAAAATAGAATCGATTGAGAATAATATAAATGATGCAAAGAAAGAAATCCGGGATATAAATAAAATGATTAAAGAGGAAGAAAAAGAAAAAGAAAATGCGAAGAAGAATCTTTCTCTCGATTATAAGAAGCAGACAGAAATTCAAGACAAAAAAGGAGAAGCCGAAAAAGAACTCGCAAAAGTAGAAAAAAAGAAAGAAAAAATTACGGACAGGGAAAGCGAAACAAAAGAAGAAATAAGTAGACTTAAAGAGGCTATTAGATTAATAGATAGAAAATCCGTTCTTGAAAAGGAAATTAAGGAATTGGAAATAATAATTAAGAATAAAACAGAAAAACTCGAGGAATTAAAGAAAAAAAATTCTTCTCTGAACGAAAAAATACAAAAATCAGAGGAAATCTTATCCGATAAAAAGACTAAATATAAATCCAGGCAGGAAGAAAACAGTAAATTAGAAAAAGAAATTTCCGAATTAAAAATGGCATTGTCTGAACAAAAATACAAAAAAGACAGTATTCAAAGTGAAATATTCAAAGAATTTGGAGAAGAAATAAAGGGAGAAGAAGTAGAAATAGAGGAAAACATCGACGAAAATATAGAAAAACTAAAAAAGAAGATAGATTCTTTATATCCTATAAATCCACTGGCATTAAACCAATATGAAGAAAAGCAGTCCGAATTAGATAAAATAGAGGCGGAGCGCTCCGATTTAGTCTCATCCAAAAAGGATATTGAAGAAACCATAGAAGAAATCGATACAAAAGCAACAAGGGAATTCAAGGAAACAATTTTAGGCATCAAAGAAGATTTTAAATCCATTTATAGTAAACTCTCTCCCGGAGGAGCAGCCGATATAAGATTACCCAGTACAAATATTCTCGAATCCAACATAGAAATTCTTGTCAGGCCCAAGGGAAAAAGACTTAAAAGCATGGAATTATTTTCCACCGGAGAAAAGACTCTTGCTGCTGTTGCTCTTCTTCTTTCGATTATGCGGAAAAGGCAGTCGCCTATTTATATTATGGACGAAATCGATGCCCCCCTGGATGAAAATAATATAGAGAGGTTTAGCGATATCTTGCGTGAATTCTCAAAGACTTCTCAGATTCTAATAGTCACCCACAATAGAGCAACTATGGAACGTTCTGATTTCATCTACGGGATAACAATGGAAGAAAGCGGTGTCTCTACAGCTTTATCGATAGATGTGGAAAAAATATAACTTTATCTTAAAAAGGGAGAAATAGTTATGAAATCATTTCTTAGCAAAAGTAAAATTCCAATATTATTTCTTTTTTTATTTGTATCTTTCACTGGATGTAACAGTTCGGTTCCAGATGAGAACGATACCTGGAATATAGAAGTAGGTGAACAAATAATACAGGTAGAAGTAGCAGATTCACCAGAAGAGTGGGAAATGGGATTATCCTATAGAGACACACTGGCAGTGAACCACGGAATGTTATTTGTTTTTCCAAACGAAAGCAGAAGAGTTTTCTGGATGAAAGGATGCAACTTTGACATAGACCTCGCATATATAGAATCAGACGGAACAATTTCAGAAATAATTACAATGGAAAAAGAGCCTTTAGATACACCTCCGGAATCCTTAACAACCTACCCTTCCCAATCAACAACCATAAAATACGCTCTTGAGATGATAGGGGGATGGTTTGATGAACATGAAATAACAGCAGATATCAGAATCAATCTTGACCAATTCAGCAATTAATTATTTACACTAAAAATCAGGAATGAAAAAATTCATTCTTATCTTGTCCTTCCTAATTATAACTTCTGAAGCTACTGCAATCAATGGTTCTCTCCGATACAATGGAGAGCAGGAGATTCTTAATGTCTGGGGAAACAACTATGAAATGGGATTTGCACAGGGATATCTATTAAATAAAAGAATAGTTGATTTTCTTACTGAATTTTGCTTTCAAATCATTGATTTATCTTACTTTGAATACGAGTATTTGCATCTAAATTATAGGAATTACTTCACTGTTCCCAAAAAATATCAAAAAGAAGCCGAAGGAATAATAGACGGAATAATAGCCTCTGGAGAGGATATTTATATTCCCGAACTGCTCCGTGACCTGGATGTAATCGACATTCTACTTGGAAATTCAACATTCGATATAAACTATGTTTTTTTAAGCATAGAGAGCCTCGGCTGCAGTTCTCTTTCTGCCTGGGGTAAGGCAACCATAAACGATACTTTAATAAAAGGAAACATTATTCTGGGAAGAAATCTTGATTTAACCCACGAAATGAGTGATGCAGAACGAGGACTCATAATGACTTTCGAACCCGATAGCGGAAAAGCCTGGGTAGGTTTTGGTTTTCCGGGAATAATTTCGACTATTTCAGGAGTAAACGAAGATATGCTCACTTTGGCAATAAACGCCGGTTATCATACTAGCACTCCAAATAAAAAACCAAGAGTTATGCCTATGCAATTTATCTTGAGGGAAATCCTCGAAATTTCCGATTATAACAAAGACCATATAGTAAACTTTCGAGACGCATACGAAAAAGTTCTCGAAGTGAATAACGGCGGCGCATGGCTTTTGCATACAGTTATACCATACGTAGATTCTTCAACAATTTCGGCAGCCGTTTTAGAGTGTGTCAACGAATCAGGAGATACCTTCAGAACCTCTGAAAATGACGAAAATCTTTACCCATGGTATCTCTTAGCCTTAAATCACGAAGAAGTTAATTATGCACCTTTGTTCGACTCGCGATACTATACCGTCTTAGATTCACTGCGGACTAACCCAGATATAACTTTCAATAGAATGGAAAATTTAATGAAATCCTTGGCGTGCGAAAATACTTTGCACACACTTTTTTTCCTGCCAAATGATTCACTATTCGCGGTTTCATTCGCGGATTCCGCGCATGATGCTTCCTACTTTTCTCCACAGTGGTACAAATGGAATGATCTCTTCCCAAATCACCAGCCGGTAGAAGAATTACTGGAAAGTAGAAAAAATACTTTATTCCTGCCAGACATACAAAGATTAGTTTACACAGAGGAAATAAGTATCTTTTCCGTAACAGGAAGAAAAATTGCTATTACAGATATAAATAAACTTCCTTCAGGAATTTTCATAGTTAAAGTTCATAATTCAGGAAAAAGCTACAAGTTACTAATTATTAAATAATAACAGTTAGATCGTTAGAATGTTAGTAAGTTAGGAAGAAAAAAACAAAAAAAATCCGTGCTTATCCGTGTAAATCAGTAGCTAATTTTAGGGCTGTGGGGAGGGTTTTAAACAACAACGTATTCCTTTTTTTCTCTGTGTTTCTCTGTGTTCTCTGTGGTAAAAAATGGAATAAGGATAGGAGATTTCCTACTTGACAGATAACAGTACAGGAATAAAATAAGAAAAAATTTAAGGAGGTTGTAATGTTTTTGCTGGCTGTTTTCGTAGGGGCGGTAGCTATGGCATTTCTTGGGCATATTCCAGTTATAGGCTATATACTCGCAGGTTTTATTGCGGGTATTATCGCTAAAGGTGCCGGAAGAGGAGCTTTTGCAGGTTTCTTGAGCGGAACAATACTAGGAGTAATTGCTACTCTATTCTTCACCGCTGCGGGTGGAGTATGGGGCGCAATGTTCGGAGGTCCTCCGGGCGCATTACTCGGAGTAATTTTAGGCGCCATATCGGGCGGCACTATTATTGTCGCTATGCTGTACTGCGGATTACTCGGCCTTATAGGCGGAGCGGTAGGTGGCGCTCTAAAAAGCTAATTTAGTCTTTATCACTCAAAAAGTGAATTTATTTTATCTTTTATATAATTTGCCTTTTCAGGTATATCGGTAACTCTCGAAGCTGAAGTAAGGACATCGACCTTACAATCTTCCGGCTTCCATTCTCCGCTACCCGAAGTAATAAGAAGCATAACCTCATCAGGGTTTTCTATTCGCAAAAGATATTCCTTAACACTCTCGGGCAATCTATAACCTTCAGTGGTGTGAATGATAATCTCCGCGTCCCAATCTTCCTGAGAAATTTCGTTTAATCCTGATATATCTATTACGCTTATATAAACGTCCTCTCCTTTTAACCGGGAAATAAGAGTATCTACCATAAGATTTTTATAATCGCTACCCTGTGTGACAATCAAAATTTTCCTGGCCGAGTCGGGAGAACCTACTTCGAAAGGCTCTGCAACACTCTGACGATTAACCAGCAAATAAACTCCAAAAGCAATAACCATCAAAGCAATCAGAACACCAATCACGATTAAAACTCTTTTTAAAATTTTCATTTTCCCTCCCTTTTTCCTTTATTTAGAATTTAGTTATAATTATTTCTTTCCAGATTGTTGTAATCTTAAGGTATATGATTTCCATGTCAACCCCTTTATCTCCCAATACACAATGCAACCCAGTTAGTCCGTTGGTCGGTTGGTGCGTTAGTGCGTAAAAAAAACAGCCTAACACACTAACAGACTAACCATTAAAAAACTCTTGACTAAATAATAAAAAAACAGTACAATAACATTACATTTATATACTAAGTTAAAAAACAAAAAGGAGGCTTTAATGAATAAAAAATTGATTGCTATTGCTATTCTGTTATTTACTTTTCTTGCAACGGTAAATATTTGGCCACAATCAAGGGATCTCCGAGCTGGCGGATTTTTAATCGATACGACTCTTGTGTATGTTCCGGCTATAAAAAACCAGGCTGGTTCACGTATTGCGACCGACGATACAACGGCGTTTGTCGTCTGGAATGATTGCCGTGCCGGGGGTTGGGATATCTATGGAGCTCGAATCGACGAAAACGGTAATCTTCTCGATCCCGCCGGTATATTAATCGCAAAATGCGACTACACTGATCCTTACCCGGACGTTGCTTTCGACGGAACTAATTATCTTGTAGTATGGCATGATAGAGAGGGAGCTAACCCGCATAATATTTATGGTGCAAGAGTTTCTAAAGAGGGAGAACTTTTAGATGATGAGCCCTTTGCAGTCAGCGACGCGGCCGGCTCTCAGATGAGTCCAAGAGTTGCTTTCGACGGAACCAATTATCTTGTAGTCTGGTATGACAGCAGGGGCGGTTCCTCTTATGATATCTACGGCGCAAGAGTTGCTCAAGATGGTACTGTACTCAACGAGGGAATTGCCATATCGGTTACTGACTCTATCAAATATTTTCCCGACGTTTCTTTTGACGGAACCAATTATATGGTGGTATGGCAGGACAAGCGAAACGGTACTTACGATATCTACGGGTCACGGGTAGATCAAGACGGTATTGTCCTCGATCCGTCCGGAATCGAGATTTCAATCGCTTCCGATGAACAAAATCGTCCTTCCATCGACTTTGACGGCACAAATTATCTCGTTGTCTGGTATGACAAGCGATCGGGCTCCGACTACAATATTTATGGTACTCTTCTTGATACAGACGGAACTGTCCTTAACCCGGCAGGAATCGCAATATCAACTGCAGCAGATTACCAGTACATGCCTTCCGTAAGCTTCGACGGTACAAACTATCTCGTGGTATGGTATGACAATAGAGATGTGGCGGGCAATCCCGATATATACGGTACCAGGGTAAACACATCAGGAACAGTCCAGGATCCATCGGGCATTCCTATTGTCAATATTGATGCTCAACAGGTAGCACCAGCAGTAATATCTTACAGCGGTCAATGGCTAGCTGCATGGAGAGACAACCGAAACGGAGGTTATACTGATATTTACGGTTGCCGGATAAGCTCATCAGGTACAGTAACCGACGGAGATGGAATTCTAATTTCGTCTTCTGCTCAGTCCCAGAGTAACCCCGCAGTCGCGTCCGACGGAACAAATTATCTTGTAGTCTGGGAGGAAGCTCGAAGCGGAGGATTCTCTCCAGACATATATGGAATGCTTATCGATGCTTCGGGAGAACAACTTAATGAGGACGCGATAGCGATTTCCACAAGTACAGGAAATCAAAGTTACCCCGCGGTCGCTTTTGATAACGATTCTACTTATCTGGTCGTATGGCAGGATGACCGAAGTGGTACTAACGATATTTATGGCGCCCGCGTTACTACATCCGGAAATGTTCTCGATCCGCCAGGAATTGCCATTTCTACTGCAACAGGCAGACAGAGATACCCTTCCGTTGCTTTTGACGGCACAAACTTTCTAGTAGTATGGTCAGACGAACGTAATGGTTATGGTGCCCGTGATATTTACGGTACACTCGTAGAACCGGACGGCAGCCTTCTAAGTCCTTCCGGAACTGTAATATCCGATGATGCTCTCGCGCAGGATTATCCCTCGGTCGCCTTTGACGGAACCAATTACCTTGTAGTATGGTATGATAATAGCTCCGGTACTTTTGAGGAGGATATATATGGTGTAAGAGTAAATCAATCCGGAAATCCAATCGACGCGAGCAGTATCGCTATTTCAACAGCCGACAATGGACAGTATCTACCGGCAGTAGCATTTGACGGAACGAATTATCTTGTAGCATGGGAAGACAGACGTACCAGCAACGCGTCCGATATATACGGGGCAAGGGTTCATCAAAACGGCACTGTTCTCGATGCTTCCGGAGTTCCCATTATTCCATATTCAGGGACCCAATCATTAACATTTATTGTTTTCGACGGTACAAACTATCTTGTAGGCTGCCAAAATAGTCAAAGCGAAACAGTTCAGAATGTACTGGGAGCAGCGGTGAACACCGGCGGATCAATAATCGAAATATATCCAATCGCATCTTTTGATATAGAACCATACCAAACAAATCCTGCTGCCGCCAGTGGCGGAGGTTCTCAAATACTGGTTGTTTTCCCAAACTGGGCAGAAGACATCAACGATAATCCCGCGAATGCCATACGCATCTGGGGTAAGTTACGCGCATCTGCCGGAATCGATGAAGACAATGACATCAAGTCAGAAAACGGTAAATTTGACCTTAAAGTTTCCCCAATAAGCAAGGGAATCTGCAATATTTCATTCGTCAATTCAGCTTCCGAACAAGTTAAACTTAAGATTTTCAATACAGCTGGAATAAGGTTGGATGAAAAAATTGTAGGAGACAGACAGGGCACTTATGATCTAAATATCGATATGAGCAATCTTCCCAATGGCGCGTATTTTATAAGTGTATCATCGGATAATAAAAGCGAAAAACAAAAAATGGTGTTGATTAAATAGATACAGACATAATCAAAACAAAAAAGGCGGGGAAGAACCCGCCTTTTTTATTCTCCTCAATTTTTCGTTTTCTACTTTAACTCGTCTGCTATTTGATACTCTTCTCTGAATTTTCCGAATCTTTTATTTGTTAATTTCATTTTTAACCTCCGTTTATTTATTAGTTAGACGTGAGAGTCTGTTATTTGTTTCAAGGAATATTAAAAAAACAATTGACATTAAATCAATAATTTTTATAATTTATATATGAAAGAATTTGAATGTTTTGAAAATTATCCTTACTGGATTATAATCATTTCGAACCTCTTACAATTATCCATCTACACAATTGGTATAATAATAATCAAACCGCTCGGAATAATCTGGCTGCTAATCTATCTTGCGTATATTGTCTTTTTGGAAGTCCGTCTTCTTCGAAAAAGCTGTATTAATTGCTATTACTATGGCAAAAGATGTGCTTTCGGAAAAGGTAAATTATGTTCCTTGTTCTTCAAAAAGGGGGACATAAAAAAATTCGCTTGGTCCGACAATATAACCTGGAAAGACCTTATACCCGATATGCTTGTCGCTATAATACCCGTGATAATAGGGATAGTAAGATTGATTATGGATTTTAATTGGTTATTATTATTATTCGTAATTTTACTTTTTTTACTCGTTTCTAAAGGCAACGAACTCGTTCGTGGCTCTCTAGCGTGTAAATATTGTAAGCAAAGAGAAATCAACTGCCCCGCGGAGAAAATGTTTAATAAAGAAAAATAATTTTAGCCACGAAGACACAAAATCGTTAGAGGGTTAGAGCGTTAGAGTGTTAGAGAGTTAAAATTCCAAATACTTGGATGGAAGGAGAGGCTCACGCACTAACGCTTCTACGCACCAATCAAATAAGTAATTGACAACAAATTTATAATATTTATAATCTACTATGCCACCGGAAAATAAAAGAATCGTTAAAGTCGTTCCCCACAATCCAACCTGGAAACAAAAGTTTAATGAAGAATCAAAGAAAATAGAAAAGATATTTAAAGAAATATTTATAAGTATACATCATATAGGAAGCACTGCTATTCCGCTGGTTAAAGCTAAACCTGTAATAGATATTATTGTAGAAGTTAAAGATATAAACAAAGTTGATAGCTACAATAAACAAATGGAAAAATTAGGATATGTTGCGTTAGGTGAATATGGTATACCGAAAAGACGATTTTTCCAAAAAGGAGGAAATAACCGAACGCACCACGTACATATATTTCAAAGCCGAAGTCCACAAATCAAAAGGCATATCGATTTTAGAGATTATTTAATTTCACATCCGAAGATCGCCGGAGAATATTCACGCCTTAAAGAAAAATTGGCAAAAAAATATCGTTACGATATCGACAAGTACCAGGAAGGGAAAGAGAGTTTTATAAAGAGAATCGATAAAAAATTAGGCAACTAAATCTAAAACCTAAGACTTAATACCTAACACCTTGCCTTTGTTCTCTCCAATCATATAATATAAGCCCTATGCAAACCTATAGAGCAAATATCTGGAAAATTTATACATATAAGTTTTTATATATGCTGATGTTTATCTCGGGTGTACTCGTACCCTTCTATCTTGATTGGGGTAAAGTGAGCTACACACAGATAATGATTCTGCAATCATTCTACGTTATCGTCGTATTACTACTGGAAATTCCTACAGGAGCAATCGCAGATCGTTTCGGAAGAAAAACCTCTCTGGTTCTAGCCGCAATATCTTCATCGATAGCGACTCTTGTGTATTCTTCAGTCCCTAATTTTTACATCTTCTTTGTGGGAGAATTTTTCTGGGCACTGGGATTTTCTCTACTCTCAGGCAGTGATGAAGCTATGCTCTACGATACCCTAAAAGAAATCGACCTTGAATCTAATTCGAAAAAGATTATCGGAAGATTGAGAAGTTTTGAAATGTCCGCTATCATGATTGCAGCTCCGATAGGAAGTCTTATAGCATCCAAAATTGGATTAAGATATGCGATGATGTTTGTATTCTTTCCTTTCTTCAGTGCTTTCCTGGTAGCTTTAACTTTTAAAGAACCACACATAAAAAGCGAAAAAGAGGAAAAAGGGAAATATATAGACACTCTGAAAAGCGGAATCAGATATTTCAAAGGTCATAAGATCCTCAAAATACTCACTTTCGATTTAGTCTCAATAAGTGCTCTGGTCTTCTTTATAATATGGATGTACCAGCCACTATTAGGTGAGCTTGGCGTCCCTATAATATATTTTGGTCTGGTTAGCTCTCTTATGTCGGGTTCTCAGATACCCATAATGAACGGTTTTGATAAATTGGAAAAATTGTTCGGTTCAAAAAAACGTTATTTGTTTTTCAGTGCTCTTTTTCCGGGTATCTGTTTTATACTGCTCGGTATAAATAACAATATACCTCTGGCAATAGTAATTATATGTCTTACAGCAGGATTTGGGCTTTCTAGAATGGTACTATTCCAAAGCTATATGAATAAATATATAGAATCGCACAACAGAGCAACGGTCATTTCTACTATATCGATGGTAAGAAGTCTCGTGTGTGCAGTAATATATCCCCTTGTCGGATTAATGGTAGAGTGGTCTTTAAACTATTCTTTTATTATATTAGGGACTCTTACCATAATCTGCGCTTTATTTTCAAAAGTCGAAGAAGAACATCTAATAGACTAACCCCCTCCCAATTGGAGTTTCATGCTTTTTTTATTAAATAAGATATAACATATATTTCAGCATAAATAAAAAAAAGTGAAGGGTACCGTTCAGGAAAAATGCCTCGGAGACCGAGCGGGCATGGTTTTTCTTTTTGTTTTCTTCAAATCTTAAAAGTCCAGGTATGCCTTTCATAAAAAATGTCTCGCAGACTGAGCGGGCATGGACTTAAACTTCAAAATGAGTAAGGAGTACTGTTCAGGAAAATACCTCGGAGCTCGAACGGGCACGGTTTTTCGATTTTGAAGAAATCGAAAAGAGTGAGAGCGAGAGATAAAGAGCAATTCTCTCGCCGGGAGAATTGACTCTGGTTTTCTCGAACAGTACTCCTTACGAATAAGACCGTCGGGGAAATTGACTACGATTTTTAAGAACGGTACCCTGAACGGGAAATTGGGTGAGGGAACTATCATAATTTCTATTTTTCAAGAAATTACGATTTAAAAAAGTAAGAAACTCCAAACCTCCCAGACCTTGACTATACAATGAACTTCAATATTATATAAAACTACCTTTGTTTAAAAATAAGGGAGGGATTTATGCTTGTGGTACATGTACATGTTCATGTAAAAGAAGATAAAATCGAAGAATTCAAAAAAATATCAATCGAGAATGCCCAAAACAGCATACAAGAACCGGGAATAGCACAATTCGACGTGCTTCAGCAAAATGATGATAAAAGTAAATTCGTTCTCAATGAAGTTTATAAAACCCCGGACGACCCAGCCAAACATAAAGAAACAGACCACTATAAAAAGTGGAGAGACTCGGTTGCCGACATGATGGCAGAACCCAGATTCAGTGTTAAATTCTCAAACTTATTTCCGGAAGATTCAGACTGGTGAACGCAACTCGCTTTGAATTCGCAACCGCGAAATGGATAATTTTTGGGGACGGATCCGCAGAAAAAATCCCGGATAATGCTTTAAATCTCGGGGAAAAGCCTCTCATCGTCACAGGTAAAAATCAAAACAGGTGTAAATTTTTACTCGACGATTTCACAAAGAAAAAAATAAAATTCGAAACGTTCTCCGTAAACGGTGAACCCACAACCAATGTTGTTACCGAATGTCTAAAACTAGCCAGTCGAAGTAAAACCGACGTAATAATTGGAATAGGAGGAGGGAGTGCCATAGATACGGGTAAAGCGGTATCCGCTCTCGTAACAAACGGAGGAGATCTCTTTGATTATCTAGAGGTAATAGGCAGAGGCAAACCCATAAAGAACCCTACTATTCCGTTTATAGCGGTACCGACAACCGCGGGAACAGGAACGGAAGTGACTAAAAACGCAGTAATAAAATCAAATGAACACTCCGTAAAGGTTAGTCTCAGGAGTCCTTTTATGCTCCCGGATATTGCTATACTCGATCCAGTACTAACCTATTCGATGCCGAAAGAGGTAACGGCAAGTACCGGACTCGACGCTTTCACGCAGGTAATAGAACCCTATGTTTCAATAAAAGCGAATATGTTAACAGACGCAATCTGCAAGGAAGGAATAAAAAGAATAAGCCGCTCCCTTCTAAAAGCATTTAACAATCCTACCGAAGCAAAAGCAAGGGAAGATATGTGCATAGGAAGTCTCTTTGGCGGAATAGCCCTCGCGAACGCGAAACTCGGAGCAGTCCACGGATTCGCAGGACCAATGGGAGGTATGATAGGCGCTCCCCATGGCGTAGTTTGCGGCATCCTTCTGCCCTATGTTATAAAAGCAAATATCAAAGCCCTCGAGGAACGTAAACCTTCATCTGTAGTATTCAAAAAATATGAAAAAATCGCAAGAATAGTAACAAAAAACGAAAAAGCAAAACCGAAAGACTTAATCCAATGGACAGATGAACTCTACGAAAAACTAAATATGCCTCATCTTTCAGAAGTCGATTTAAAAGAAGAACAAATCGAAGAATTGATAGGCAAAGCAAAAATATCAAACAGTATGCAGGGTAACCCAATAGTTTTAACCGATGAAGAATTAAGAGGAATTATAAAAGACGCATTTTAAAATCAAATTTTCCTGAACAAAAAATATAATCAGGGAGGTAGAATGAAAGCAAGAATTTCTTTTTTAAAAAAAATTTCATTATTAGTACTCACACTTATAACAACTTTTATCAATAGCAATCTTTATGGAAGTCCGATTTATAAAGACCAGAGCCAACCAATAGAGAAAAGAGTAGAAGACCTTTTAGGCAGGATGACATTGGAAGAAAAGGTTGAAATGTTAGAGGGAGAAGGATTTAATTCTCCGGCAAATGAGAGACTCGGAATTCCTCCTATGAATATGACAGACGGTCCTGTCGGAGTTCGCTGGGAGAAAGCGACAGCTTTTCCGGCAAGCATATCGATGGCATCTACCTGGAATACAGATTTAATTTATGAAGTAGGAAAAGCTATCGGTAAAGAAACAAAAGCAAGGGACAGAAATGTGCTTCTGGGTCCCTGTATTTGTATTCACCGCGTCCCGCACGGCGGCAGAAATTTTGAGAGTTACGGCGAAGACCCATACCTCGCTTCCAGAATGACAGTCTCATTTGTTAAAGGAGTCCAGAGCGAAAATGTCGTAGCAACCGCGAAACATTATGCCTGCAACAATCAGGAATACAATAGATTCAGGGTCGATGTTAAAGTAGACGAAAGAACCCTTCATGAAATATACCTGCCAGCCTTTAAAGCCGCAGTAACCGAAGGAGGCTGTTTGTCTGTGATGGCTGCTTACAATAGAGTAAACGGACATTATTGCTGTGCAAACACTTATTTACTGAAGGATATTTTAAAAGGCAAATGGAACTTTAAAGGTTTTATAATGTCGGATTGGGGCGCTGTCCACAGCGTAATTCCGACTCTTTATGCCGGACTGGATATCGAAATGCCAACCGCGGGATACCTGCAGAAAAAAGCAGTACTTCAAGCAGTACAAGGAGAACTAATAAGAGAAAAAGAAATAAACGATAAAATTAGAAGAATGCTGAGAACAATGTTCGTAACCGGTATTTTTGATAAAAAACTCGACAAAGGAGCAATAAATACACCAGAGCATCAAAAATTAGCTTTAAAAGTTGCAGAGGAAGGAACAGTACTGCTTAAGAACGAAAAAAATCTGCTGCCTTTGAGCAAAGAAAAAATAAGCAAGATAGCTGTTATCGGTCCCAATGCTAAAGAAGCAATAATCGGAGGCGGAGGCAGTTCAAATGTTGATCCTTTTTATTCTGTAAGCATTTTAGACGGTCTCAAAAACAAACTCGGCAAAGATATTGAGGTAATATATGAAAGAGGACTATTTAAAGAAAAATTGATAAGACCTATAGAATCTTCGTACCTTAGACCTCCAAAAGGAAAATCTGGAGAAGTGGGCTTACTGGGCAAATATTATAACAATCCAACATTCGAAGGAAAACCGGTTCTTAGTAGAATTGATAAACAGATCAATTTTATTTTCCATCTGGATTCACCCGATGAAAAACTTAACAAAGATGAATTTTCCATAATATGGACTGGAAAATTACTTACTCCTTCAAGCGGTAAATACATAATTGGGACCAGTAGCGACGATGGAAGTTATTTATACCTAAATGGAAAAAAAATTGTGGATAACTGGGGTCCGCATGGTGTAGTCACAAAAATAGATACTGTTGAACTTAAAAAAGGCGAATCTTACGATATAAAAGTTGAGTACTTTGAAAATATAGGCGGTGCGTCTGTTGTACTTGGATGGACGAAGTTAGAAGAGAAAAAACTGGACAAAGAAGAGGCCGCGATTAATGCCGCAATAACCGCGGCTAAAAGCGCTGACGCAGCAATTGTCTGTGTGGGTGTAAGAGAACATGAAGGAGGAGACAGAAAGGAATTGACATTGCCAACAGAACAGGTAAAACTTATTAAAAATATCGCTTCAGTTAATAAGAACGTTATAGTGGTCGTAAACGGTGGAGCTGCGGTTCTTATGAACGAGTGGTTAGATGAGGTTCCCGCATTAATAGCCGCGTGGTATCCGGGGCAGGAAGGCGGAAATGCTCTGGCGGATATAATACTAGGAGACGTAAATCCATCGGGAAAACTACCAACAACTTTCATAAAAAAATGGGAAGATTCACCAGCCTACGGTAATTACCCGGAAAAAGAGGGGGAAGTTCATTACGAAGAAGGCATTTTTGTAGGCTATCGCCACTTTGACAAAGAAAAAGTCGAACCTTTATTCCCTTTCGGCTATGGGCTTTCATATACGTCTTTTAAATACAGCGATCTAAAAATAGATAAAAAGAATATAAAAGAAAACGAGACGGTTAAAATAAACTTGACGATAGAAAATACGGGTGAGCGTGCAGGCGCAGAAATAGTCCAGCTATACGTCCAGGATATAAAAGCGAGTGTGGAACGCCCGGTTAAAGAACTAAAAGGATTTAAGAAGGTCTTTTTAAAACACGGCGAGAAGAAGAAAATCAGTTTCGAATTGGATAAAAGTGCTCTTTCTTTTTATGATATCGCAAGCAAAGACTGGATTGCCGAAAAAGGTAAATTTAAAGTTTTAATAGGAAGCTCATCAAAAGATATAAGACTCACGGGAGAATTTGTTTTAAGGCAAATATCAAATTAGGTTCTGAATAGTAAAATCTAGGTATATGTCTATGACTTACGACTGGGTCAGTTTTTTTCTTTATGATGAATAATACACCAATCTTTGCATCTCAACCGCTAGATCGATATTTTTTATCTTTAACTTCCCTTTTAAATCGTCATAGGGCATCATACATGTGGAGGTAAAATTAAGAATCGCTTTTATTTCTGAGTCTTTAACAATATCAATAACTTCTTTAATCTGAATAGGAGGAACAGCTATAATTCCGACTTTTATCTCTTCCTCTGCCACTCTTTTTTTAAGTGTTTTTATATCTTCAATTTTAACGCCATAAATTTCCTTACCGATTTTTTCCTTGTCTTTCTCGAAAGCGAGTTTTATAACCAATCCGTGTGCTTGAAATCCGGGATAATTTATTAATGCTTTTCCGATATTCCCCACACCTATAAGAGCAACCTGATGCTCTTTTTCATAATAAACGACTCGATTTATCTTGTCCAGAACTCTTTCAACATTATAGCCAATCCCTCTTCTGCCAATCCGTCCAATATAAGAGAGATCTTTCCTCACCAATGTGGGCTTAAGTTTTAACCTCCTGGCAATATCCGCTGATGAAAACTGTTCCTTGCCTGATTGTTTAAAAGTCGATAGGCACTTTGTATAAAATAGAAGTCTTTCTATTGTCTCTTTTGGGATATCTTCTTTGTCCATTCTCTCGAAATTATTTTTTCTCTTTGGAGGAGATAAATTTATCGATACCTCTTGCGGCCTTATGTCCGGTATCGATAGCGTTAATTACATCGGGACCCCTCAGGATATCTCCTCCGATGAATAACCAAGGCAATGAAGTTTGACCATACTCATTAACTTTCATCCTTCTTCCCTCATATTTAAGTTTTACTTTTATATCTTCTGATATAAAAGTAAAATCAGGTGCCTGCCCTATTGCTTCAACGACCATCGAACACTCAAAATCCTTTTTCTCCTTATCATCAAATTCAGGATTAAACTTTCCTTCTTCGTCAAAAACCCTGAGGCACTTTTTCATAACTATACCCTTAACTTTTTCTTTTTCTATAATAATCTTCTCCGGACCCCATCCCGGATACATTTTAATGCCTTCTTCAAGAGCTTCCTCTATTTCTTCCGGAGTAGCGGGCATAATGTCCCTCGTTTCCAAGCAACTGAGAGTAATATCTACAGCTCCAAATTTCTTCATCTGCAATCGGGCAAGTGTTCTCGAAATATCCATAGCAACATCTCCCCCACCTATTACCACAATCTTATCGGTAACTTCAATCTCTTCTCCCATCGTCACCTTTCTGAGTAATTCTATTGCCTGAAAAACGTGAGGGTTTTTACTTCCCGGAACTCCGGTACTCCGCCCGGCATGAAAACCAGTAGACACAAAAACCGCGTCATAATTATCCCGAAGTTCAGCAAGTGAAATATCCTCGCCAACAGTATTATCACATCTAATATCTACTCCTACAGATTTTATATATTCAATATCTTTATTTAAAGCTTCATAGGGAAGTCGGTATTCAGGAATACCATATCTCAGCATCCCACCGGGTTCGGGCAACTTCTCAAAGATAACGACCTTATAACCCATCAATCTGAGATAATAAGCAGCCGATAAGCCTCCCGGACCCGCGCCAATTATAGCAACTTTTTTCCCTATAGATTTAATTTTTTCTGTTTCAAGCACCTTTTGATATTCGGAAAGAGAAAGATTATCCACAACATAACGCTTTAACCATCTTATAGATACAGGTTCACCTCGATGACTAAGTACACAGGCAGACTCACAATTATGCGTGCAAACTCTACCACAAACGCCGGGTAAGGGATTTGTTTTGTAAATATCCCTGACCGCTTCCTCTAAATCACCTTCCCATAAATTGCGTACATAATCAACTATATCCATACCGGCAGGACAGACTTCCTCGCATAACTTACACTCCAAACATCGACTCGCTTCTTTTAGAGCCTCCTGTGCGCTGAAACCCTTTACCTGTTCAATAAAAGAGGATTTTCTCTCTTTGGGTGAAGCCTGAGACATCTGTACTCTTTCAGGGTCAAACAGTGCGTATTCTAAGTCAGAACTAAAACCCTCATAATTTTTTCTTCGATGGGCAAGCGATGCTTTAAGAATAGAATATTTCCCCTCAGGAAGGAAGTGTTCCCCGTCCGTTTTTTCATCTTTTGCCAGAAGCTTGAAAGTCTTGGGGTCAAAATGGATATGAAAATAATCTCTGGATAGCCGGATGGAACCTGTCGGACAAATATCAACACATAATCCGCAAAAACAGCATCTACCGTAATCTATTTCGGGGCGCTCATTTCTCTCTCCGTCTTTTGCCTCGATTTCCGGTATTTCTTTCATAAGAATTGCCTCATTAGGACAAATATCTGCACAGTTTCCGCAACCCGTGCACTGATCCCAATCATTTAGATGTAAACCTCTATATCTTTCTGCAGGCTCTTTAAGTTCAAACGGATATCTTAAAGTTTTTGGTTTTTTGAAAAGATATTTTAACGCCTTTAACGGACTCAGAATTGAAGTTTTTTTATCCATTTCTGTAAACCTCACCTAAATTTAAATTACTCATTTTTCTCATCTATCTATCTCAGGAGCGACAACGTACATACTAATCATGATATTTCCTACATCCGAGATATTAGCGCCTTCTAAGACTTTCTCTAATATTGTTAGACCATGAGAATAAGAAGGCGTTCTAAAATGGACTCTATAAGGTTTATCTCCGCCATCACTTACCAGATAAAGCCCTAATTCTCCTCTCGAAGATTCAACTCTTACATAAGATTCACCTTCTTCGATATTCCACTTAAAAGGATTGGGTACTTTGTTATAAACTTCTCCCTTCGGTAATCCTTCAATTAGTTTAAAAATCAAATGAACGGATTCTATCATTTCATCTCTTATCACCATAATCCTCGAATACGCGTCTCCGTCTTCTCTTGTGGGTATGTTAAAATCCACTTTATCATAAGCTGCATAGGACTCCACCTTCCTTATATCAAAGGACTTTCCTGTAGCTCTTAATACCTGTCCTACTCCTCCCCATTTCTCTGCTTCTTCTCTCGTTACTTTTCCTATATCATGAGTTCTCTCATAAAACAGCGGATTTTTGAAAAATGTATCGTTATAATCGGGAACACACTTCCCTATTGAATGTAAAGTCTCTACGACTTTATCTGTAAAACCCTTCGGAAAGTCACGTCTTACCCCACCAGGCCAGATATAAATATGATATACCCTCCCGCCTGTTAATTCCTCGAAAAGATCCAGAATCAGGTCTCTATGGTACATCGCCCACTGAGCAACAGTATCAAAACCCAACATATTGGAATAAGCCCACAAACCAAAAAGATGCGAACCAACTCTAGCAAGTTCAAGGTATATACTTCTTATCCACTGCGCCCTTTCCGGCACTTCTATATTTGCTAATTTCTCCACTCCCATTGCATACACCATTTCCATATGATCAGGCTCTACAACGTTTATTCTACAAACCATGGGAAAATTTTGTATCCAGGTTCGACATTCCATCAACTTCTCAAATCCACGATGAAGAAATCCCGGATTCGCAGTAGCTTCTAAAATACGATCTCCCTCTACCTTCAACGTTATACTAAAATTTCCTACCATCCCGAGGTGCTGCGGACCAAAATAGAGTTCAACTTCTCTCACTCTTCCTCCTCTGTGATTGCAGGAATTGAATCAAAAACTTCCTTAACATACTTTCTTGTATCAAAATCTTTCCTGAATGGGGGTATTTCATAATCTCTTTCTAACAGAAGATGTGTTAATCTTGGATGACCGTTAAACTTCACTCCGAAGAGCTCATGAATCTCTCGTTCATACGGCTCAGCATTGGCAAAAATCGGAATTACCGTTCGTGCTTCCGGATTTTCTCTTGCAATTCTTGTCTTGAGAAAAATATCTCCCTTATCCAGGTATACCTTATTTTCCTGCGAGTAAGAGGTAATTATATAAACCAATTCAAATTCCTCTTCTTCAATCCAATCCACACAGGAGATAAGGGCTAAATGGTCATAACCCTTATTGGCAATGAATCTCAAAATTGCTAAAATCTGCTCTTCACGAGCACAAATTTCCATTCTGGTATCCTTAGAAGCATTTACTTCAATATCTTTAAACGTCGTTTCTAATTCTGTAATTATCTTTTTATTCATCTTCAATTATTGGGTACAGGGGTGGCCATTCGAGTTTTCCCAGCGCCATTTCCTGATTCCTTCGATAATATTTATATTGTTTTCTGTACTTTTTGTATGCGTTTGCCATACCCTTATCGATCAAAGTCCATAGATGCGTTACTGCAATAAATATCGCTTCAGGTCTAGGCATACAACCGGCAATCCAACCATCAATCGGTATATATTTATCAAGGTGTTTGATGGTGTTGTATGAATCCCAGTACATACCTCCGTTTATCGGACATGAACCAAACCCTACTGTATATTTTGGCTCTCGCATCTGCTCATAGGTCCTTATGATAGCTCTTAAAGTTTTCAGAGAGACATAACCCGTAATTAAAAACAAATTTGCCTGTCTTGGGGTCGCTACAGGAATAACGCCAAATCTCTCTGCATCCCAGCGAGAAGTTATAACCGGAGGAACTTCAATTATTCCACAGCCCGTGCAGAAATAAACAGCCCAGAGAGAATACTTATTACCCATTTTTTCTGGATCCTTCAACCATTTCCTTACAACTTTTCTATCCATTTTTACCTCCACACACTTGCAATAATCAAACCTATAAGAGCCAAAATAGTCGGCAATCTCCAGCAGAAGCGAATTGCTTGTTCAATTCTAAATCTTGGAAAAACAGCACTAACACTGATAAAAGGTACAAATATTATTAACATCTTTAGAAAGAAAGTGAATGGGTCATTAGCCCCCCCAAGGAACAAATTAACAAATAGCGCAATAATAATAAACTCATGAAAAGCTCGTTCAATATTATATAATGCTAAAAATTTACCGCCATATTCAACTTTTGGACCGGAAGCGATCTCCTGCGGTGCTCCTACCACATCAAAGGGTCTTATGCCGAGCATTGCTGGTAAAATAAGGAAAAGAGCTATAGCCGATAAAGGTAGAGAAACAATTCCCCAACTCGAAGCCCTCTGAAGCTCAACTATTTCAACTATAGAGATCGTGTTATATTCTATCATAACCGCCAGAAGAGCTAAAAGAAATGGAACTTCATAACTCAAAGCCAAAAGCATCTTTCGGGAAATTCCAATACTCGCGTTTGGATTTGCCGCTTCTCCTCCTGATAAAGCTATGCCGAAAGGCGCTAAAAGCATAAGATATAAAATTACCAGAAGTCCTCCAGACATATCGAGTGCACATATATTGCCTATAGGAATAAAAAGAAGAGTAACTATACTCCCGGCTAAGGAAAGAAGAAGACCAAGTTCAAAAATAACTCCATGGGATATACTTCTTTGGTGAAAGAGCTTTATGATATCAAGAAGTGGTTGAACCAGAGGAGGACCATATCTCCAATGTATCCTAGCCATTATTCTTCTGGATAAACCCATGAAAAATATACCAACTGTAAAGCCGATAATAGGTAAGATGAAAAACGAAGCAACCTTCATAATATCACCATTGCCTACATATAATCCGCACAAAAATCAATGCTGCCAGAAAAAGAACAATGTATACGAGGTAAAAACCTAAATCTCCTGTATAAATACGCCTTTGTCTTTCAGCTATTTTCTCCACTATGCGGGTTAACCATTCGTAAAAATTATCTATCCTATCCTTCAGCCATGGTTTCGCAAGTCTGGAAAACGGATCGTAAAATTTAACAGTGTAATGATATTTCCCTACAGGAATATATGAACCTGCAGCATAAGAATCTTCCTGGGAGACTCTCTCTGATTCGGCACCTGTACGGAATAATAAATAAATTACTAACAAAGCCGCTAAAATGGCGGTAAAGATATTTACAGTATTTAACACACCCGTCTCCGAAATAACACCTGATATATTTATCGATAAAGCTTTAAAACCGGCAGAAACATTAATAATATTTATGACTTTAAGGGGTATGCCGGGAAGAACGCCAATTAAAATAACCGCTATTGTCAATAAAATTATGGGGAATCTCATTGAAAAGGGAACTTCTTTGACATCTTCGAATTCTTTCGGCAACTGACCTAAGAAAATGTTATGAATAAATTTATATCCGTACAAAATGGTTCCCCAGGTTCCCATAAATGCAGCAAATGCTAAAAATGGACGGTTTCCCAAAATTAACGCTTTATATATTAACCATTTGGAAACAAAACCACAGGTTAAGGGCAGCCCAATTAAACCAGATATACCCACCACGCCTCCAATAAAAGTAACAGGCATTCTTTTAATTAATCCACCTAACTTATTTATATCTCTTATCCCTCCGGTTTGGCGTTCCACTGCGCCAGCCACGAAGAAAAGTAAACCTATATAAATACAATGATTCAAAACGTGGAACATACCTCCAGCAAGCCCAATAGCTGTGGTAAACGCAATTCCCAAAATCATATAACCACCCTGACCAACCGTACTCCAGGCAAGAATTCTCTTACTATCATCCTGAAGAAAAGCACTAAATGCCGCAAAAACTATAGTCACCGCACCAATGAAGCAGAACACATTATTATAACTTATAAATCCGAAAGTCAACCTATTCAAGACATTTAAACCTAATATTATATACATAACGAGGTAGAGTCCATACAACCCCTTTCTTACAAGTACTGCTGAAAGAATCGATGAAAAGGGACTCACGGCTTCCGCATGTGCATCAGGAAGCCAGGTGTGAAGTGGCCAGAATGCATTAATAATGGTAAAGACAACCCCAAACATAATGAGAAGGAATAAATTGTAGCTCATTGAAGTAATTTCCACTTGAGAAACCAGGGAAGAAAATTCCAGAGTACCACAGGTAACATATAAACTAATAATAGCAATTAACATAGTCATGGACCCAATAATTGACATAATTATATACTTCATTCCAGCAGATAACGCCTTACCTCCCTTATAGCTTATTAAAAGAAAGGTACTCCAACTCATTATTTCCCAAAACATAAAAAATGATATAAAGTCACCACTAAAAACAGTTCCAATCATAGATGCATTAATAAGTATCACTATAAAGTAATAATAATCCAATTTTTCTTCTTTCCCCATGTATCCCAAAGAATAAATTACCGACAGAAAACCAATCCCTACGATTGTAATACCGAAAAACCAGGAAAGCATATTCGATCTAAGAATAAGAGGGTTGTCGAAGAATGCAAAGTAAACTATTTGCTGTTGCTTGTTGTAAAGCAAACAGGTAATAACTACCAAAGCTAAAGAGACAAGAACTGCAAATACATCGCGTAATCTGGAAGAAATTTTCCCAAGGAGATAGGTCAGAAACGCTCCCCCAAATGCGACTATAAGCAGTACCTCTAAAAGCATCTCTTAACTCCTTTATATTCCTACCAATACGGTCTTAATATACTGCATTCTATCCAGGAACCCTGAAGCTGCCGAGTCTAAAACGCTATTTATTAAGCCTGGATATACCCCTACAACTACGATTAGCATAAGCAAAATAACCATGGGAATCAAAGCACAGATAGGAGCTTCTATTCTTTTATTAGAATTAACTTCTCCCCCTTTAAAATAAATTGTTTGAATTACTTTTAGGAAATAAGATCCTTCGATTATTGTGCCTAATAAAACAAACCCGATAAGAATGGTAAATATAAGCTGTCCTTCAGCCAATGCAGCTTTTATTACTAAAAACTTACTGGAGAACCCTACAAAAGGCGGAAAACCCACAAGCGAAAAAGCTCCTACCGTGAAAGCTAAAGAAGTAAAAGGCATTCTTCTCCCCATTCCTTCCAGCGAAGAAATATCCTTAGATCCCGCTCTATATATCATATAACCTGCAGCCAAAAAGAGCAAAGCTTTTGCCATTGCATGAGATGCAATTTGTAATAAAGCTCCTTTAACTCCTGCAGTAGAAGCTATCCCAAAAGCAAAAACAATAAGACCTATCTGCCCTATTGATGAATAAGCAAGCATGCGCTTAATACGATTTTGCCTGAAAGCTGCTAGTTCACCAACAAGCAGTGTCAGAACTCCAAGTCCTGCAAGAAAATGAAGAATACTTAACGCTCCGAATATGGTCCAGACAAACCGCACGACTGCATATACTCCTACTTCGATTGCAAAACCGGAAAGTACAGCGCTTATAGTCGAGGGAGCACTCGCGTGAGCATCGGGTAACCAGGCATTCAGTGGAAATATAGCTCCTTCGATTCCAAAACCTGTAAGAAAAAGAAACAGCGCAAGAGATAATAAGGGGGAATTTACGGAATGAATTTGACTTGCTATATCTGCCATATTCAATGAGCCGCAAAGTCCATAAATTAGGGCTATTCCAATAAGAATAAAAGACGAACCCACAGAACCCTGAATGAGGTATTTTATACCGGCTTCCACTCCATCCCTATCCCTGTTATAAGCAACCAGAGCGTAGGAAGAAATACAGAGTATCTCAAAGAAAACAAATAAGTTAAATATGTCACCTGTAAGGACAACTCCTGTGGCTCCTGTTATGAAAAGCAGAAATAAAAGGTGATACTTTTCGATATCTCCATCATCGATATATTTTATAGCATAAATGGACACAAGAAAACCAAGCAAGCTTATAACACCCGCGAAAAACAGAGAAAAGGGGCTTACAACAAGGTTGATACCAAAAGGTGGCTTAAAACCTCCAATCAAAACAATTATGGGATTGTTTATAACTTGCGGAACTAAAAAACCCACAATTACAGCCATTACCAGAGTAGAAATTAAAGAAATATATTTTGATATGTGTTTGGAAATAAAACCAAATAACGGTATAGCAAAAGCTCCGGCTAAAGGAATAATTATAAGTAAAACAGGATTTACCATTTAAGATTCCTTATTTTTCTAACATTGAGAGTTCCGTAATGACGGTAAAGGACTACCGCCAGAGTCAATGCAAGCGCAAGAATTGCAACTCCTATCACAATAGCAGTCAGAACCAGTGCCTGTGGCACGGGATCTACCATCCTTGAAGGCAGTAAACCCTCACGTGAGAAAATAGGAGCGGTTCCTTCTTTTAAATAACCCATAGTAATTAATAAAATATTTACTCCCGTATCTATAATTGAAAGACCTATAATAATTTTTATCAAATTTTTCTTGATAAGCATTATATAAAGACCTATAAGGATTAAACCAAAGGATGCGATATAATACAGATAATTTTCTATGAATTCCATTACCCGCTCCTCACCATATCATTTATTATACCCGCAATCTCCGAACCCACTTTGAATCCTATGGCAATATACACAAGAGGAATAATTCCGGCGCTAAAAAGCTGATTAGGTATTCCTTTGGGCAGATAATTAAAAAGGAAATACCCTCCGTAAAGTAATCCAAGAAGACCTATAACAACAAAGGCAAGACCCGAGAGAGATTCTGTTATCTTAAATCTGTTCCTGTTAATTCCTTCCCATCCCCAACAACCAAGCATGGTTAGCAAAAACCCGGATGCTATGATAGCTCCTCCCTGAAAACCTCCTCCGGGAGTCAAATGGCCATGAATAAATATGTATGAACCGAAAAGGAGAATAAGAGGAAACAAAAACCTGCAGCCGGTATATAAAATCAAACTGCTCTCTCTTCTCTTTTTTCCTCTCTCTTCTTTTTTTCTGTAAAGAACCGCGGAAAGACCAATACTCGCGAGGAACAGTACAGTTACTTCTCCGAGAGTATCAAAACCACGATAATTAACCACCACAGATGTCACTATATTTGTAGCTCCTGTTTGTTTTATACCGTTATCAAGATAATACTCTCTCACTCTGCTTTTCGTGGCTCCAAAAGGTACTTCCTCCAGTGAGAAAAAGATACCTGCTGCTATTATTGTTATTAAAATAAAACTAATTATCTTACGCATCATCTTCCTCGAATCTTTTTGTTTTCTTAATAGCTATTATGAAAATTGCTACAGTTAAGGCAGCACCAATAGAAGCTTCAGCCATAGCTACATCGGGAGCATGAAGAAAATAGAAGAGTATCGCCGCAATAAAACTAACAAAGCCGGCAGCGATTACCGCGTTTAACAAATCTTTAAAAAAACCGGCAGCAACGGCACCCACAAGCATTACGAAAACCAGGATTACTTCAAGAATCATCTTCATCATCCCCTTCGCTACAAAAACCTTCCGATTGATCAACCTTTGTTTTTTTACAGAGTTTGACTTTTGAAATACAGGACGCTCTTCCAAGTGCATGACTCGATATTGGGTTAGTCAATAATACAAATACCGCGATTATAAAAGTTGTCCAGAACCAGGAAGGCTCTATTATTCCAACACCAATAATGGTACAGAAAGCGCCAAGTGTCGTACATTTTGTTCCCGCCTGCAATCTATTGTATACGTCAGGCATCCTATATACGCCGAGGCTCCCCAGGAACAAAAATATTACACCAAACCCCGTAACCCACCAGCCCCAGATCATTCGATTCCTCCCTCAAGATATCTTGCTATTGCAACTGAACCTATAAAGGTTAGAACAGCATATACCAATGAAACATCAAGATATATTCTTCTTCGGAGGACAAGACCAATAAGGACCAACAACGCGACTGTGACTGTCACCGCTGTATCCAGCGCGACAGCACGATCAGGAGCAGTAGGACCTTTAATCATCCTGAGCAAACATAAGACAACCCCTAAGCCTATAACTACAAAATAAATTGTTGCAATCATTGGAATATAACCCTCAAATATTTTTCGAATCTTTCGCCTATAATATTAGTCGCGGCATCAATATCAGTCGCTTCTACATCTATCCAGTGAATTAGTAATTTATTTCCTTGAATATCCAGAGTAAATGTACCGGGCGTTAGAGTTATGGAATTAGCCAGAATTGTTTTTGCGATATCTGATCTAAGGCCTGTCTTTATAATTATTACACCGGGATTTATTGGCAGGGAGGGACGGATAACTCGCAGGGCTACATCTATATTGGCTTTCAATATCTCAAAAAAAAGAACTAATATATAAACAAGAGAAAAGTAAAACTTCTTAAGGCTTACAGAAGGAAAACCTAATTTAATATAAAATTTATAAGTTACAAGAGCAATTACAGAACAAACAAAAACACCAACTATTAATTCCTGAGAATTAAAAGTCGAGGTAAGCAGTAACCAGAGGATAACAAGGAAGAAAAACAACCAGCAGAAACTTTTTATTCTTTCTTTTACAGTAAAACCCTCATTTTTATACAATTAACCCTCCGTTACTTCAACTCTTTATCTAAATGAAAAAAGAATTAATTAACTTAAATATTTAATTCACAAAGTTTAATAATAATAATTTAGAAGTTTGTCAAGTTGTGAAAAAAATCACATTACAGCTAAATAAGTAATATTGGAGCGGAAAATAGAGTTTTGGGTTACTCTGAACACGCTTGCATTTTTTCTTAATTTACCTAATATTAAAGAGAGAAAAGAGCATGGAACCTAAAATATGTAATATTAACGATCCGGAATGCCACCTTGATAGAATCAGGGACTGGCATGGGAAGCTTGAATCCGACATAACATCCTTAATTAAAAATCTAAAAGGCATTAGAAAACATTCCAAGGAAGCCAAGGCTGCGTGCAGCGAACATTACGCGAAAACCGTCGAGCTAACAAAAGCCAAAACCAGATTCACTTATGAAGTATCACATGAATTAAAGGCACCACTGGCTTCAGTTTATAATATTTTAAACGTAATACTGGATGGTTACCTCGAAAAAGATGTTAAAAAACAAAAAGAACTTCTCAACAGAGCAAAAGTAAGGATAAACGACGTTATAAAACTTTTGAACGATCTGTTAATGTTTTCTCACCTCGAAGAAGGAACAGGTGAAATAGAAATAGAAAAAATCAACATGGGAGAATTACTATCTTCTCTGAACGAAGAAATGGATTCATTCGCAGCTGAAAACAATATTAAAATGAACTGGGATATCTCCGATGATATACCTCCCATTTATGGGAATCCGGAACTCTTAAGAAGAGCTTTTGTAAATATAATTCATAACGCAATCAAATACAGTAACCCGGGAAATCAGGTGAAGATAACTGAAAACAAAAAAAACAACTCTTTATTGCTACGAGTGAAAGACCAGGGTATAGGTATAAAGAAAAAAGAACTACCAATGATATTTAATATCTTCTTCCGTGGCGAAAACGCGCGTCCCGAACATAAAAAGGAAGGTATGGGGCTCGGACTTTCTCTCGTCAAAAGAATAATCGATGCTCATGGTGGGACCATAAAAGTGAAAAGTAATTTAAATAAAGGAACTACAGTAGAAGTGAGCTTTCCCGTAATTCAAAAAAAGGAGAAATAATGTCAAAAGAAATACTTATTGTGGATGATGACCCCGATTTCGTAGAAACGATAGAAATAATATTGCAAGGTAATGGTTATGAGACTCGGACTGCCAGAAACGGTGAAGAAGCATTCAAACAAGTTAAAAAGAAAACTCCCCATATTATATTGTTGGATATTATGATGAAAACAAAGACCGACGGTATATGGGTGAGCGAAAAAATTAGGTCTGACGATAAGTTAAAGGAAATTCCTATTATCATGATAACCGCTGTAAATCAGGACTCAGAAATGGCCAAATTCCACCTTGGACAGAATGAAGACATGGAATATATGCCTGTAAACGTTTTTATGGAAAAGCCTATCGAAGCTAAAGACTTATTAAAAGAAATCAAAAAACTTATCGGGGGCTCCTAGTAGAAGCAGTAAAATACTGGTACCCTGTTCTCAAAAAATCAGTAATCCCGCTTTGAACAAAAAACATATCTTAACCGATGTATATGTTTACCTACCTCACCATGGTTTTCCTCGTCGGTCATCTTCCCTATCTCAATAACGTCAAAATTCTTAAAATGAGCCAATAAGTCTTCCCTGGTAAAATAATGTGCTATTCTTCCTGGTTTACTTTCAAAAGTATTTTTCTCAATTTTCTTGCCTTTGCCAAAACTCTCTTCCTTATCTGAAAACATCACAAAAAAAGTAAATCCATGATCATTTAATATTTCATTGCATTTATCTATAAATAGTAATCTTTCTTTCTCTTTAAAAAGATGCAGCATATTGAAACAGTATATGGCGTCAAATTTTTCGACTAATGAATCTATTTCAAGTGCCGTTCTACGATAAAATTTACTTTTCGTGTCAAATTTTCGCGCCCGTTTAACTGCGTTATCTGATATTTCTACTCCTACAACCTTAAATCCCGCTTCCCCAAATAATTTTGTATTTCTCCCATATCCCGAACCCGGAACAATCACCGATCTTACATTAAGACTTTTAAATAATTTAAGGGCATAGTGAGCGGTCTTACTCGGTTTAACACCCCAGATTTCAGCACCCTCGGAAAATCTCTTATTCCAATACTCTCTCATCTCATTCGTATAATCGCCCATTAAAATTCTCTAATCCCCTACAGGATTCTACAATAAATGAATAAAATTTTATTTTTACCAATCAACCAATTAACCAATATACCAATCACTAACCTCAGCATCCTAAATCCGCCAGGGATTTTTCCTTGTCAGCAATACCTGCCTTATATGCTTCCTGTTCATCTTTACTATAATTGTCAGGATCTTTCATATAATCATCATATCCATCCGGGTCGATCGGCCAACCAGATCCCTGTCCGGGAGGCACATCATGATAATTGGTTTTATCCTTACATGTTTTTTGATGTGAACCTTCATGTGCCCGGTGAGCATGCTGCAGGGCCTTACCAGCCGTCTCTCCGAATTTATCTATATAGTCCTGAGTGGTCCAGTTTTCTACAATTCTGCAGTCAGGAGTTGTGTGCATGGGAGCATCAAAATTCGGACCGGAATCAGCTCCTGAAGGTTGTTTAAGTACATCTGACTGTTCGCTCGGGCTCAAATCCTCGAAAGGAGTAAATTGCTCATCACCAAAAGTTTTTTCAAGAAAATTTTTAACACAGTTATTGTACTCATAACCATCATATCCATTGGCTTTAGCCGCATCGAGTAAACCTTTATCAGAATATGCATCTAAAATAGTCTGTTCGTTTTGTATTTCCTCATTCAACTTGTCACATGCTTTTTGCTTCTCCTCATCACTTAATGCAGGACGTCCGGAATTACCAATTCGCTGCCTCGAAGTATTGCCCGGTGTCCCGACATTATCACCTGGGTTGAACCAGGGTATCTTATCCGCATCAGCATAAACAGGCAAAGAAATAAAAGACTTCAATATAGAAAAGAATGTCTCTCTTAGCCCCTTTCCATAGTAATTATCGTAATCGGCAAAAGCCCATACGTAACTACCTTCTTTTTCAGTTATAAGATACTGAATTGCTTCATTTGCCAGATCGGCATGTCCTTTTGCCCAAATTCGATTACTGGCGGAATTATTAACAACTAAATCTTTTATTGCCATTTTAAAATGGACAAGATTCATTAAATCTTCTACGCCACCTTTCAGTTTCAAAACCTTATCCAGATTCTTTAACTCTTCTCTATATCCCGATGCTTCTTTATAACGTTTTGAAGTACCAGTAAATTTTGTCGTAGTTGAAGGCGAACCCTTACCTGAAGGTTCCCCTTTAAAAACCCATCCTTTTCCTGTCCAATCGGCTTCAAGGTCTAAAACCATCTCCGGTGGAACGGTGAGCATTTTAACGAAATGGACTTTTTTAAAAGCGTAAGCTTTCACTTTCGAATCTTTATTTACATTCATAGAACTTGCTTCATCGTATTCGACTTCAATCAGATTTCCATCATCATCCGAAAGAGAAATTATTCTACCTTTGCTATCTTTTTTAATTGTAATTTTAGGAGCAATAGAAATCTGAATTTTATCCTGCGAATACCCAGCAGGAAAGAACCTTATAAAGTATCCGTCCCCATGATAGGACCATCTTCCGGAAGGCACTGCCCTACTGTCTTTGCCCATCGGGACCTTTCCAGTCAAAACGGCGATGCGTTCAAGATCCTCATATTTTGATTCAACAGAAGTAAGTTTTTCACGTAATTTTGCTTCCGCTTCGAGAACCGTCCTCACCTCTTCCGGAACTTTACCAAATGCTTCTTCTTTCATATCTTCAGGAACAAGCCCAAGCGCGCCTCCGTTGAGTTCAAACATTTCTTCTGGCGTCAATAGTTTCGAAGCAGTCAACTGATTCTCTGTCGACATATCCGTAAGTTTAGTACGAGCAATAATCGCCCACAGTAAAACCTGAACCTTCCTTTGCTCTATTTCCGGATGTTCATATGAATTCCTCAGAACATTTCCTACAATATCACCCTGAGGACCTTTAAGCGGAGCATAAAGATAACCATTACCCTGCCCGGGAGAATATGTTCCAGCTTTAAGGCAGTAACTCTGCGCCGTGAACTCGAATAATCCTGGACGCTCAAGTTTAAAAGCACCTTTCTTACTTCTGGGCAGGTCTCCCATCCATAAAAAATCCAGTGAAGCAGGCTCATAATCATCCAGTATGGATACTTCAGTTATTGCATCCTTTAGATTTGTTGTTACCGGAGGATCACTTTTTAATATTTTGTCCAACCCTGGAAGTTTATCAGCAATTTTATCCGTTATACCCTTAACTTCGGGAATTTTAGGAATATTAGGCCAACTAAAGATATTAAAAGAACTAAATAACAATAAAACTAAGACAAAACCTAAACAAAGATTACGTATAAATATTTTCATTTTTTTTTCTCCTTTTTATAATACTTATATAAAAATTGTAAAGATACGTCAAGAGGTAAATTCTAAAAAAATTTGAAAAATTCCTTACACCCTGTACTTTTTATCTTTTTAATTTGTTCTTGCTGTAAGTAAATAGTTATAAAACGGTAGTGCATTATTTCTGTATTTTTCGCCACATATTCAGTCCTTGATTTTTTTCACTTTATTGATATGATTATGTAAATATTCATGAGGGGGTTTTAATGATAAAAAGCATAAAGGTTCTCCTTTATATAAGTGGGGTAGTTACTCTAATAACGTTTATTTATATTCTCGTCGGCACAAGAATAGGCTTTAATGGTATAATTCCCTTAGCCGTCATTATCTTTTTCTTATCCGATTCAGCTCCCCCTTCCCTACATTTCCTCTACTTTTTTGTGCTCTTTATGTTTACTCCCGTACTAACGGCCACAGATTTCCTTTGCGCACACTACATTGACAAAAACAATGTAGCAAACAGAATAGCCTCTTTCAGGTCACTTACCACCTGCCTTTTAGGTGCTTTTTCTATACTTGTAGGCTTGTTTTTTTTTAGACCCCTGTATCTCGATACAAAAAAAATAGTTATCGAAGGATGTTTCTATTTTTTCTTCTACGGAACACTAATTTCCTTGTTAATGTTTAGTGAGAGAAAAGCTAAACAATAATCATTAGGTCTCAGATCCCAGATTTCAGACTTTAGTTAAAACAAAAATAAAAACCTTCGTTGTCTAAAAAATTTAATTCCTGACTTCGAATCTAAAACTGCTAACTTTTATTATGCGGTTCGTCTCTCGAGAGATCGATGTTGAGAGGGCGCTTTTCATCTCCCGCAAGATACAAAGTCTGCGTTGGAAACGCAAAATCGATGCCTTCGGAATTAAATCGATTTAAAATTTCAAAATTAACTTTCTCGCTAAATTGCATAAAATCCCAGTACTCAGGAGGATGATACCAATATATAACAAGAATATTAAGAGAATCACTGTTGAACTCGTTAAAGAAAACTCGCGGCGGAAAGTCTGGCTTCATACCTTCATGATCTTTCAGTATATCTTTTATTATTTCCAAAGCTCTCTCGACTTTTTCAGGCGAAGAATCGTACGTAATACATATATTAAAAAGCCTTCGTATGTAGGGTCGCTTACCAATATTCTGAACAGTCATCCTGGCCAATTCACCATTTGGAATCGTAACAAGATGACCATCCAATGTACGTATACGCGTAGAACGGAGTCCGACATCTTCAACAGGTCCGTCATGACCGTCTATAACAACTCGTTCTCCTATTTGAAACGGTTTGTCAGTAAAAAGAGCCAGGGAACCAAAAAAGTTTTTCAGCGTATCTTGAGCAGCCAGAGCGAAAGCTAATCCTCCAATGCCCAGACCAGCAAGCACAGAAGTAATTGGTTTACCGACAAGTATAGTTACTATCTGTAAAAGAATAAGAATTACAACCGTAATCTTAAGCATTCTGTTCACCAAAAAAGCTAACATATCACTAACTGAGCTTTTTTGATTCATAGCAAGATCACGCATACGGCTATCTATTACATCGATCATAGCATAACCTAAACGCCCAATTGCAAGCACAAATAAAATGGCTATCGCAGTTTGAAAAACACTTGCGATTGATTCGCTCATTGACAGAGGAAATATTCCAACCTTCAAACCTATAACAAGACAAAAAAGTAACGAAGAACGACTTAATCCCTTAACAGTTAGACTGGCTAACTTCCTGCCTTTTCTATTGAACCTATCGGCACTCCTACTCAGTAGAAACAGAGCAAGCTGCCATAAAATAAGAAAACCAACAATAGTTAGAAAGAAAATCGTGTATTGCCAAACGTTATTTCCTGCTATTACTTTTGTCGTCAAAAACTCCCAGATTTTCATAATTTCTCCTCCCAGTTTATTAAATGATACAGAAACCTCTTAAGTAGTCAAGAGCCCGCATAAAAGAGAAAATTAAATATTAAAATCTAAAAAGCAAAATGTTTTTTTTGCCACAGATTTGCACAGATATTCACAGATTTCCCCACCCCCCCATAGTATAATTGTGTTTCTTTAAAAAACAAAGAATTTCTTCAGTATTTTTATCTGTGTTCATCCGTGTAAATCCGTGGCTAATTAAGGGGTTGGGATGGGATTCTAACTTCTGACTCCTGGATTCTGACTTCTTTGTTAAAATTTTACATTTTAGCGGCTTCGCCGCGTTATTGAAATCACTTGACTAAAAATTACTCTTCCTTATACTAAAACTAATGAAAAAGAAAATCGATCTCTCAAACGTTGAAAAACAAGTTTTAAAACAAACGGGGAGAAAAATCATTTATCCACCAACAGAAAAAGTTCCATGTATCGTCGTGGATAATTTTCCGATGCTGGGTAAAATTACAGCTTTGCGTTTCATCGAGTGGATTAAAAAAAACCCACAAGGAGTTATTTCACTGCCAACAGGCAAAACCCCTGAGTTTTTTATAAAATGGGCAAAGTATTACCTGGACAACTGGGAAAATAAAGAAGTGAAAAAAGAACTTGAGACTTACGGAATTAAACCCGGGAAACGTCCTAATACAAAACTCTTACGCTTTGTTCAGATGGATGACTTTTATCCAATGGATCCTAACGAACAAAATAGCTTCTACCAGTACATAAATAATTACTATATTAAAGGCCTCGGATTAGATAAAAACAAAGCACTGTTAATGGATACCTCGAAAGTAGGTATCCCCGATAATTTAGAAGCCAGGAAAATATTTTCTGACGAAGGAGTGGATTTATCCCTTCGAAACAGGTATCCTCATAACCACAAAGAGGAAATAGAGAAGAGTATCATTCACTGCGTCGATCAATTTTGCACAAATTATGAAGAAAAAATTAGGGAAATGGGGGGAATCGGTTTTTTCCTTGGAGGAATCGGACCGGACGGCCACATATCTTTTAATGTTAGAGGTTCTGATTTTTTCTCTACAACCAGACTTACAGCTACAAATTATGAAACTCAAGCGGCTGCGGCAACCGATCTCGGAGGGATCGAGGCAACTGCAAAAAGATGCGTAACAACAATAGGCTTATCAACTATAACTTTTGATAAAGACGTAACAGCGATTATTTTTGCTGCAGGCACAAGCAAGTCTAAGATAGTAGCAGATGCCATACAAAATGAGATGAGTAATATTTTTCCTGCTACTGTCCTACAGAAATTACCGAATTCAAGATTTTATGTAACAAGAGGCGCCGCATCAAAACTTATCGAACGCAACTATAAAGAATTAACATCGTCTAAAAAACTTACTGAAGAAGATATCGCAAGAGCAATCATTGATTTATCACTTCAGAACAAAACACGAATCGCAAATCTCACTGAAAAAGACTATAAGAAAAACCGTTTTTCTAAAAAAGTACTTGAAAAAGAACAAAAGAAATACAAAGAAATAAGTAAAAACGTTGAAAAAAGACTGCTTTCTGCGATTGAGGACGGACTTAAGGAACCGGAAAACTTAATTTTTCTTCACACTGCGCCTCACCATGACGATATATTACTGGGATATCTCCCCTACTTTATGCACCTTATACGAACACCCAAAAACTCTCACCATTTTGCTTATATGACCAGCGGGTTCGTCTCAGTGACCAATAAATATATGCTGAAACTACTCAGAGAATTACTACCTTTTATCGAGACTCCTTCTTCTGAAAATTTGTTAGAAGGCGACTACTTCGATGCCGAAAACAGGAGTGGTATGAACAAAGATATACATTTTTACCTGGATGGTATTGCCGGAGGGAACGAGAAAATAAAAAATGAAGCTGAAAGCAGACGTTTATTGCGAAATATAGTCAGAATTTATGAGGAAAAGAGTCTTCCTCAAATAAAAAACAGGATTCATGAACTTATTAACTATTTCGAGACTCAATATCCAGGCAAAAAAGACCTGGAACATATTCAGAAATTAAAAGGGTCTGTGAGAGAATGGGAAGCTGAACTTCTCTGGAGATATACAGGTTTTGCTTCGGAATCGGTTCATCACCTTAGACTGGGTTTTTACAAGGGAGAAATGTTTACGGAAAGTCCTGCGTTCTATCGTGATGTTGAGCCAATTGTTGAATTGCTTGATAAAATTAAACCCGACGTTGTAACTGTTGCTCTTGACCCCGAATCGAGCGGTCCCGATACCCACTACAAAGTCTTGCAGGCAATCGCGGAAGCCCTAAAAAAGCATAATAACAAAAAAATCCAGATATGGGGATACAGGAATGTATGGGAAACTTTCCACCCTTCAGAGATAAACTCAATAGTACCAGTTTCTCTAAATTCTATTTCGATTCTAAATAGTGCCTTCATGAACTGTTTCGGTTCCCAGAGAGAAGCATCTTTTCCTTCCTATAAACACGAGGGGCCATTCTCGGAATTGAGTCAAATAATATGGGTAAAGCAGTACAAAGATATAAAAATCTGTCTCGGTGATAATTATTTTTCACAAAATCCTCATCCAAGACTCCGAGCTACACACGGAATGCTATACCTCAAGAAAATAAGTCTCGACGAATTTTACGACCATTCTGTAAAAATAAAAGAGTATACGGAAGGATTATTAAACAAAGAATTACGCTATCCGGGCAATAATATCGAGAACGATTGATATCGGCAAATTAACTACTTGACATAAAGCTCTATCTCCGGTATACATTTAAAAAGGGAGGTAAAAATGAGAAAATTTATTTCTATCTCATTCGCAATAATCTTAACATTATCTTGTACAGCCGAAGAAAAATCCTCTATACCCGGAATAGGTCCCGTGAGTACTATAAAAAAAGTACATGGTGATTTCCAGTTCACTGAAGGACCTGCTCGGGATATCGAGGGCAATTTATACTTCACCGATGTAGCTGGAAACAAAATTTATAAGATGGATAAAGATGGAGAAATTTCCGTGTTTCTCGAACCTTCCGGGCATGCCAACGGACTTATGTTCGAGAGTAATGACAAACTTATCGCCTGCCAGATGGACGGACGATTGGTTTCGATAAATTCCACAACAAAAAAGGTTACAGTTCTGACCGATAAGTATAATGGAACTCGCTACAATGCTCCTAATGACCTGGTAGTGGATAAAACAGGAGGTGTTTACTTTACAGACCCCCTATTCAGAGCACCTCAACCCTTACCGCAGAAAAAACAAGCAGTTTACTACAGAAACAGCGAAGGTGAAGTTACATTATTATTGGATAACCTGAAAGCGCCCAACGGTATAATATTATCACCGGACGAGAAAACACTGTATGTAATACCCTCTATGCAGAAGGATATGTGGGCATATCCTGTCACTTCTCCGGGAACACTAGGAGAGGGACGTGTTTTCTGTGAGCTAACTCAAGCGGAAGGAAGAGATAATTCCGGCGGAGACGGAGTATCGGTAGATTCGAAAGGAAATCTTTATATAACCTCAGAACTCGGTATTCAGGTATTCAATCCTGAAGGCAAACTTCTTGGGATCATAAAATTCCCGGAACAACCTGCAAACGTAACGTTCGGTGGTCCCGAGATGAAAACACTCTATGTTACAGCCAGAACTTCTCTCTATTCGGCAGAAATGGAAATTAAGGGTCATTCCTTTTCCAGAGGTACTAATAAAGATAAAAAGGAGTAATAAATGCCTCATGTAATAATTAAAATGTATCCGGGACGCTCTGCGGAACAGAAGAGCGAACTTGCCGAAGCTATTACCAAATCCGTAGTCGATATAGCTAAAACTTCGGAAGAACACGTCTCTATAGATATTCAGGAAATAAACCCTGAAGACTGGGCAGAAACGGTATACAAAAATGAAATTTTGCCCAAGCTCGACGAACTACAAAAAAAACCGGGGTATAATCCTTTTGAGTAGTTTTTAGGTTTTAGAAAAAAAATATCACTTATGTTATATCAGGGGGGATATGAAAGTTGCTAAACTTTATCTAATCCTATTATCTGTTTTTATCTTAACCTGCGCGTCAAAAAATGTAAGTAAAAACAACATAAAAGTTCATTTTAAATCATTGGCAAACGATTTTGCAACAGTCGATATGACATTATATAACAATAACAAATTCGAGTTAAAAACCGCAATACTCGAGATGCACGGGAATGAAGAGTATATATTAGAACTTGAAGGTGCATGGATTTCCTTGGATAGTAATTATATTCTAACAATAGAAAATTTACCAAAGGAACAATTGATAGAGTATCTTTTCGGTAGCTGGGAACACGAAGAGAGCGGACTTGAAATAATATCGGAAAATGAGGTCAGATTTCCAATCGAAAAAGAATTCTTAATAATAAATAACGTTATGTGCCAGAAACAATGAAAAACTCGAATACAAAATATTCCGTAAAAGATATAGTTACAAAATTAAAAAGTAAAGCAAATACCGACAACTTAGAAGGAATGGCTCGTTACGGAATCAACACGGCTAACAGATTGGGAAACTCCATACCTTTTTTGCGAAAACTCGCGAAAGAAATAGGGAAAAATCATAAACTTTCCCTCGAGTTATGGGAAGAAGGAATCGATGAAACAAGAATTTTAGCCTCCATGATCGGAGATGAGAATAAACTTACGGAAGACCAGGCCGAAAAATGGGCAGCCGATTTTAATTCCTGGGACGTGTGTGACCAGGTTTGCATGAACTTATTTAAAAAATTGCCGTTTGCGGAAAAAAAGATTAAGGAATGGTCGAAAAGAGAAGAAAAATTCGTTAAGCGAGCCGCATTTACACTCATCGCATGTATAGCAGTATACGACAAAGAAAAACCGGATAAAGAATTTATAAAATTTTTCCCTGTTATAAAAAAAGGCGCGACCGATGAGCGGAATTACGTTAAGAAAGCCGTAAGCTGGGCACTAAGAAACATTGGAAAAAGAAATAAAAACCTCAATAAAGAAGGAGTAAAATTCGCAAAAGAACTGGAAAAAACAGATTCGAAGTCCGCCAGATGGATAGCACACGACACATTAAAGGATATACAGAGGGAGAAAGTTACGGAAAGATGGAACTAGCGGATTCATCGAATCCGAGTTCCGTGTGAGATTATTTTTTTATCTTATATTTTTCCATTTTATATCTTATTGTCCGTTCGGAGACGTCTAATTCCTTAGCGGCTTTACTTTGATTCCAATCGTGTTTTTTTAGCGCTTCCGTTATCATATCTTTTTCAATGCTTTCAACAGTATCTTTCAATTTCCCGCTGTATTTTAATTTTTTATCAACCGGTACGGAAATATCTTCACCAGTAAGATAATCACCCCTCGAAAAAACAATAGCTCTTTTAATTATATTCTCAAGTTCTCGGACATTACCCGGAAAATCATATTTCATAAGTCTCTTGAGCGCCTCATCCGTAATTCCTTTAACATCCTTTCTCTCTTTTGCACTTTGAGTCTTTATAAAATTGGATACAAGTAAAGGGATATCTTCTTTTCTCCTTCTAAGAGGCGGAACATGTATCCTTATCACATTTAACCTATAGTATAAATCTTCTCTAAATTCCCCTTTTTCCACTTCCTCCTCGATATCCCTGTTGGTAGCGCAAATTAATCTTATATAGATGGGTATTTCTTCATTGGACCCTATCCTGATTATCTTTTTTTCTTCTATTACCCGCAGCAACTTGACCTGTACCGAATTAGGCAACTCTCCTATTTCATCGAGAAATATTGTACCGTCTGAGGCAAACTCGAATTTACCTATTCTTCTCTTATCTGCTCCGGTAAAAGCTCCCTTCTCATGCCCGAACAACTCCGATTCCACAAGCGTCTCGGCAAGAGACGCAATGTGCGCGGTAACAAAAAGTTTTTTGTTTCTCTCAGAAAGATTATGAATGGCACCGGCAATCAGTTCCTTACCGGTACCGCTTTCGCCCGTTATAAGAACATTCGCGTCACTCTTGGATGCCCTAAATATGAGAGACATCAAATCTTCCATAACCCCGGAGTTATATATAATCTTATCGTACTGAAATTTCTCCCTCAGAGATTCTTTAAGTTCTATATTTTCTCTTTTTAAATTTAGATTATCGAGCGCGTTTTTAATAATCAATGTAAGCTCATCCGGGTCAATGGGCTTCGTCAAATAATGAAAAGCTCCTTCTTTCATAGCCTCCACGGCATTAGCGACATTGGCGAAAGCAGTAATAATTATAACCGGAACAAGAGGATTTATTTTTTTTATCTGTCTTAAAACTTCAACTCCCTCTTTATCGGGTAACCTTCTATCCAGAAGGACAAGATCAAAAAAACCTTCGAAAAAAATATCTACTCCCTCTTCCCCACTTCCAGCCTCTTCGACAGTGTATCCTTCTTTTGAAAGAATTTTTTTCAGTAATTTTCGTTGATTTACCTCATCCTCGATAATTAAGATGTTCAACTTTAATCCTTTATAGGTAAAAGTATATCTACCTTTGTTTCTTTTCCACTCTCGAGTTTTATACTGCCACCATGATATTCGATAATTTTACGTGCTAAATACAAACCCAGACCGCTTTGTTTCTTATTCGAATAAAAAGGTTCAAAGATCCTTACTACTTTGTCTCTATCGATACCTTTTCCGTTATCGATAATTATAATTCTTACGATATTTCCGGTTTTTCGCATCAGAATTCTTATTCTGTCAGCATCTGCTTCTACGGCATTTTTAAAGATGTTTGAAAAAGCAGACACTAAAAGAGACCTATTTCCCTGGATTCTTAACTTAGTTATAGACTCTAGTTTAATTTCTACAGAATTATTTCTATTATCAGTCAAAGTTATGGCCTCAGCGATTGTATTATCAATATCGATAGGTTTTTTATCAACCTCAGAAAGTATCAACAATTTTATTGAATCCATAACAAGATTCATCCTTTTAACTTCTTCTTTAAGAACATCTCCCTGCTCTCCTTCTATATCCCGGGCAAGCAGGGAAAGTGTATTAAGGGAATTTCTTATCTCATGGGAAAAGCCAGAGGAAAGTGCGCCAATTTCTTCAAGATGCCGGATTTCTCTTTCTTTATCCATTCTATATCTCTCGGATTTTGTTAAATTAAACAAAAGCAACCCCAGCAAAACCGCAAAGCCAGCTATAACTATCAGGAGGAATAACTCATTAACACCGATGGTGTTCTCGAGAGGTGCCATGGAAAAACCGGCTACAATGGTCTGTCCGTCACTTTTCTCCTCGAGCTGGAATATCTTACCCCGGGGCGTCTCTACAATATGACTTCCTTCTCCTTTAATCGGCAGAAAACCCTCATAAAGAGAACTATAAACAACAGGAGACCCGCTCTCTTGAATTATCGCGAAATAAACCAGATTCGAGGAAGAAACTAGAGAATCCAGGACCTGCGTAATTCCACCTGTCTCCCCATAGGTACTCTTGGATAAAAGGAGAACGTTGTAATTTTCATCAATTACGTTAACCAGATAAAAAGGTTTACCTTCCAAATTTATTAAAGTTCCATAATCTTTATCTTTCAACTCCCTATTATAAAAATCTAAGATAAGTCCTTCCTGCTCAAAGAATCTGGTTGAACTTCTCAAAATGGAATCACGAAAAATCCAGATACCATCCAAGTTCTCTCTTAAGAAAATATCACGATTTTCAAGATATCTTCGTAGGATATTTTTACCCGTATTTCTTAGATCGTTGATTTCTATTCTGTTAAGTTCCAAATCTCTTTTAACATAATTATCGGCAATTTCAGATAACAACTGAAAAGTTGTCGCGTGGCTATCTTTATATATACGTTCAATATTTCTATTGGTTATTTGGACTGTAAAGAAAGCCAGTATCCCTATAACAACAAATATGGTAAACAGTATAAATGATTTAGATTTCATTATATCAATCTAACAAAATTTATCAGAAAATCAATTGGATTCCTCCGCCAATATTGTTTTTCACATAACTTAAATTCTCTATTGTAGAGTTATTCCATTGTGAACTAAAACTAACAAAGAATGAAGTATTGCTGTTGATTATCTTAGTATAACGTAAACCCCCAAAAAAACCTGATTCATTTCGTAGTATACCTCCAATTTCAAAGAAATCCTTTTCAAAAAACTCCAAATATAAGTCCAGATAAGCTTTTTGTTTGGTGAAAGTCTTATTTATTGAAAGATTAAGATTTACTTTCCTTTCTATCCCTTCTTCTTCGAAAAATGGATCTAAAAGAAGAGAATCCGAAAGAGCATAATTTTCTTCTGGCTCCATTAGCGAAAAGTAATTACCTGAAAAAAGTATCGTAAAATCTCCTGTAAGCGGAAAGTCTAAAGAAAGTGAAAAAGTGTAATAAGGCAACCGCTCATCTTCATAAACCATATAACCGGCATCGACACCAGGAATAAAATAAAAATAAGGCATAGGTATAGAAAGGGTAGTTTTTATTTCCGGTTTAATATAGTCTTCAACAGAATCAGAATTAAAATTTACATAAGCGACTTTCATTCCCACTCCCAATAAGAAATTTCCAACATATAAAGACAGGGAATCCCCTCCGTATATTTCGTTCAAACCATAATTCTCATAGTTAAGAGGGGCAAAATTGTAACCATTTATATACAAATGATTTCTATTGCCTAAACCCGGAAGATTAAACCTTTTTTGTATTCCCACTCGATTACCGATAAATATATCCTCGCTATCGAAATCGATTATCGACACATTCCCCAAATAATCAAAATCCAAAAAACCCGAATAACTCAAAAAGGGAGAAATATTGGTTTTATTACCGCCTTTTTCTATTTCGCCGATAAAATACAAATTATCGGTGTACGAATTAGACACCGAAAAACCAGTATAACTATTTGACAATAAAAGGAAGGGGAGGAGCAAAATAATTGCTCCTCCTGCCATACCGAGATTTCTAATCTTCATAGATTCACTATTAACGACCTTTACCCTGTCCGGGCTCTTCATTTAACTTTTTCTGCTGCATTTCTCCTACCCCGCTTCCATCTCTTTTCTGCTTTTGTATTCTCATCTGAAGCTGTTCTCCTTCTTTTCCTGCCCATTCCGGGAATCCTTCTTTGTTTCTAAGTTTCAATTCTTCTTTGTTACGAAGATTCCTCATCTCGCGTACAAGCAGCATCTGCCCACCATCAAAATCCGAGTTAGAGCCCCTAACTTCTATCTCATCACCGACTCTAACTCTGTTTCTTAGAAACCACTCCGGTCCAAGCTGAACTCTTACTCTCTCATTCTCTTTAACTCTTACCTGTGCTTCTAAAGTTAGAGCATCTCCGGTCACATACAATTCCTCTATTTTGCCCTTCATGGCTTTCTCTTTAATGGGATTATAGATACATTTCTTTTCCTGTAATCTCACTTTGACCCAGAGTGGTTCACCTTCCTGATTTCTAATGTTATATCTATTCGTATCCCTAACCATGACTTTTACCTGAAGTTTGTTCTCTTTGAATGCTCCCTGAAGCTTCAACTTGTCGCCAACTTCTATTTCATCATCTAAAAACCACTTCGGACCGAGATGGGCCTGAATCATTTCCTTGTCTTTCGCTCTAATTTTAGCCTGAACAACATTTACTTCACCATTTGGAGGTAAGACCTCATCTACTTCGACAACTTCACCTTCAACAACAACTTCATCCGCGGTAACACCGGTATCAGTCTGCGCCAGGATGAACAACGGCACAATCAACATAAGTAAGGTTAACGGCTTTTTCATTTTTGCCTCCTTTTTTATTTTAACCTTTTCTTTTCCAATTTCAACCTTTATCATTTTTAACTCCAATTTACTATATGCAAATACCGTTCCAGTTTGCCTTCATTCCTCAAAACAAGAAACTATACCACATGCATAATATTGACTAACAACAACATATAATACATGCCTTACGTTTCGCTTTTAATTCTTAAAACTATATTTTTTCGACAATTTCGAAATGTTCGACAATTTTGTCGAAGCTCCCCCTACCCCAGTTTTTTTACCACAGAGGACACAGAGAAAAAAAGAAAACACAGAGCAAAAAAATTATTTTTTTCTTAGTGTCTTTGTGACTTAGTGGCTAATTTAAAAGAACAACACTTGAATTTTTCATAAAAACCAATAAGTTACATTCCGAGGCAACTGATGTTAGAAGCTGTAATTTTTGATATGGATGGAGTTCTCATAGATAGCGAACCGTTTCACCTGGTCGTTAACGAAAAGATCTTTGCAAATTTAGGAATAAATTTAAGCGAAGACGAATATCACAGTTTTATAGGAACCACCCACAAAGACATGTGGAGTACAATAAAGAAAAGATATAACCTACCACAGAGCGTCCCGGAACTTGTAAATATGCAGGTCAGCGGAAACATCAACTATATCAAAAACGAAGAAATTGGACCAATAAAAATAAAAGGAGTCACGGAGTTACTTTCAAAAATCGCACGCGAGAATATAAAGATAGGGATTGCCTCTTCATCGCCAACCGAAGTAATAGAATTGGTACTAAACAAACTCGGTATCAGCGATTATTTCTCGGGAGTTGTGGGGGGAGAAGAAATTAAAAAAGGCAAACCCTCACCGGATATCTTTCTTAAAGCCGCAAAACGCCTAGATGCAAAGCCATCTGATTGCATAGTAATAGAAGATTCAAAAAACGGAGTTTTAGCGGCAAAAGCTGCCGGAATGAGATGTGTGGGTTTTAAAAATCCAAATAGCGGCAATCAGGACTTAGGAAAGGCTGATTTAATTGTCGATAATTACAACTCTTTAAAAGTTAGAATTTTAAGAAATCTCCTTTAGATACTAGTTTTTCGCTTTTAGCAATTACCAGAGTTTATAATATACGGTATACGCATATTAGTTTTTACTAATTTACTATTTCTTGTCTTTGTAAAAAAAATAAAAAAAGGCCTTGACAAAATCAAAAAGATTATTATAATACTTTATATAACAAAGTACTTTGTACTTAAGGAGGATAAAATGAATGAGAAAACTAAACGTAAAATCTTTGTTGGTACTAAAAAAGGAGGTATTATGAAAAAATTAGCATTGTTTAGTATTGTTGTGTTTTCCTTGACTCTTGGCGCCTATGATACGGCAGGGAAATTCGGTATGGGTGTTCGTTTTTGGGGTTCTCCGATAATCACGTTTTCTAGCGTTCAAATTGGACTAACTAACTATCTCAGCTTGGAACCATCTATAGGTTTCTACAATATATCATACGATGATTACGGTTCTTCCAACCTCTTTGCCACCTCATTGTTAGCCAACTTCAAACCTATAAGAAAAGAGCGGTCAAATCTTTTATTGAAATTAGGCGGTTTATACCTCGGCGGCGAAGGCTCCGACAGTTACGCTCTCCTTTTCGGGCTCGGCGTTGAGCATTTTATTAACGACAATTTTTCTGTTAACGTCGGAGCGCTATCTGGTATCTGGCACTCATCTTCGGATTATGGTTATAGCACAACTCTAACCACTTTCGGAAGCCAACTCGTAGACTTCTCACTTGTATGGCATCTTTAATTAAGTTCGCTTAATAATTTATGCAAGTTTACAAAAAATTGAAACAAAACGCCACTCCGTGCGTCTAACCTAACAAATAAACGGAGGTTAAAAATGAAATTAAGAAATAAAAGATTCAGGGCTTTCAGAGAAGAGTACCAGATAGCAAAAAACTTAAACTAAAAAACCACCAACAAAGAAGATAATCAAGGCGGAGGAAACTCCGCCTTTTTTGTTAATAGGATTTAATGCTAACACTCTTTGTGACTTAGTGTCTTGGTGGCTAATTTTAGTCTTTTATAGAAAAATACTTGACATATCGATGAAAGTTTTTCATAATGTTAAGTATAACCCGGGAGGTCCTATGAAAAAAATCTTTGCAATACTTATTCTACTCTCTTCCAATATTCTTTATTCGGAAGATATGACCATTTCTTTTATAAACAAAAAATTTGATCCGCTTCAAAATCCTCCGGAATTCAGTAAAAAAATGCGAGCATCTGAGTCTAAAGGAGAAAACTATTATATTGTACAATTTACAGGCTCCATTTATCAAAATTGGAAAAATAAAATCAGTACAGAAGGAGGCATTTTCCACTCCTATGTTCCACACTTTGCATACATTATTCAAATGACACCCGAAGAAAAAAACAAAGTAGAAAAATTCCCGTTTGTAAGGTGGATCGGAATCTTTCATCCTGAGTATAAAATCCATCCGAATGTTTACAAAAAAAGGAGCAATAAAGTAGAAAATACATTACCTACGGCTACCGCCGTAATTGAAAATAATAAAGTAAAAAAGATAAAAGAGCAGCGATGCAATTGTACAAAAGACATCCTCTGGATTCCAAACGACCCGCTACTTCATCTTTCAATAAGATTTTTCAAAGATATCTCACTCGACGGCATCGCTAACAAATTAGAGAAATGGGGCTCCGATATTCAGCAAATCCAGAAAAGTTCTAAAAGGATGATAATAAGAATTCCTCCCGATTCACTAAACGCTCTGGCGAATTTAAGTGAAGTCCAATCCATTGTACCATATTCAAAAAAAGTTCTATCTTCTTCAACCTGGAGATATTCCCTACAGGTTCCGAGGGACAGCTTTACAATTCAAGAAGACAATGATTTAGAAGAACCATGGGATACGGTCACAAATGGCAAAACCCTAGCAGATAAAGGTATAACCGGTGAAGGAGAAATTATAACAATTTTCGATTCGGGACTCGATTACTGGAACGCTTTTTTTCAGGACCCGGAAGATGACCCTCCCGGGCCTTCTCACATAGTAGTCCAGGCTTACACTGCTGAAGGAGGAAACCTCGAGGAAGTTTCTTCTCCTAACGAACCGGGTGGATGTAATCACGGAACAAATGTTGCCACGATTATAGCCGGAAATCTTTCTATAGCCGACAATCATCCCAATGGAGGTAATCTTATGCACTACTACGACTGGGGAGGACAAACCAGAGGAAATATAGTAGATCATTTCCCCGTAAGACTTTATGTACAGGACTTTGGTTATACGGAATCGGACACCTGTAAACTTGGAGACTTCGATTTCCCAGCCGCTATGGATAAAGCATATAACACTTACAATTCAAAAATACATCAAAATTCCTGGAACTATGAAAGCCCATCAGCAGAATATATAGGAGCTGCAATAGATATAGATAATATGGTATGGAACAATAAAGACTTCGTGGTGGTTGTTTCAGCCGGAAACAAAGGACCGGATCCCAATACCATAATGCCGCCTTCTACGGCTAAAAATTGTATCTCTGTGGGTTCTTCCTGGCTTCCAAGCTTCGATGTTTCAGCAGACTCCATAACCAGCTTTTCTTCCAGAGGATGGACAGCTGACGGAAGAATAAAACCCGATGTTGTAGCACCGGGAGGAACCGACCCCTTCGATGAGAGCAGACATTTCATATGGGGGGGTAAAGCAAACACAACCTGGGCAGGAGATTCGGCTCATCCAAATCTCATGGGAATGGCAGGAACATCGCAGTCAGCACCTCATATATCCGCTGCCTGCGCTATGATAAGAGAATACTTCAAAGATGGTTTTCATCCTACAGGGGATACCTCATCTGGAAATTCTTTTGAACCTTCTGCTGCTCTTGTCAAAGCCACTTTAATCGCTTCTACAGTGGATATGGGAACGAGCGGAGGAAAAGGAAATCCTGTGCCCAACAGAGCGGAAGGTTGGGGACGAGTAGTGCTGGATAACGCGCTCTACTTTTCCGGAGAATCCAGAGCACTGGTTGTCCTGGATAACGCAGCAGGTGTATCTACAGGAGATTCAGTTATAAATATAATATCTATAACAAACAATACCGAACCTTTAAAATTTGTGCTTACGTGGAGTGATACAGCCGCAATGGCCTTAGCAGACCCAGCTCTTGTAAATGATCTCGACTTAATAATAACCGCACCCGACGGCAACAGATACAGGGGCAATGCATTCTCAAATGGTTTTTCTGCCACAGGTGGTTCTCCCGACAGAGTAAACAACGTCGAAGTTGTATTGTTGCCAACGCCCCCGCGAATCGGAATTTACCGCATATCAGTTCGAGGTCACAATATTCCAAACGGCAGAGTACCTTTTGCAATAGCGATATCAGGGGGAACAAGCGGCACTATCGAACCACCGGAGGACGAAGAAGAGGAACCCAAATTCTTAAATATTAGAAGCCCTTTCACAGATGAAACAGATATTCTTTTAACCCTTGAAAATACTGCGAATGTGAAATTAACAATTTACGATGTACTCGGCAGAAAAATAGAAACCCTTATAAACGCAACAATTGAACCAGATATCGAATCTGTCACCTGGGGAGAAGATGCAAATCCGGGTATTTATTTTGCGGTTTTAGAAATAGACGGAGAAAAAGTCGACGAGGAAAAAATTATAAAAATCGCGAGATAAAACAAGTTTTACATTTTCTACATGTTTAGAAATTGTGTGTAGGGTTGGGTTTAGCGGAAAGCGGATTGCGGTAAGCGTAACTTCTTCGCTTATATTTTCCCGGTTGACTTTTACCTCCAGAACTTTTATAATATTATAAATGAGAAACCGTGAGGTTGCAGATTTGCTATTTAAAATCGCTGACGGTTTAGACCTGTCGGGTGAAAATTTTTTTAAAATCCGTGCTTACAGAAAAGCGGGTAATGTAATAAAAGACCTGCCCGAAGATATTGAAAAAATATACAAAGATGGTAATCTTACAGAAATAGAAGGTGTGGGCGCCGGCATTGCAAAGAAAATAGAAGAATACTTAACAACTGGCAAAATGACAAAACTTGAAGAAGTCCTGAAAAATATCCCTGAATCCCTTTTTAATCTTTTACAAATAAGAGACCTGGGTCCAAGAACTATCCACTCACTCCATAAGGAACTGCAAGTAAACAACCTGCAGGATTTAAAAAAAGTGATAGAAAAAGGTTCCTTTTCAAAAATAGAGGGATTGGGGAATAAAAAAGCAGAAAAAATTCTTGAAAATATCAAATTTTACGAAGAGAGAACAGGAAAGAATCGGCGTTTCACTCTGGGAAAAGTAACTCCAATTGTAAAAGAAATTTTAAAAAAATTAAAAAATTTGAAATCAGTCAAAAGAGTTTCCACTGCCGGATCCTTGCGAAGAATGAAAGAAACCGTAGGAGATATAGATATACTTATAGAATCAGCACATCCCCAAAAAGTAATCGACAGCTTTACTTCTTTTCCGGAAATAAAAAAGATTTTAGAATCCGGAAAAACTAAAGTCTCGGTTATGTTGAAAGGAATCGATATACAAATGGATCTCCGGATTCTTCCAAATGAATCTTACGGTGCTGCTCTTTTATACTTTACCGGTTCCAAGGACCATAACGTTAAGTTAAGGGGTATGGCAATAAAAAAGGGCCTGAAAATTAACGAATACGGAGTTTTCAAAAAAGAAAAGATGGTCGCGGGAAAAACCGAAAAAGAAATATACAATCTCCTCGGCATGGATTTTATCCCGCCCGAGCTCAGAGAAAATAGAGGAGAAATCGAATTGGCCCTCAAAGGAAAACTTCCTGATTTAATAAACTATAACGATATTAAAGGTAATTTACACACTCATTCAAAATACTCTGACGGGGAAAAAAGTATAAAGGAACTTGCCTCATTCGCAAAAGATTTCGGTTACTCTTATATCGGTATAACAGATCATTCCAAATCCGCCGTCTATGCAAATGGATTGACTGAAGAGACCCTCAAAAAGCAGATAGATGAAATAGACGCTTTAAATGAAAATTCAGATGATTTTAGAATACTAAAGGGTACAGAAAGCGATATATTATCCGATGGTTCTCTAGATTTTAGGGACGAAATTTTAGAAAAACTTGATTTTGTGATTGGAGCAATACACTCGGGCTTTAAGAAGAACGTAACAAAAAGAATGGAAAAAGCATTAGAAAATCCTTATCTCACTATATTAGCTCATCCTACAGGTCGATTGATATCAAGCAGAGCCGGCTATGAAGTCGATTTAGACAGAGTAATGAGCAAAGCAGAAGAAGAAAAAAAGATACTTGAAATAAACGCGTATTATGATAGATTAGACCTGAATGATTTTAATGCAAAGGAAGCAAATAAAAGAGATATTAAACTCTGTATAAGTACAGACGCTCATAATTTCGATATGTTTAAATGGATGGATTTAGGGGTAGGAATAGCAAGAAGAGCCTGGATTAACAGTGATTCTGTTATAAACACTTACCCTCTTAAAGACCTCTTAAAGATTTTAAAAAGAAATGGATAAATTCGTAATCGAAGGCGGCCAAAGTTTAAAAGGCAAAGTAAAGATAAAGGGTTCAAAGAATTCTGCTCTTCCGATTCTCGCCGCAACTCTGCTTTCTGAAGATGAATTCGTAATAGAGAATGTACCTATACTCCGGGATATTCATACCATGAAAAAGGTACTCGAAGTTCTTGGAGCATCTATTTCTATTGAAGGAAACAAAGTAAAAGTAGACACAAGAGGTGCGGTAGGTTATGAGGCCCCTTATGAATTAGTCAGACAGATGAGAGCAAGCTATTACGTACTCGGTCCCCTAATCGCAAGAGTCGGAAGAGCAATAGTTTCATTACCCGGAGGATGTGCTATAGGCACAAGACCAATCAATCTCCATATTAGAGGATTAAAAAGATTAAAAGCGGATATTTCTATTAATCATGGATATATAGATGCATACGGAAATAAACTAAAAGGTTCCTGCATTTTTCTTGAAGGCCCAAATGGTCCTTCTGTAGGAGCTACAGTAAATGTAATGACCGCCGCCACCCTCGCAAAAGGCCTCACAGTTATTGAAGGAGCAGCAATGGAACCCGAAGTAACCGACGTTGCCAATTTTTTAAATAAATGCGGAGCAAAAATAAAAGGGCAGGGAACTCGAAGAATAGAAATAAGGGGAGTAAAAAAACTGCACGGTTGTGAATATGAAATCATTCCCGACAGAATAGAAGCGGGAACACTTGCCCTGGGAGCAGCAATATCCAGAGGTGAAGTTTTCCTGGAAGGAGCAAAACAAGATCACCTTCAATCTTTTTTAGACAAATTGGAAGAAGTAGGTGTGGATATTTTTGTAGAAAAGAATGGAATCGCTGTAAAAATGAATAAAGATATCCTAAGCACGGATATCGAAACCGCTCCCTTTCCTGGTTTTCCAACAGACATGCAAGCACAATTTACTGCTTTACTTTGCCTCTCTAACGGAGTATCAATAGTGAGAGAAAAAATATTCGAAGAAAGATTTATGCACGTCATGGAACTCATCAGGATGGGGGCAAATATAAAGCGGGAAAGTGATTATGTCGTGATAAAAGGTGTACCCTGTCTTTACGGAACTACTGTTATGGCTTCCGATCTCCGCGCTTCCGCAGCTCTCGTACTGGCTGGTCTGTCGGCATCGGGAACCACTGAAGTAAGAAGAATTTACCACATAGATAGGGGTTATGAAAACATTGAAGAAAGACTCCGAAAATTGGGCGCTCAAATATGGAGACAAGAAGAATAAATACAGACTTTCTGATAATCGGTAGCGGAATATCTGCGCTAAATTTCGCACTCCGAGTTTCTGGTAAAGGAAATGTGTTAATCCTCACAAAAAAAGAAAGAACAGATGCCAATACAAACTACGCACAGGGTGGAGTAGCTGCAGTTTTAGATAAAAACGATTCTTTTGCTTCTCATATAGAAGATACCTGTAAAACTGGCGCGGGGCTCTGTATCAAAGAAGCTGTAGAAATAATGGTTAAAGAAGGCCCAGCTTTGATAGAAGATTTAATTGAATGGGGAGTCAATTTCACAAAAGATAAAACTTCGAATTTGGAACTCTGGAGAGAAGGAGGACACTCCAGGAGAAGAATAGTTCATTCAGGAGATTTTACGGGAAGAGAAATCGAAAAAACCTTAACTTCGGCAATTAAAAATCACCCGAACATAAGACTCTTCGAACATCATATTGCTTTTGAACTTATCTCGAGCGACGGCGAGGTTCATGGAGTATCAGCTTTAGATGTTTCTACAGGAGAACTTATTCAGGTTTTTGGAAAAGTTATTCTGCTCGCCACAGGTGGCGCTGGTCAGGTTTATCAGCATACTTCCAATCCAACAGTTGCAACCGGAGACGGCATTACCCTCGCCTACAACGCTGGATGCAGAATAGTAGATATGGAATTCTTTCAGTTTCATCCAACTACACTTTGGACACCAGATCACATGGAAAGACAATTCCTAATTTCGGAAGCTGTACGCGGAGAAGGAGCGATTCTCACGGACGGCAAAGGTAACAGATTTATGAAAGATTTCGATAAAAGAATGGAACTGGCTCCAAGAGATATTGTGGCGCGTGCCAGCGACTCTGTATTAAAAGAGAAAGGATATGATTATGTACTTCTCGACATATCACATAAGGACTCCGATTCTATTAAAAAGACCTTTCCAAACATTTATAAAGAATGCCTTAAGCACTCTATCGATATTACTAAAGAACCAATACCTGTAGTACCCGCTGCTCACTATATGTGTGGAGGAGTTTACACAGATCTTTACGGGAGAACGGATCTTAAAGGTCTTCTCGCAGCCGGAGAAGTCGCCTTTACCGGTGTTCATGGAGCGAACCGACTGGCAAGCAATTCTTTACTCGAAGCCCTGGTTTTCTCCACAAGGGCAGCCAGCATTGCCGAAGATTGGCAGGTCAGCAATATCTCTCCGGAAAAATTTAAACTCCTCGATGAAAAAAGATCTAAAATTGAAGAAAGCGTATTAGCTATTCATACAAGAAGAGAAATCAAACAAACAATGTGGGACTACGTAGGTATAGTACGAAGAGACTATCGTCTTAACAGAGCTATGAGAAGGTTTAATCTTTATCTGGGAGAAATTGAAGAATTATACAAAAATAGTTACCTTTCAAGAGATATTGTAGAACTCCGTTCTCTTGTTACTGTAGCTTACTTAATAACAAAATCAGCTCTCAAGAGAAAAGAGTCCAGGGGACTTAATTACAACAAAGATCATCCGGAAGAAAAAGAAGAATTGAAAAAACACACTTATTTAAGAAAGGAGGAATAATGGATTATAAATTAATAACACGTCATTATGATTCTTCAGACGAGCTCGAAGCTCTCATCTCAAAAAAAATCAAAAAACTTACCAGATTCTCCAAATGGATAAAGCACATCGAGATAATAATAGACGGCGAAGGCGACAGAGGAGACACTGAAATTAATGTTTCCATGGATCATAAAAAAATAAATGCTAAAGCAAAAGGAGACGACCCCTTTAAAACTGTTGCAGAAGCCATAAATAAAGTTGAAAGACAGGTCAGAAAATTCGAGGAGAAGGTAACCGAACACCATGGAAGGCGATAAAATAACCGTTAAAGATTTAATTGAAGGAATAAAAGGATACTTTAATCTGGAATTAATTACCGGGAAAAAGGGAGTTAACCGTAAGATTGGCAAAAAATATATAAGTAGGCCTGGATATACACTTGCAGGCTATTATAAGGATTTCCCCTCTGATGCAATCCAGATAATAGGCAACAGAGATATCGGATATATCTCTACTCTTTCAAAAAAAGAACTAAACGAAAGAATAGCCAAGTTTCTCTCTTTTGAACCGCCTGCCATAGTAATAACCTGTAATTATAAGGCACCAAAAATTCTTGTTAAAGGCTGCAAAGATGCAAATATACCTCTTCTCAAGACAAAGGCAACTTCTTCACAGATATCAGAAGTAATCCATTTTTATCTTGAAGAAAAAATGGCAGATTTCGTCTATATACACGGCAATCTGGTTGACGTTTTCGGTATTGGCCTTTTGATTACCGGAGAAAGCGGAATGGGAAAAAGTGAACTTGCGCTGGATTTAATAACGAAAGGACATCGTCTGGTTGCGGATGATATAGTCTGCGTAAAAAGAAAAAGAGATGTCTTAGTCGGAGAAGAGAAAGAAAAAGAAGATATCCTTATGCATAATATCGAAATAAGAGGAGTCGGCATTTTAAACGTAGCAGCACTCTTCGGGATAAAAGCAATCAGAATGCAAAAAAGATTGGAAATGCAATTAGAACTTATAAAATGGGAAAAAACTAAGGATTACACGAGAACCGGACTGGAAACAGAAGAGGTGCAAATTTTAGGCGTTCCAATCCCAAAAATAAGTATCCCTCTCGTACCCGGGAAAAACATCGCAACTATTGCCGAAGTTGTGGCTATGGACTATTTAGGGAAGAATGTAGGTTTTTATTCCGCAGAAATATTTGAACACGAATTGGTAAAAAAGCTTAAGAAAAAAAGAAAAAAATATGCACGCTTAGAAGAAGATGAGGAATAAGATACCTTTCGGACCTGTCCCATCAAGAAGACTCGGAAGAAGCCTGGGGGTAAACAACATCCCTCCAAAAATATGCACCTATTCATGCATATATTGCCAGGTCGGAAAGACTTATAATCTTTCGAATGAGAGAAAAGAGTTTTATAAAACAGAAGAAATCAAAAATCAAGTCTCAGAAAAAATCGATGAGCTAAAAAAACAAAAAGAAAAAATAGATTTCTTGAGTTTCGTCCCGGACGGAGAACCAACACTGGATATTAATCTGGGAGCCGAAATAGAGTCACTAAAAGACTTACGTCTTCCTATTGCAGTTATAACAAACGGCTCTTTAATACACCTTCCAGAAGTTAGAAGAGATTTAAGTAAAGCCGATTGGGTTTCGGTTAAAATAGACGCTGTGGATGAGGTAATTTGGAAAAAAGTTAACCGTCCACACCCCGATATATCGCTACAAGATATACTAAAAGGAATTGTCAAATTCAGTAACACCTACAAAGGAAATCTTCACACTGAGACTATGTTAATAAAAGGCATAAATACGCATAAAAAAAACATAGAAGAAATTGCCGACTTTATAGGTTCTCTAAAAATAAATATGGCTTATATTTCGATTCCGACAAGACCTCCTGCAAGTAAATCGGCAGCAGTTCCCGATGAGACAACAATTAATATGGCTTACAATTTATTTATAGAAAGGAACCTGAACGTCGAACTACTAAGCGGTTTCTCCGCAACAGAATTTGCCGCGACAAAAAATGTAAGCGAAGAAATACTAAGCATTACTTCAGTACACCCGATGCGGGAGAAAGACGTAAAAAACATTTTGGAAAAGGCAAATAAAACCTGGAAGATCGTAGAAGATCTTTTAACTAAAGGAGAATTAAAAATGGTAAATTTCGGGGAAAACAAGTTTTTCCTGCGAAGCTTTAAAAGGAATATTTAAAATGGGAAAAATAAGTGACAATTACAAAAAGTTACGCGATTCTATTAAAGACGATGTAACAATAGTTGTTGCTACAAAAACAAGAAACTTTAATGAAATAACAGAAGTAATCGAAGCCGGGGCTGAACATATCGGAGAAAACTACGTTTACCCTGAAGCCACCGAGAAATACGAAGAATTGGGAGATATATCTGTTAAACTAAAGTGGCACCTTATTGGTCACCTTCAAAGCAACAAAATAAACAAAGCAATTCCCATTTTCGATTTAATACAGACGGTAGATTCAGTAGAAAAAGCAATAGATATAGACAAAAGGGTCGAAAATGCCGGAAAAATTTTTATGCCTGTTCTTTTAGAAATAAACAGCGGCAAAGAAAAAGCAAAAACGGGTTTTATGCCCGTCATAAAAAAAATTAAAGAAGCTTTAGTCCAAATGGAAGAGTTAAAACATGTAGAAATTAGGGGACTTATGACAATGGGCCCGGCAACCGGCGATCCTGAAAATGCGAGAAAATATTTTACGTCAACAAGAAAAATTTTCGAAAAGCTAAAAAGTGTAGACACAATAAATTCCAAAATGGAAATTTTATCGATGGGAATGAGCAATTCTTACAAAGTGGCTATCGACGAAGGTTCAAATATGGTAAGATTAGGATCGGTGATATTTGGAGAAAGAGTGTAACTCCTCCACCCTACCCAAATTTTAACCACAGAGAACACAGAGAAAAATAGAACACACAGAGAACAAAAAATATTTTTTTGTTTAAAAAAATCCCCTTAACCCACCAAAATAATCTCACACAAAGACACAAAGAACACAAAGTTTTTATGTTTTTTAACTAAAACCTAAGACTCAAGACCTAAAACACAATTCTGTCATTTTGCATTTTTATTTTTAATATTTAGATTCTAAGTAAAACGAAATTAATTGAGATGTTTTTCATGCAAAAAAGATAAAAAAAACCTATTGCAATAGTATAAAAAATGGGGCTTGCTAATTAACCAATAACCGCTAATATATATGAATAATAAAGGGAGGGAAAAAAAACAAAAAAGAAGAAATTTGAAACAATTAATTTACATTCAGGACAGGAAAAAGTCGATAAAGAAGTAGGCGCAAGAGCTGTACCAATTTATCAGACTACATCTTTCGTATTTAGGGACACAAAACACGCCGCAGACCTTTTTGCTCTGAAAGAAGAAGGACACATTTATTCCCGCATTTCAAATCCTACGGTAGAAATTTTCGAAAAAAGAATGGCTGATATAGAAAATGGTACCGGAGCACTCGCGGTTGCTTCCGGACAGGCTGCGGAAACACTTGCTATACTAGGAATAACAGAGTTAGGAAACGAGATAGTAGCTGGGAATAATTTATACGGCGGAACATATCAGCTTCTCAACCATTCTTTGCCGAAATTGGGAAGAAAAACAACTTTTGTGGACTCTTCGAAACCGGAAGAATTTAAAAAAGCTATAAATAAAAAGACGAAATTGATATATATCGAAACTATAGGCAATCCAAAGCTCGACGTTCCCGATTTCGATAAAATCGCGAAAATAGCACATAAGGCCGGAATACCACTAGTGGTTGATAATACTGTTGGCGTCGGAATCATAAGGCCAATAGAATATGGTGCGGACATAATCGTAGAATCCGCGACAAAATGGATAGGCGGGCACGGAACGTCTATCGGAGGCGTCATTGTCGATTCGGGAAATTTCAACTGGAACAACGGAAAGTTTCCCGAACTTGTCGATCCGGATCCAAGCTACCATGGGATAAGCTACTGGAAAGAATTTGGGAAAGTTAAAGGCGTAGGAAACGTCGCGTTTATATCTAAAATACGCTGTCATATGCTGAGGGACTTTGGCTCATGCATAAGTCCTTTCAACGCTTTCCTTTTCTTACAGGGTCTTGAAACTCTACATCTCCGGGTTGAGAGACACTGCGAGAATGCACTCGCTGTTGCGAAATTTTTGAAAAAACATCCTTTTGTGAGCTGGGTAAACTATCCGGGGCTAACCAGTCACCCGAGCCACAAAACTGCAAAAAAGTACCTAAAGGGTAAATACGGAGGGCTGGTAGGGTTCGGAATTAAAGGCGGTCTTTCGGCAGGTAAAAAATTTATTGAATCCGTGAAATTACTCTCTCACCTTGCCAACATAGGAGACGCAAAAAGCCTTGTTATTCATCCGGCTTCCACTACGCACCAACAGCTAACAAAAAAAGAGCAAAAAGCAACAGGTGTAACGGTAGATTATATTCGCCTATCCATCGGACTGGAAAATATAGAAGACATAAAAGAAGACATAGACCAGGCTTTAAAAAAAGCTGTTAGATAGCATAAAAAAATGTCAGATAAAAGTTTAGGAATAGTCGAGACTAAATACTTCAAATTTGCTGAACCCCCTAAAGAAATGGAATTGGAAAGTGGGGAAAAACTGGGACATATTACAGTTGCCTACGAAACTTATGGGAAACTGAATAAAGAAAAATCTAACGCTGTCCTTATAACTCATGCATTTTCCGGTGATGCTCACGCCGCGGGATATCACAAGGGCGATGACAAACCTGGATGGTGGGATAATATGATTGGACCCGGGAAAGCCTTCGATACCGATAAATACTATGTAATCTGTTCCAACGTCATAGGTGGATGCAGCGGTACAACCGGGCCTTCCTCAATAAACCCTAAAACTGGAAAACCTTACGGCCTGGATTTACCCCTTATAAGTATAAATGATATGGTAAACGTGCAAAATAAACTAATCGAATACTTAAAAATAGAAAAACTTCTTACGGTCGCGGGCGGTTCAATGGGTGGAATGCAAGCACTGTCATGGTTAACCAAACATCCAGATAAAATAAAAAGTGCGATAATAATAGCTTCAGCAATTAAACATTCCCCACAGCAGATTGCCTTCGACGAAGTTGGAAGAGTATCGATAATTTCCGATCCAGCGTGGAATAACGGAGATTACTACGAAAAAGAAACACCGGCAAGAGGACTGGCTCTTGCCCGAATGGTTGGACACATAACATATATGAGTGACAAATCCATGATGGAAAAATTCGGCAGAAGAATACGAAACGTAAAGGAAAGACACAAATTCAACACAGGTTTTGAGATAGAAAATTATCTTCATTACAGGGGAAGCAGCTTTGTCGAAAGGTTCGATGCCAATTCTTATCTTTATATAACAAAAGCTATAGACTGTTATGATGCTTCGGAAGGAAAGAATCTTTCCGAAATTCTTCACGGAGTTAAAGCAAAAGTTATGGTAATAGCTTTCAAATCAGACTGGCTTTATCCCAAATATCAATCCAGAGAGATAGTCAAAGCCTGTAAAATTGCGGGAATAGATACAACATCCTGCGAAATAGAATCCACCTACGGACACGACGCTTTCCTTCTGGAAATAAAAGAAGAAACTCAACTTATAAAACACTTCTTAGAAAAAGTTGTTCAGGCAGGCTAAAAATGCTCCGATATATTAGAGAAATAGAATTCCGGACAATCTGCAGTTACATTAAAGAAGGATCTTCTGTTCTCGATCTCGGATGCGGGGACTGCGAGCTTCTTCACCGACTTATTAAGAATAAAAAAGTAAAAGCTCAGGGAATAGAAATTGATGAAAAAGAAATCTACAAATGCGTGAAAAAAGGAGTTTCCGTACTTCATGAAGATATAGAATACGGCCTCGCAGAATATAAAGATAATTCATTCGACTATATTGTACTGCAGCAAAGCCTTTCAGAAGTAGTTAAACAACCAGATAAAGTAATAGAGGAAGCCTTAAGAGTGGGAAAGAAAGTTATAATAAGTTTTTCAAACTTTGTTCATTACAGAGCCCGATTCCAGATTTTCCTTAAAGGAAAAACCCCTATAACTCCTTCTCTTCCCTACTCATGGTTCGACACTCCAAACCTGCATTTTTTGAGTATATCCGACTTTATAAATTACTGTAAAAAAAGAAAAATAAAAATAGAAAAAGCGACCTACCTGGGTACGAAAAAAAGAGCATATTTATTTCCAAACTTTTTTGCACTTGTTGGTATCTTTATGATATCAAAGGAATAAATGTACTCACAAAAAAAATCCTCGACTCTTTTTCAAATCATTCACCCGGGCAATTCTTTAGATAATCGAGAATTTCATCCATATTGGCAAAAGCAACACAGACAGTCGAGTCGGCTGCTCCGTAATACAACCTCAGTTCATTTTTTTCTTTGTTAACGATTGCGCCTGTCGGAAAAACAACTCCGGAAACGTCTCCGATAAACTCATAAGGCTCTTTAGGTCCAAAAACCCATTCCTGGCTGCGATTAACCACTCTCCAGGGCTCTTCGAGATCGAGAAGAGCCAGACCAACTCGATAAAGACTACCGGAAGCGGTCTTACGAACCCCATGATATATTATAAGCCATCCATCTGAAGTCTCTAGGGGTTGAGCTCCCAATCCTACTCTATTACTATCCCATGAACCACCCCTCCGATGTAGGAGAACACGGTGTTCTCCCCAATGAACAAGATCAGGAGAAAAAGAAATCCAGACATGCGCCTCCCCACTGACTATGGGACGGTGAATCAAAGCATACCTGCCTCCAAACTTTCTCGGAAAAAGAGAAGCGTCTTTATCTTCAGGTGGCAACAATTCTCCTAACTTTTCAAATGTTTTAAAATCCTTCGTCAAAGCAAGCGAAACTTTCGGACCGACCGAAGAGTAGGAAACATAAGCTATTGCATATTTTTTAAAATCCTCGAGCCATACTATTCTCGGATCCTCTAGCCCCCATTTTTCCTCAGGATGACCCTCTTGATATTCTAAAGTAGGAACGGATGCAACATTCCAATTCGTAAGACCGTCTTTGCTTCTGGCAAGCGTAAGATGCGAAAAACCCCGATAATCCTCCACTCTGACTAAAAGCAAAGTTTCCCCGTTTATATTAACGGCACCCGGATTAAACACCGAATGAACAGAGTAAGGCCACTGTTCTGCCGCCAAAATAGGATTGGTTTCATATCTTTTGAATAAATCCGAGCCTTGTCCTTTCACGAAATCCAATATACAACCTCCTTTTTTTAAATAAAACCCAATAAAACAAATTTGCTTTTCATCTTAATAAAAAATATGCTAAAAGTCAATATTTAAATTATAGGAAACTACAAGAAAAAACCAATTTTCGATTACTTCTCCGCAATTTCATACATAAGGAGAAGCGAAGAAAGCCAGGAAAGCAAAGACTCTGATCCCTCATTAAGGTTCAATCTTGAAGAGTGGATTCCATCTCTACATCCTCCCGTCTTAAAATTGTAAAGTGTTTCGTTTATATCGTTATCACCCATAAACCAGTTATAGCACAATTGAATTTTTTCTAAAAACTCTCTCTCACCTGTGGCTTTATATGCTTCATAACATGCATCTATAAGTGCCGCATTTTCTACGGGCTGCTGGTCAAAGTTCGCTTTTTTACCGCCTCTTTTTAGCCATCCGCTATTTCCTATCAAAGACAAATGTCCCTTCTCACGGTCTGTTTGTATTTCCAACAGCCAATTTAAGGCTTTCAAACCCCACATCTTCATCTCTTCAGAATCCATATCCGATCCCAGAGCTATCAGAGCTTGAGGTAAGCGTCCGTTTTCATAAGTTACTATGTCCTCACACCATAACCAGTCATCAGACGAATTCTCTTTAAAAGAATTTAAAAGCCTTTCTCCTAATTTTGATTTCAAGTTCTTGGCATTTATATCACCTGGAAATGCCCTCAAATAATCTATCAAAGCAATTATGGTAAAAGCCCAGGCCCTCGGAGATATAAATGAATCGGCAAATCCAATAGCTTGATGAAAGAGTTGTGTTGCAAGACCGGACAGATTTTCATCGGGATATTCTGCAACCATTTTCCCTAATGCCCAGAAAAATCTACCGTAGGAATCTTCCGAATCATTGTTCTCCTGCCATTTTTTATCATAAGAAAGAAAATTATTAACTACTCTGTTTTTAAAATCGTATGCGAATAATAGAAATGAAAGATATATATCTATTAAAGGCAAAACCGAGTAGTCTTTGAAAAGATTCCAATACTTTAAAGCTACGATTAAAGCCCTGGCATTATCATCAGTGGTATACCCATGCGTTCTATCTGGAATGGAAAAGATTGCATGTTGGAAAATACCGGAACCGTCGGTTAACCTTCTTAAATGGTCGAGCTTCACATCGGGTAATTCCTGTATTTTTATGGCTTTTTCTACTCTTTTCTGGGTTAATTCAGACTTGATCATAACTCTAAATTCTTCCTGTACATTCTCAAATAAATTAACATATGAAGACGCGACTTCTTTCCAAATCATACTTCTACCGTACTCATAAGCTCTTTTTCTGATTTGATCTCTTAATTGCTTATTCTTAAGTAGCCTAAGCATAGCATTAGATAGCTTCTTCTCTTTTCCTATCGGAACCAGTATTCCTCGATTGTCTGAAAGCAACTCTTCTGCGCACCAGTAATTTGTCGATACTGTAGCTTTACCGCAAGCTACCGCGTAAGAAAGAGTTCCCGAAGAAATCTGTTCCCGTGATAAATATGGAGTAACATAAATATCCGTCATAACCAGATATTTAATCAACTCTTCTAATGTAACAAACCTATTGTGAAAAATTATATTTTTCTCAAGGTTCAATTTACTTACAAGTCTTTTCAAAGAAATTCTATATTCTTCTCCTCTTACTCTTTTGATAGCAGGGTGAGTCTCTCCCACTACAAGATATGCGGCGTCGGGAAATTCCTTGACAACTTTCACCATCGATTTAATAGCAACTTCAATACCTTTATTAGGACTTATTAGACCAAATGTCATCATGACCTCACGGCTTCCCAGGTGAAAATCCTCCCTGTAATAAGCGGGGTCAAGAAACGGAACATCAGGGGCACCATGAGGTATCATTATTATCTTTTTCTCATGAATACCATAAACATCTTTTAACAAATCAAATCCTTTGTTTGCAAGCACCACGATTTTTGTTGAAAGAGAACAAAGTTGTTCCAATACTTTTTTTTGATTTTCCCTTGGTTTATCCAGAATGGTATGAAGAACTAAAACAACGGGCTTCTTCAGGTTATCCGCAAGAGATAATATATAATTACCATCATCGCCTCCAAAAATGCCAAATTCATGCTGTATACATACAACGTCGACTTCGGACAAATTTAAGAAATCTGCTGCTTTCCTGTAATCACTTCTATTATGCGCTCTTATCTCCAAAATTACTTCTTTTCCGTAATTATACTCCTCGTTACCGTCAGAAAGAGCAACAATCTGAACATCTTTCCCTCTCTCTGAATAACTACCATATAGTTTAAAAATGGAATCGGTAAGATTTCTTGTAAATGTAGCGATACCGCACTCTCTGGGAGGATAAGTCGAAATGAAAGCCACAGGTAAACGCTTAAAGACTTTTAGTCCCATTATTACTTTTATTTTACTCTCTTCTTTTTAAAAGTCAATGGAAAAGGGCATATTAAAAGCTTGTATAGACATTCAGAGTCTCGTATTTAATAAAATATTTTAGTGTAAGTATGGAAGCTTTGACATTTAATTTACAACTTATAAAATAATAAAAGAGGCGGGAAACTCCCGCCTCTTTTATTTATAAAATTAATTGCTAACGTTTACTATAAATAACCCTAATAGTCAATGGGTACAACGGGTATATAATTTGCAAGATCTCCATCTGTGTCATCTGAGAAAGTAATTACGATTTCAGAGGTATGCTCGTACCCGTCGTCAGGCTCCCAGACGTAACCGCTTATGTCTGCTGCATGGTTCCCGTCTTTTGTTATTTCTCCGCTTACATTTCGTCTTTCATACACCTCGTATTCATCACTATCGGTCTCAACCACTTCCGAAAAAGCTACTTCCATTCTCCAACCGTCAGAATCTGACAAAACAATTTCTTCCGGGTAATCCTCATCTACTGTAATATCAAGATCAACCCGGTAATCATTAGTCAAATTAATCGCCCAAAAACTTACGGTACCTACAAAAATCGTATCGATTGCAGTAGCAGAGGACAGGGAAATTCCCACCTGTAAAATGTTAACAATCTCGTAGGTTAAACTTATTTCATTAACCTCTTCGAGCGAAAGATATCCTGCTTCGAGTTTCATCCAGGCGAGCAAGCTACCATCCATTCCAACTCCTGCCCATAATTTGGTAGGCAAGGAATCCTCATAAAAAGTGAGAGAATCAAGTCGAATATAAGCATCATGTTCAACATAAAGGGTATCTAAATAAGTCCATTCAAACAAAACAGCATTTGCGGGATCATTCGGACTGAAAAGCATCCATCCTTGCGCAGGATAGTATCTCCAGGTACCGTATAATGTATCGAGCCCATAGGGGTCAGGATTTCTGAGTTTTTCGGTGGAACCCGATCCTATCTGGGTGAAGCTCATAAGTTCCGGAATCTCCGGACCAGGAGGCCCGGTCGCATCAAAATCCATAAGAACCAATGAGGATTCATCCGTAGCAGCTTCGGCAAACATAGTAGTCAAACCGGCAAGGAATGATTCGGTATCAGTCCTGGTAACTTCACCACTGCTGCATGAAACTAACATCAACAAAAGTCCCATCACCACCAAACAAATTTTACAGTGCTTCATAAAAAACCTCCTTTTTTATGGTTTTTTATAACCTCTCTTGCTGCTTTAACCTTGGAGATACGGAAAAAGTATAGTTACAGAAAGGACACTTATACGGTTGTTTATCCTTCTCCATAAAAAATACTTCTTCACATTCTGAGCAAACAAATTCTTTAAGATCTGCTTGGTCCCCCCTGTTTCCGATAAAAAACATTACACCACGACACTCCGGACATACCGGATTCTTAGATTTATTAGAAGATATACAGATAGAAGTTCCGCAACCCTTACATTCAAATTCTATCATATATTTAATTATAAGAAAAAACCCCTTATATGTCAAGGAGAAAAGCTAAGATTCAACCACAAGATAACTTAACTACTCTTTTTTTGTGGTCTTCGTGATACTTGTGGGCAATTAACGCTTAGGGATCGAGGTTTCAAGAGTTCCCGGGTTCGAGTATTAAAATATTCAAGGTATCGAGGTTTCCAGAATTCAAGGGTTCAAGTAAAAATAACAAAAAAAATCCCTGTGTTCTCTGTGTCTCCGTGTGAGAATCAGATTAAGGTATGGGGTGGCTTGACATATCGGAAATAATTTCTAATATAATCCTATGGATTTAGTGGTAAAAATAATAAGGATATGCGGTAAATGCCCCGTTTATGAAGTCGGAGACAAATTCTTTATCAGGCAAGGATATAAACTTGAAAGTGCAATACCCGTGTGCATGCATTCTATTGCTTCTTTGATACCTTATTACAACGCATTTGCGAAAGGTATCTCTCCTAAAGAACTCGGTTTGGGCAAAGGAAAAAGTCTTTTCGTTCAGTGTCTGGATCCGTACGATTTGACGGACGGCGGCACAGTAACTATGGAAATTTGCAGAAATGAATAGAGAAATTCATGTTTCGGTATCGATTCTCGCCGAAGATTTTTCCATTCTTGGAAAAGTCTTCAAAACTATAGAAAATGCGGGGGGAGATTCAGTTCATCTTGACATTCTGGACGGCGTTTTTGCACCGAATCTCTCTTTTGGACCAGTCGTTATCAAAGGTATACGAAAACTAACCACTCTTCCTCTTCACGCACACTTAATGATACAGTATCCTGAAAAATATCTTGCGGACTACATAGAGGTAGGCTGTTCTCAAATCTATTTCCATCTTGAATCGGAAGGAAACCCTGAAAAAATAATAAAAGGAATACATAGCAGGAAAGCAAAATGCGGAATAGTACTCAATCCCGATACCTCCGTGGATATCGTTGTTCCTTATTTAGAAAAAATAGATTCGGTCCTTATAATGAGCGTACATCCCGGTTTCTCTGGACAGAAGTTCATACCTGAAGTTCTCTCTAAAATAGAAAAAATAAGGAAGATTTCTCCCGAAATCGATATAGCCGTAGATGGCGGCATTAACGGTCAAACAATAGATCCGGTACTAAAATCGGGGGCAAACGTTATAATTGCAGATTCCTATATCTTTTCATCAACCGACAGAGCAAAAGCAGTCAGGCGTTTAAAAGGCTTAAATGAGTGAGACAGTCGCAATATTAGATTTCGGATCCCAATATACTCACCTTATAGCAAGAAGGATCAGAGAACTTAAAACGCGCGCTCTCATCTATTCCCCGAAAACTAAAGCGGACGCCATAGCCGACGTACAGGGAATAATACTATCGGGAGCTCCCTGGAGTGTAATTGAAGATAATGCACCGATACCCGACAAAGGTATATTTGAATTAGGTATTCCGGTCCTGGGTATATGCTATGGCTTGCAGTTAATCGGAAAACTTTTCGGAGGAGATGTCTTAAGTTCTAAAAAAAGAGAATATGGCAATGCCGAGTTTCAACCCGTAAGTGATTCTCTTTTTAAAGGAGTTTCAAAAAAAACTACTGTGTGGATGAGCCACGGTGACAAACTAACCAAATTGCCTGCTGGTTTTGATGTTATCGGAAAAACTTCTAATTCAGAATTTGCTGGTATAAAGAAGAAAAATATTTACGGACTTCAATTTCATCCGGAAGTAACTCATACCAAAGAAGGCAAACAAATTTTAAGGAATTTTCTTTACTCAATATGTAAAGTAAAGGGTGATTGGACCCCTTCTTCCTTTCTTGATATAGCTCAGAATGAAATAAAGAATAAATACAAAGATAAAGGAAAGGCTATTTTAGCCTACAGCGGAGGAGTAGATTCTACCGTATCGGCCGTTCTAGCAAAGAAAATTCTAAAAAGTAACTTTATACCAATCTTCGTAGATACAGGTCTCATGAGAAAAGGAGAATCCCGTGAAATAAAAGAAATATCCGAAAAACTTAAGCTCGGAGCAAAAATTGTTAACGCAAAGATGCGTTTTTTAAATGCCTTAAAAGGTATTACCGATCCTGAAGAAAAAAGAGTTATAATAGGCAGAGAATTCATAAGAATATTCGAAGAAGAAGCCAGAAAAATAAATGCTAAATATTTAATTCAAGGAACGTTATATCCGGATAGGATAGAGAGCACCTCTGATGTAGGACCTTCTCACACGATAAAAACCCATCATAATGTCGGAGGTCTTCCAGAAGATCTCGAACTTGAATTAATTGAACCATTGAAAGATTTCTTTAAAGATGAAGTTAGAGAAATTGCAAAAATATTAAAAATCCCGGAAAAAATTTACAAAAGGCATCCTTTTCCCGGACCAGGTCTCGCGGTTAGAATTCTTGGCGAAGTTACAAGAGAGAATATAAGTATTCTACAAGATGCAGATTACATATTTATAAATACTTTAAGAGAACTCAATCTGTATGATTCGATATGGCAGGCATTTGCGGTTTTTATACCTGTTAAGACCGTAGGTGTTATGGGGGACACTCGAACGTATTCAAATGTTATAGCCTTGAGAGCCGTTATAAGTGAAGATGGTATGACTGCGGATTGGTTCCCTTTCGAGAAAGAACACATTGCAAAGATAGCAAATCGTATATTGAATGAAGTTTCCGGAGTTAATAGAGTGGTATACGACATCAGTTCTAAACCCCCGGCAACTATTGAATGGGAATAATCCTTCTTTTCCTGTCAATATCCGAGTTGCTTTTACCCTCCGGAATCCAAATTCTGAAAGATAAACGGTGCAAGGTACAGGAAGTCTCAGTTGGAATTGAACTAAGCCCTTCTGCTAGAATAACCCGGGAAGGAAGAAGTTTTTTTGAAAAAAGCGGCTACAATTATGTTTATCTAAAAGATTTAGATTCTCTCAGTACTCTTGCTCGATTTATAACTCTACTTTCCCAGAATAAAATTTTCTTAAAGAATGATGAAAACGGTCCCACAAACTTACTCCGCCTCGCACTTAATGACATGAACGGGAATTCTTCTCCAGTTATAAGTATTACACTGGGAATCACAGGAAGAATAAATGAAAATAAAATAATCAAATTAGTCAATATGATTCCCGATACAATGATTTCAAATTCCAGTACATATTACAAACTAAAAAGAGTTATCGGTAAACATATTTACAAAGGAAGGGAAAACTTTATAGCAAATGTTTCGCCTCCCCCTTTCTCAGACGATTTTTGCGCTTTTCTTGTGTTCCTAAAAGTCTTGAACAACAGAAACCTTAAGGTAAAGTTCTCGCCAGAAACAGCACCTTCTCCCTTTATTATTTATATTTCTAAAGATAATATAAAAAAGATTTTTGCAAAACCAAAGAAAAATGAAATAAAAAAAGCTACCGGGGAAGTTTCAAAATGGATTACGACTCTAACTCTAGAAAAGAATAGAAGTAGATTTCTAATTTTAACTTATTCCATGGAAATAGAAAAAAGCACTCTTAAAAACTGGCTTAAAGAACTTAAAACCTTAGAAGATATTAGAGTTCAAAAAGTATGGAAGGAATATTTAGTTGACGGTTTCGTAGCCTCACTTGACTTGTACCATACCAGAAAAATAAAAAGAATCTTTCCGGAAAGCGCTATTATAGAATGAAAATTCGAATAACCCAGTGGGTCATACTGGGGCTCATTATTTTGACGGTTTTCCATCCTATTTTTCATTTTAAGAAAAAAGTATCTCCTTATGGAATCTCATTAATCGATCAGAGCAAATCAATGAAACATACAAAAAGAACAAAAATCGAATCGATTTTCACTCTAAAAAACCTTTACTTCGGGAAGGAAGAAGACGGAACAGATATCGGTAAGGCAATACGTGCAGCAGTCGAAACATACCCGGACGCCAGCTTTATAATCCTTTACTCTGATGGTTCCAATACTAAAGGTGAAAATCCAATCAGGGTAGCAAGTAAAATCGAGATTCCGATTTATTTTATACTTCCTGAGCTAACAGGGGAAACTAACAAAGGATTTATTTCGGCTTATGGACCCAATGCTATTGAAGAAGGAGATTCCGCTAAAATTACTGTATATTACAAAGTTCCAAATTCAGCTACTCTTCAGATAAATTATGATGAAAAAGTTAGCAAAAAGAATATTAAAAAAGAAGGTATATTTGATTTCTCTTTCCTACCCTCAGCAGGTAAAAAAAACATACAGTTTAATCTACTTATCGAGAATGATACCACCGACAGGATCAACTGGGCTCTCGACGTTAAGAAAAAACGCAAGATATTAATCGTTAGTGAGATCCCAACTTGGAATCACAAATTTATTAAACGCTATTTTGAAGATAGAGGATGGACTGTCGATAAAATCGGAAAAGATAATATCGATTCTATCAAATACCAGAATTCCGATATTATATGTTTTTTAAGCGATCCGGCAAATTATAAAGAAAACATTAAGAATTACCTGAAAAAAGGGGGAAAGATAATCATCGTCGCTTTCGTTTCGGAAAACCTGGATTTTTTACCGGTGATTGCACCAGTTCTAATTAAATATTCCGGAAAACTTCCCGAAGGCTATTATCTGAAACCCGGAGGAATAAAAAGAAATGCAAAAAAACTTGAAACCCTCGGAGAAAAAGTTGGATACAGGATGCCTCTGGGGGAAGGAACCGTTATTCAATTTACCTATCTTGAATTATGGAAACTCGCTCTCTCTGCGGGACAACTGTATCCGGAAAATTTATTCGAGAATCTAATGGATGAAAGCTTAATAGAACTAATACCAGAAGACATAACCATCTCTTATTCTAAAAAATTAATTGAAGGAGAAGATTTCATACTAAGATTTAACGAACAAGGAAAATCTGTTAAAACATTCTTCTGGGATGGAAGAGAAATACCAATAATAGGTGATTCTATAACAATAAAAGAACCTGCCCGGGGTTCACACAATTTTAAAATCGATTTATCATCCCATAGCATAAAAGATTCAGTGTTTATTGTAAGCGAACCTGGAGACAGAATGGGGATAGACTCGCTAATGCTTAAAGGCATAGCTGATATTAGCGGCGGAGGAAAATGGGACGAGGACTTAAGATTCGAAAATCTGGAATTTAAGGAAAAAGAAATATGGATTAATCTTCGTCATAATTGGTTATTCATAATTTTTTTGCTCTTGCTCTTATTCTTCGACTGGACCCTCTGGATGAGAAAAACAAAATAATTTATGTCTCGTAAACTATTACTTTATATGAAATTAACACTTAAAGAATAGATATAAATGGAGGAAATTTATGCCATATAAAATTTTATTTTGTTTACTGGTATTAGGAATATACACATGTAAAAAATCCAATAAAAAAAAGATCTCTTACCAAAAGGAACACGAAATTATAAAAAAAGCAATCGAACATAAGTACTCCGGCATAAACACCTTAAAAGAACTAAATATAGCTTCCGAAATCTATTTGAATGAAAACATTGTACTAAAAAAAGAAGATTTATTTGAAAAATTAAGCAATCACACTTATGATATTGAGGAAATAATTTATCTTGTACAACTATACGACCGCTTTATCGACAAATATCCCAACATAGTAATACCTAGAGTTATAAGTCTAGAACAATATTGTGGCGTATCTGTGTCAGAATATATAGGGGGATATTTAGGATTATTTTTTTGGGAAAATCCACGGGAATTTATAATTGCAATGAATAGAGACAGTATTGCCAAATATACTCAAATTGAAGTCAATATCGATACACTTGTAGCATATACTTATAAAATCCACTCAGAACCACTTAGCAAAGATTATGATAATTATGCCACAGATGAATATAGAAAATTAATAATTGAAAGAATTAAAGATTTAGATATCGAAAATGATTTCTACTTATACCTCAAAAAAGAATACAACTTTTAATAAGAAAAAAATCAGTGTGTTTTGTGGTTAACTAAATTATTTTTTTCCCTCGATTTCTTTTAACAGTTTTTCCGCGTCCTTCCTATCATAAAGCTCAAGACGCCGCATATCGCGTGAAGTTTTAAAAGATAATAATTTTTTAAGTAATTCTTTTGCTTTTTCCACCTCTCCGATATCTCTGTAAGTTTTAGCAAGACTTACATACACTGCCGTGTAAATAGAGTCTCTTTCTAAAACAGTTTCAAACTCTTCGATCGCCTTCTTCTTATCTCCTCCGAAAAGACCGGGAAGGGATTTATATACTTCTCCGAGAACCATATGGGCTCCCGCATGCTCCGAATCAAGTTCAATAACTTTCCCGGCTTCTTTTTTTAAGTCATCTACCATAAATAAAGAATTTAAGACACCGTTTATTTTCCCAACGCTTCCCTTATTTGTCGCAAACCAGAAATGTGCTTCAGGATTATTCGGATTCTTCTCTATTGCCAGTTTTGCAAGCTTTTCACCCTTTTCGTACCATTCCTTTTTCTTATCTTTTTTCTCAAAAGCGTAACCCCTCTCAAAACAAAGGTGTGACTTTCGCCAGAGGATCTCATCCATCATGATTTTCGAATTGAGCATTAGAGAATCCAAGATTTCTTCCGCTTCATTAAAAATCGTAGTATCCTTGTAGCTTTCCTGATACAAAGAATCGGATTTAATAAGCTGCTTCTTTACGTAAGCTGTATCAGATATTAAAGATAACGCAATCAATAATAGCATTATATTCTCCTTACTTTTTAAGCCTTTTAATCCTTATATTCATTAATCCAGACAAATTCATCAAAAGATTTTCGAGGGGGTCTTTGTCTTTCACCTTTTGCCATATCTTCACTCAACTCGCTCCTTATCTCATCAGAATGCTTCCCGACAATTACAAGAGTAATAAGTCTCATCTCTTGCGGTATTTTAAGTATTTCCTTTGCTTTATCCTCGTCGAAGCCCGCAATCGGGTGAGCTACAAGTCCCAATTCCGTAGCCCTTAAAACCATCATGCCAACTGCCAAACCTGTATCAAACAGGAAATATTTTCTTTCCTTCACAACGCAATCCATTTCTTCTTTGCTAAATACGGCAATTATCATAGAAGCATGATACGCCCACTTATTGCCTTCTGAAAGCGCTTCACGCATTTCCATTAACTTATCTCTATTATTAACAAAAACGAAATTCCAGGGCTGATTGTTAAAACATGAACACGAAAGAGAAACGCTTTCCGCAAAGTCTTTTATTATATCTTCGGTTATTTCGATAGGATCCAATGATCGATATGCCCGTCTTTCATTTATTGCTTCTTTTACATCCATTTTATCTCCCCTATTTTTGGTTCTCACACAAAGTCACAAAGAACACAAAGTGTATTTTTTTACTTTCCGTTTCCTTTATTATTACTTTCTGTACCTCTGTTATTTACTTTTTTCCTGAATAACTAAACTCGCAGTTCTATCTCCATGTTTATTACAGATTGCTTTCACCTTTATAACGTCACCTTTTTTTGCTTCAAAGATAAAATATCCAGCTTTTTGCGTTTTCTTTGTTAATTGACGGTCAAAGTCCTGAACAATTTTCAAATCGTCGTTCAAGTAAACTTCTATTTTTTTGATATAATGATTTCTAATAAAAAGCACAGGGTGATAAACTTCTACTCTCAATATCATCTCTTCGTTGTCAAAATCCAGATCGATTTTTGTTGGTGGATGAGAACTAACACTTAAAGAGAAAGCAAATATTGTTAATAAGACGAATAAAAATAATCTATTTTTCTTCATTTTTCCCCCTTTATTTTTTATAAATAAAAATAGATAACAAGGGTTGCGTGCAATGTTGCGAGTATTATGGTTATTATTGCTATTATTTTATGTGTTTTTAGTTTCCATCTTCTGACACCTGATATTATCCCCAGAATTAAAGATAAATAAGTAACTATTCCTAAAGGAATTATAAGATTGGCTAATAAATCAATCATTTTGAAAGTTCCTCAATAATTTCTTTTATATCTGGGACTTCAGAAATATGATATTTCTTCACAAAAACAACTTTACCTTTCTCATCTATGATGATATTGACTCTAAAAGAGAAACCCTGCGACTTGCTGAAAATTCCGTATTCCCTGGCGACCTCACCATGGGGCCAGAAATCAGACAGCAGTTTAGTACTCTTTATATTTAAACTTTTTGCCCAGGCTGCTTTGGAAGGGACAGGATCAACACTTATTCCTAATGCCACTGTGTTAAGTTTTTTAAATCTTTCTTTATTTTTTTCAAGAGACAACATTTGTTTTGCACATATACCTGTCCACGCCAGAGGATGAAAGGAAAGAAGTACTTTCTTGTCTTTAAAGTCAGTTAACTGAACTTCTTTTTCATTTTGGTCCTTTAAATCGAAATTATGGGCCTTTTCACCCTTTTTAATCATTCCCTTTTTTACCTCCTATTGTTTCATCCCAGAGCAACATCCAATATCATCATAACCGTAAATCCAATCATAGCACCCATTGTAGCTATATCTCCATTCCCATCATGCTGGGATTCCGGGATAACTTCTTCGACCACTACAAATATCATAGCACCTGCGGCAAAAGCGAGAAAGTAGGGAAGAAGAGATTGTGCGGATATAACAAAAAGAGCTCCTAAAACTCCGGCCATGGGTTCAACAATTCCTGATAATTGTCCAAAATTAAAGCTCTTAATTCTTGATAAGCCTTCCTTTCTTAGAGGCATTGCTACAGCTATCCCTTCAGGAAAATTCTGAATCCCTATACCAAGAGCAAGAGCTATTGCGCCTCCGAGTGAAGCAGAGGGTAGACCAACGGCTGCGGCCCCAAAAGCTACACCGACCGCAAGACCCTCGGGAAAATTATGTAATGTTATTGCCGTAACAAGCAATACTGAGCGCTGCCAGGACGTTTTTATTCCTTCCGCTTCGCTCATCTTATAACCTAAGTGCAAATGGGGCAAAATTTTATCTATTAACCTTAAAACTGCTCCACCTAACAGAAAACCTACTGCCGGAGGCACCCACATCGGAATGCCCCGTCCTTTACTCATTTCAATAGATGGAGCAAGAAGAGACCAGTAGCTTGCCGCAATCATAACACCTGCAGCAAAACCTAACATCAAATCCAAGAGTTTCTTATTAACTTCTTTGGTGAAGAAAACACTCGCTGCTCCAAGTGCAGTCACAAAATAAGTGAATAATGTTGCCAGTAAAGCCTGCAATATAGGCGACAAATTGGCTATACGGTTAATCATTACTTTAGATTTATTATTCTTCTATCTTTTTGAAATCTTCTTTACCTACACCGCAAACCGGACAGACCCAATCATCGGGAATATCTTCAAATGCGGTACCCGGAGCAACTCCGTTGTCAGGATCACCCTTAGCCGGGTCATATATGTAGCCACAGAAAGTACATTCGTATTTATCCATTATTCCTCCTTTTTCCCATATTAATATTTTTCGAAAATTATTTGTTTCAGTTTTTCTATGTCCAGTACAATTACTATCATATACCTTTCTTTTTCCTGCAATCCCTGCAGATACCAGAATAACAGACGCATTTATCTTCAATAAGATGTCCGTCTATCTCTTCTTTATCATTTACAAAAAGATTATTGTCGAGATCAAAAAGCCTGTCACAACTATTGCATCTAAAATGCGGATGAAATTCTGAACTTATATCATATCTGGCTTCCCCTTCTTTTATTCTTATCGGCTTTAGTATGCCTTTATCCTCGAAAATCTTAACGCTATTGTATATAGTTGTTTTCGAAAGTGTCGGTATTTCTTTCGATATTCTTTCATATATGTCTTTGGCTGTCGGATGATCTTTGCTAGACATAAGAAATTTAAATATTTGTATACGCTGTATAGAAGGCTTAATACCACTTTTTTCTAAAATCCCTTTCACTTTTTCCATAACTCTATTAGGATAATTGAAATTTCAAGTTTGTCAAGGGTTCAAAATTGAAATGATTGTAAATGCAAAAGCAACCACGAAGCAACCAAGAAAAGACAATTTATTAAACCACGAAATACACAAAAGACACTAAATCTGATATTTAAATTTTCAAAACTCAGCTCACCACACCAGAAAAAAACAACAAATAGCACAAATTCTCCTTGACTACCTAACCGCCTAACTTCCAACTAAAATACCAGCCATATAGACCACAGAAACAAAACAAACACAAAATCTTGAGTTAATCTTGTGAAATTTTGTGGTTAAATTTTTTCTAAAGACGCATATCATAAAAAGCTTCTCCATACTCAAAATCTGAATCCTTTGCTATTTCTCTGGACCATTTTCTAATTTCATCCTCCCATCCTTCGTGAATAGCTACCTGGCTTTCGTGAAAACCAATAGCCTTAATTTTTTTGTCAATAGTCGTGGTTATATCGACTATTAAATTGGGATTATCGGTAGGAGTGAGAAGCAATTTCTTTGGCCTCGTGGGCTGCAGACCTAATTCTCTCAAAAACGGATAAAAATGCCAATCTCGGGCAATCATAATGCCACCAATTACCGCGTAAGCATTTGCCCTGTGATCCGGATGAAACATCCTCATCCAGGGGTCATTTGTAACTATTCTATAGGGCTTCAGTTTTCTAATAAGCGCCGCAAATTCGATTCGGAGAGGGCTTATATTTTCAAGCTCTCCATCGGAATGCTGCAGGAAAATTACTTTCTTTACTCCGAGATAATCAGCAGCTTTTTTCTGCTCATCTTCTCTTCTGCAAGAGACTTTATAAGGAGCTTCGTCCTCATCCCAGCTACCCTTTCCTCCATCAGAAGCAATAATATAATAAACATCTCCTTCCTCTACCCACTTAGCAACACTCCCACCGCAAGCAAGTTCCGCATCATCGGGATGTGCCATAATTACCAGTGTATTCCTTGGCGATTTTTCTGTAGAATTCAATATACCTCCTCGAAGTTTTTTCCCAACTATAAGCATAAGATATTTTACTGGCCTTTTTACCAAAATCGTATCTTTTAGACTTATTATTAAGTAAAAAATTAATTGCATGAGCAAATTCTCTGGTATTTCTTTTCACAAAGATACCGGCTTTTTCCCCTACAACTTCAGATAGAGATGTATCGGAAAAACCGACGACAGGCCGCCCGCTTGACATTGCCTCGAGTGCGACCAGTCCAAAAGATTCATAATAAGAGGGAAGTACCAGCATACATGAATTTTGATAAATTTTATATAACTCTTTATGGGGAACTTTACCAAAAAAACGTATAGGATACTTAGAAGTATTATCTTTTATATTTTCGTAATAAGAGATATCTTTTGAAGGGCCACCCGCAATGTTTAAGACAAAATCTCCCCTGATAAATTTCAGCGACTCCATCAGCAGTTCTATTCCCTTAACAGGATCTATTCGACCTACAAAAAGAATATTTCTACTTCCATCTTTTCCAAAAGGAAAGTCGCGATTAGAAACACCATGGGGGATCACTTCGACCGACACTTCTGGGTGCCATTGTTCAATCCATTGTTTTTCCTCATGAGTCGGAGAAACTATAAAATCACACAAACGCGTTATATCTTTCTCCTTTTCGATTCTAACTTCATCATAAGTAACCCTTTTAAGAGCTTCGATCGTATGAAAACTGTGAATCCAGGTTAAATCGGGAAATATCTTTTTTATCTTTTTAGCAACAATTCCGGAAAGCCAGTAATGAGAATGCAGAATATCATATTTTTTCTTAATATGAAAACGTATAATTTCTTCCTGAAATTCCTCTAAGTTCATACCATTCAGATAGATTAAATTACATCTATCTACTTTTTTTTCTTTTTTTATGCCCCTGCAGAAAATATCGACTTCCATATTTTTACTTATTCTTCTGCAAAGATTCGAAAGATAGATACTCATACCTCCCGAAGAACCCTCACCAACGGATGCAAAAGGGGAAGTATGATAAGAAATTATACAGATTTTCACCTTCTTATTTCCCATGTATAAGCCCTCCGAGCTCCCAAATCGGATTTAAATCTCTCTTCTCCCCGTAGAAAGTTATAGCAGGTGAAACCTTTGTCTATTGCCTCCTCTATATCCAGTGCAAAAGAAACAACACCTGGCGATAATTCATAAAAATCCGGATTGTATCCGGTATTGAAAGCATATACCGTATCTTTCATTTGAAAACAAAAAAGTATTGCCAGTATTTCATTTTTATAAAAACAAGCTTTTAATCGTAAAGCTCCTATTCCCTCGAGGTATAAAGCAACTTCGTAGAAAAAATTTTTCATTTCCTCACTTAAGAAGCTTTTCTTCTCTGTACTAGAAGACTCCATCAAGTCAAACAATTTATTTATATCCTCGGCTTTTAATTTTTTAATCGTTGCACCTTTGACTTTCTTAAGCTTTCTCCTAATCTCGTGTCTATTCTTAGAAGAAAGAGATCCAAGATATTCTTCCCAGGAAGAAGGGAGTTTCAAGGCAGAAAAGGATTCAGATTTTTCTACTTTCTTTACATTAAGCATACCTGGAAGAAATTCCATAAGTTCACTTTTGGGCACCAGCGGATACAATTCGACCTTCAAATCCTTTTCCAAAATAAAATCAGATATAGAGCCAATTATTTCCTTCGAGTAGCGGCAATTCAATATTATACCATTAAGATCCGTCACTCTCTCATCGCCGATTAAAAACAAAGTATTATCTTTTATTTCTGCAGGAAGAATACCGACAGGTTCACTATCTTTATAAAAAACCATACTTTTAACGTCTTTTTTTAATAAACATTTCCCAAGAGAATAAAACCAGCCATAAGAAATAAAAGGCGAGGGATTTTTTGTGAGATTAAAGATCCTCTCCCATATTTCTTTTAAGTTTGATATCCCAACAAATTTAACCTCTAAATTCTTTAAAATATTAGCTCCCATCAAAAGTACAAAGATCTTTCCTCTCCAATAGTGGTTTCTTCGCCATGTCCGGGATAAACAACAATACCGTCAGGAAGAGACATTATTTTTTCCCTAATACTCTTGAAAATAGCTCTCTCATCTCCCCCGGGCAACGCTGTATTACCCCATCCACCGTAAAATAAAGTATCCCCGGAAAAAAGACATCCGCCAAAATAGAAACAGCAACTTCCCGGCGTATGTCCGGGAGTATGCATAACTGAAATTTCTTTACCGTCAAAAGGTATCCTTGCCCCATCTTCAAGCTCTACATCCGCTTCGTCTATGCTGTCTAAAGAATGTATTGCAACCTCAGCAGAAGTAGCGTTTTTTACCGGTAACAAAGCCCTAATATGATCAAAATGATTGTGAGTTAAAAGTATCAAATCTATTTGTAAATCCGAAACAGCTTCTAATATTCTATCTGCCTCCTCACCCGGATCAATTATAATACCCTTATTTTCTCCCGAGAGAATATAACAATTTGTCTGCAGAATCCCAACCACTAATTTTTTTATACGCATTTTATTATAAACCTTATCACAAATTATGGATACACAAAACCAAAGCTTTGTCAAGTACGAAACCTCACCTCTCTCTTTTTTTAACCACAGAGAACACAAAGATATTATGCTAACAACTTACTAATCTAAATAAAGAAGGGCGGAAAATTCTTCCGCCCTTTTTATTCTGACTAAGGGGTTTTGTTCTACCCCTTTTCATTTTTATTTTATCAATGTCGTTTTTACTTTCTTTATCCCGTTATCCGGCGTCTCCATCACCACAAAGTATATTTCAGCCGGAAGATTCAATTCCTTCAGTGAAGTCTGATAGTAGCCACGTCTTACAGTTCCATCAACAAGAGATCCGACTTCCATTCCGACTTTATTGTATACCTTTATTGAAACCTGACCATCCTTCGCTACCACATATGAAATAGCTCCGGTACCAAATGAAGAGTTTATATCCGAGATAATTGGTCCTTCCTCTACCCCAGATCCAACATTTATCGGGTAGGAACTGCCATTTATGCTTGGATTGAGAAGATCTTCAACTGTTATTATCAATCCAGACATAAATTCAGTGGCCACCATCGGATATAGTTCTACTGAAGTTTCCATCAAACGGATTTCTCCACCAGTAAAAACTATCCCTGTTCTATTAGCGCTCAGATGAGCATTAAGTGGTAATCCTAAATCTGTAGTATTGCCAAACATATCTATTGCCGTTACCTCGATATTAACGGTATCATCGATCGGCCATATTGTTGTTAATCCGCCTTCAAGTCCAACATTGAATGCAACTACCTCGATAGGCAGCCAGGTCACTTCAGGAGACGTACCGCTGTGACCCGATGTATCCGCCGCCGTTACTGTATCAGTCTCTGCTATCTGATTTGCAATATAAACCCTCGTTACACCTTCATAAAAGAAACTTTCGGGAATAGGAGAAGCAAGTCCTACAGTAGTATCCCAATCGTCCCCTGTGTTATCCCACACAAACCAGGTAACCTGTGAAGCTTCTGCCGTACTTCCATTAAGCGACAGAGTAAGTGTGTCAGGATTCGTATAGGTATAAAGACGTATATTATTGGAATCCTGTGCTTCTATCCTCAGACAATTAGTTTGCTCATAATCACCATCGGAAACATTAGCTGTATCCCTATTGTTATAAATATCAAGAGCGAAATGATGGAGCTCGCCAGGTTCGGCACTGAAGATAACAACTTCATCGTCAGGTTCGGCTCCATCATAACCAGCCCATATCCGCGCAGTATCAGCAGCATAAGGATAAGAATTAAAAACGCACTTCCAATTATGACCTTCTATGTATGGGGTTTCCAAATCTCCCTGCCCGGAAATTTCTCCCCACTCAATATCATCAAATCGCTCGTCATCCGCATAACAACGGTTACTATACTGATCAAACAACCTTGCCGTAAGTGTAGTGTCGGTGCCGGCAGGAATTGCAGCAGAAGAAGGAGTAATGACTAACTCATCGGGATAATCAGGAATCTGAGTTATAGCTACATCGGCTGTGGCAGCTCCGCTCGTTGCCGTAACCGTGTACACACCGGAAGACGTAGAGGAATAATAATAATTATAACCATATCCGCCTTCGATTACCTCTACATCATCGTCCTCGAATACTCCGCCTCCGACGTTAACTGTAAATGCTACCGAATAACGTACACCTGCATAGTAATCAGACCAAGTACTGGGGTTATCGTACGCATCGAAGAGATAAAACCACAATTCCTCGTCATAATCCGTTTCGGAAACTACAACCGTTGAATCTTCAGCATTTAAAATCATAGTTGCCGGAGCCGCTCCGATGGTATGAACTGTATCGTAATCCATTGCATGATTTACCAAAAGCTCGGTTGTTATTATATCCGTCGCCATTCTATCATAAGTGGTATAAGCCACCTCAATACAACCGTCTTCATTAACCGCAGCTGTACCAAAAGTCCCCATTCCTGAAGTTGCAAAAGAAACCTGGGCTGGGCTCGTCGCATCCACGTGGTTAAGATAGTCATCAAATAACTCTGCGATTATTACAGCGTTTTCCGTTACAACAACAACCGTGTCTTCCGGAGTAACTCTTAACCTAGCAGGTGGACCGGGTTCTATCGTGATAATCACTGTATCGGCTAATTCATCCCTCGTCACTTCATCTGTCCAATATGCAACAAGTGTATCGGTTCCAAGTGTGATTCCCGCGGTATAAGTAGTATGCGCGTAACCACCGTTAACTGTCATAGAATCCGCCGGATCCACGCTGCCTAAAGCCGGAGAATTTATAATCTCAAAATAAATCCTTTCACCATCAACACCCATACCACTCGAAGTAAGCCTCGCCTGAAATACCTGGGTCCCGGCAAGTTCTACCGTTGCTCCATCTGGAACAATAACAAGATCGGTAGCGGTCTGGGCGGCTAACTCGCCTGAAAATGCAAACATTAGCAGTACAGAAAAGATGAGGAACACTTTACTAAAATTAAACCTCATAAAAACCTCCCCCTTTGCTGTTTAGCTTGAAAAAAACAACTTTTTCCGTGTTTAAAAAAATTGTTGGGTTGTCTAATTTTATCCCATTCCGGTAAAATTGTCAAGGCTTTTTTCGAATCACAGCATCAATACAATCAAAAATTTGACTATCAGCACCATGGGGTGTTGACAAATAAAAATTTATGGCTAATCTTATACAAAGGTATTTTAATATCTGGAAAGGGGGAGAAAAAATGAACAGAAGAGATTTCTTTAAAAAAGCCTTTTCGCTGGCAGCTGTTGCTGGTATCTCTTCAATTGTCAAATCAACACCCCTTCTCGCACAGGAAAAAGAAAGTAGAAACACACAAATACCGGATTTAATAGCAGTTAAAAACGGCACACCTGAAAAAATGTTCGACAAAGGTATCGCAGCATTAGGCGGAATGAAACGTTTTGTAAAGAAAGGACAAATAGTCGTAGTAAAACCAAATATTGCCTGGATCGCGAACCCTGAAGGAGCAGCTACCACAAATCCAGCTTTAGTTAAAAGAATAATAGAACACTGCTACGATGCGGGAGCTAGTAGAGTGTATGTGTTCGACCATACATGTAATGACTGTTTTACAACTTACCGTACTAGTGAAATTGAAAAAGCAGCGAAAGAAGCTAATGCAAAAGTTGTGCATGCGAATAAGGAATCGTATTATCAGGAAGTAAGAGTACCCGGTGCTCATACACTAAAGCAAGTTAAAGTCCATGAGTTAATATTAGAAAGTGATGTCTTTATAAATGTACCCATATTAAAAAACCACGGGAGTACCAGAATGACATGCGCGCTCAAAAATCTCATGGGTGTAGTTTGGGATAGAGGTTACTATCATAGAACCGACCTTGACAGGTGTATTGCCGAATTCCCTCTATACAGAAAGCCCGACCTTACTATAGTAGATGCGTACAATATATTAACGGATGGGCCGAGATCTCGTTCCTTAAAAGACGTCGTAAGAAAAGAGATGCAACTATTATCAAAAGATATGGTAGCACTTGACGTTGCTTCTTCTAAAATCTTGGGAGAAAAGGTAGAAAATATAAAATATATAAAAATTGCCAACGATTTGGGACTTGGTACCAGCAATCTCGAAGAATTAAATATTAAGAGAATCACTCTATAAATGAAAAAAGGGAAGTTAAAACTTCTACGAGTTTCAGTTGAGGTCTTCTTTTTTGTTTTTATATTTTTTTCGTTCTTTCGTTTTTTCCCAGAAAAACTAAAAATAATTCCAATTAAATCTCAAATAATTCCGCATGTTATATCCTTTTTCTTTGAAGGATTTCTTCTATCTTTATTCTTACTCGTTTTATTCCTTTTAATAACTGCTAATTTCGGAAGGATATACTGTTCATTTTTCTGTCCTCTCGGCGGGTTTCAAGATATACTAATAAGAATTAAAAAAAACCCATCGAAATATAGTTACCGCGAGCCTTTAATTACACTTAAAATAACTATACTTATTTTGACAATTATAAGTCTGATATCGGGAGGGCTTTATCTTGTTTCCTATCTGGATCCTTATAGCGTTTTCGGCAAAGCGGTAAACTATTTATTAAAACCTTCTATAGTGCTCATAAACAATGGCATGGAACTTGTTTTGCGAAAATTTGATATCTACTGGCTTAGTATATTAAATCTTCCAAACTTTAATATGTTAGCCTTAGCACCTTTTATTTTGATTCTGGGAATAATCATATATCTTTCTTTGAAAAGAGGAAGACTTTACTGTAATTCTATCTGCCCTTTAGGAACTTTCCTCGGAATACTTTCGGTCCGCTCTTTATATAGAATAGAAATCGATAAAACTGACTGCACCTCCTGTGGAATTTGCAAATCTGTTTGTAAAGCGGAATGTATAAACTCAAAAGATAAAACCGTTGATAATTCTTCCTGTATAAGATGTTTTAACTGCCTCGATGCGTGCCCCACTTCCGCTATAAATTATAGACCATCAAGAAATAAGGAAAAAAGTAAACGCGAAAAAACACAAAATATATCAAGAAGACATTTTCTTTACTCATTTCTTGGCATTTTAGGTTTCTCGGGACTTAATTTATTCTTGAGAAATAAAAAAACACCGATAAAAACTTACACTCCACCTCCCACACCTCCGGGGAGCATCAGTCTAGATAAATATATAAGCAAATGTACAGCTTGTTATCTATGCGTAAACAACTGTCCCACCAATGTTCTTCAACCCTCGTTATTCCAATACGGACTTAAAGGCATGTTTATTCCTTATATGGATTTTTACAGTGGATATTGCGCTTACGAATGCACAAAATGCCTGGAAGTCTGTCCTACCGATGCAATAATACCTCACACAAAAGGAAAGAAGAAAAAAATCCAGATAGGAAGAGTTAAATTTATCAAAGATTTTTGTGTTGTTTACCAGAACAATACCAACTGCGGCGCCTGTGCTGAAATATGCCCGACAGCTGCGGTAACAATGATACCATATAAAGGAGTTTTACGTATACCAACAACAAGACCTTCACTTTGTATAGGGTGCGGAGCATGTCAGAATGTTTGTCCTGCAAAACCCGAAAAGGCTATAGTAGTAGAAACCAACATTATACATAAGGAAGCGAAAATACCTTCGAGAGAAAAAACCAGAAAAAACGGAAAACCGGAAGAAGGTTTTCCGTTTTAAAAAGTACAACCAAAAATAAAAAGACCCTTGACAAAGCAGGATTTCTCCAATATTTTGTAAAGAAAAGCCAAGTATTTTATAAAAAAAGGAGGGAAAATGAGTAAATTTAAAAAAACAGTTCTTTTTTTATTATCTTTATTTCTAATTTTACCGGTTAGCTTAAACGCCAAAAATATAGGAATATTACCTCTTAAAACGGTAGGAATCGAAAGCAACATAATCGAAGCCGTTCATCAGCTTATGGGCTCCGAATTAAGCTCCTACGGATACACGGTTTTATTACCGGATGAAATAGAGGGAAAACTCGGGGAAAAAGTAGAATGCTATAACAAAGAATGCGCAGCTGACATCGGAACCAGGCTTGGTCTTGAGAAAGTAATATTTGGTTCTCTTACCAAAATAGGAGAAAAATATATTGTTTCTTCCGTAGTGGTTGAATCTCAATCCGGCAATATAGTATTTTCAGATAAAGTAACCTCGCAAACAGCCGAGGATTTAGATGTTTGTATATCACGTCTGGCAAAATCCATCGAGTACGGCAAAGAAGTGGGAAAAACAGCCGAAGTCGGTAAAATCATGGAATCGGAAGTAGAAATAGGAGCGAAAAGAAAGAAAGCCTTTTTCTCCAGCGGCGTCGGTTTTGGAATGGGAATGCCTGTGACAGGTTATGGTGATATTGACGGCACATTAAATTACTATGAATGGAAAGGCTGGTACGAAACCCCTAAATTTGCAGCGGAAGTAGCCTGGTATTGGGGATCAAAACTAGGGGAATCCGATATAAGCGAATGGGCTCTCGGCATTTCTTTTCTTTACTTTATGAACACAACAGATTTCTCTCCATTTTTAAGCGTCGGTCTGGCGAGGAAAAGTATAGCATTAGATTATTTTGATTATTCCGATGGATTTGCTCTGGAAGCCGGAGCAGGTATAGTGGTATTCAGGACATACGATTTCAGACTTGTTCTCGACGGAAAACTTTCAACTTCATTTCTTGATATAGGAGAAACCGAAGGTCCTCATTCAATCATAAAAATAGGAATTAACTTGCTTTATAAGAGAGAAAAAGGCGGAGGATGCTGCCTCGGGCTCTGACCTGAAAACATAGACCCGGGAACCATAAAAAAATCTTCCTTGACGGATAATAAATGGAGTTAGGATTTTTAAATTATTTCTTCAATTTAAACACATCATATAATCAATCTTAAATTTTGAACTCAAATTCTCACAAAAAACTTCCTTCTAAAATTTCAACAAAACATATAAAGCATTGACAAATAAGGTTTGATTAAATATATTCAAAGATAAAGATATCAGTCATTGTAACCATTACAGGAGATATAATTGAAATCAACTAAAACTTTAATTTCAAAACATAAGGACATTCAGAAATTAAGAAAGATCTTAAAAAAATACAAATCTGTTCTTGTTGCTTTTTCGGGCGGGACCGACAGCAGTTTCCTTTTAAAAGCCGCCGTAGATTTCCTGGGAGCTGATAAAGTTCTTGCAATAACTGTGGAATCGGAACTTATTCCGAAGGAAAAAATAACAGAAGCTAAAAATATAGCCGAAAAAATCGGAGCCAGATGGGAATCTATAGATATTAAGATTCTCTCCGAAAGTAACTTCGTAAAAAATCCAACCGACAGATGTTATATCTGTAAAAAAACTATACTCAAAAAGTTAAAAGAAATAGCAAGAAAAGAAGGAATAAATGAGGTTGCAGAAGGAACAAACATAGAAGATACAGAACAATATCGTCCAGGATTTAAAGCTATAAAGGAACTTGGTATTAAGAGCCCTCTATTAGAAGCGAAATTTAAAAGAGAAGAAATAAAAAAATTAAGCAGAAAGCTAAACATGCCTAGCTGGAACAAAAACTCTTTCACATGCCTCGCTACCCGTTTCCCCTACGGAACAAGGCTTACAAAGAAAAAACTAAAAAGAGTTGAGTCGGCAGAAAGTCTGTTGGCAGCTAAAACTTTCAAAAAATTCCGTGTTCGAAATCACGGTGGTATAGCACGAATCGAGGTTTCCGAAAAAGATTTTGATAAACTCCTCTCGCATAGAAAAACCATAATCGCCGAATTTAAAAAAATGGGATACGATTATGTAACTCTCGATATAGAGGAGTACAGGAGCGGAAGCATGGATATTGGTATCGAAAATGGACAAAAATAAAATAGAAAAATTACTTAAAGAAGTCAAAAAAGGCAAAAAAAGTATAAAAGAAGCGTTAACAATTCTTGAAAACTTACCTTTTGTGGACTTAGGCTTTGCAAAAATAGATACACATAGAGAACTAAGAATGGGCGCGCCTGAAGCTATTTACTGTATGAACAAAACCACAAATCAGATAATACAGATCGTAGGAAGAATGAAGCAAGATTCCAATATTATAGCCACAAGAGTTCCAAAAGAATCTCTCGAAGAAATAAAAAAAACTTATCCTGAAGCGAAAATTTATCCTGAAGCGAATCTCTTTTTCATAGGAAAATTTCCCAAAAAAACTATTGGTAAGGTTATAATAGTAACAGCAGGAACTTCAGACATCCCGGTCGCGAGAGAGAGCGAAATTACCGCCAGATCGATGGGTGTGGAAGTGGAGACATTTTTTGATGTCGGAATCTCCGGGATACACAGGATTCTTAGCATAAGAAAGAAACTTAAGGAAGCAGATATAGTAATAGTAATTGCTGGAATGGAAGGAGCGCTTCCTTCCGTGGTAGCAGGGCTTATCGACACTCCAATAATAGCCGTTCCAACTTCAGTTGGTTACGGTGCTAGCTTTAACGGTATAGCTCCCCTCCTGACAATGTTAAACTCCTGCGCACCCGGTATTAGTGTTGTCAACATAGATAACGGCTACAGTGCGGGATTCTTTGCGGCAGCAGTTATAAAAAAAATAATTGAAAGGGAAATAAAATGAAGAACTCAGGTGAAAGAATTCTATACGTAGATTGTTTCTCAGGGATTAGCGGCGATATGTTTATAGGAGCACTTCTTGATTTAGGCATAAATGAGAAAAAATTTACAAATAAAATATCCAAAATTTTACCCCCTGAAGCTAAAATAAAAATACGGGAAACAAAAAGAGGAAATTTTACAGGCAAAAAATTTAAGGTCGAAATATCAAAAAAAATAACTAAAGCACGACACTTAAAAGACATCAAAAAACTTCTGGATAGTTCTAAATTAGATAAAAAAATCATAGAAAAAAGTAAAAAGATGTTTGAAGAGCTTGCAGAAGTCGAAGCGGGCATTCATGGAGTATCAAAAGATAAAATCCACTTTCATGAACTCGGAGCTATAGACTCGATAGCTGATATCATGGGAGCAGCTGTAGCAATCGAACTATTAAACGTAAATAAAATATATTTTTCCCCCATAAACGTCGGAACAGGTTCGACAGAAATAGAACACGGAAGGGTACCGCTTCCCGTTCCGGCAACCGCCGAACTCCTTAAGAGGTCCGGGGCTCCTATTTATTCGTCGGGAATAAACAGTGAACTGGTTACTCCTACGGGGGCACTTTTCATAAAACACTTCGCGCAATCGTTCTCTTTGCCCGAAATAAAAATACAAAGTATTGGTATAGGTTTCGGTTCAAAGCAATTTAATGAGAGCCCTAATTTCTTAAGGGTAATTTTGGGGACTAAAACAAAAAAACATTCCGAAAATGAAGTACTTATAGAAACAAATATTGATGATATGAGCCCTGAGTTTTTTCCTTCTGTCGAAAAGAAACTTCTTAACTCGGGAGCACTCGATGTTTTCCGAACACCTATTCAGATGAAAAAAGGACGAGGTGGTTTCATCTTATCAATAATCTGCGAAAAGGAAAATATCGATACCTTAGCTAATATTCTTTTTCATGAAACGACCACAATCGGTGTTAGAATTCATTCTATTGAAAGAAAAAAATTAGATAGAAAATCAAAAAAAATAAAAACCAAATTTGGCGAAGCAGAAGTTAAACTCGCTTATTTGCACGGAGAATTGGTAAACATTTCTCCCGAACTCGATTCCTGTGAAAAACTGGCAAGGAAAAACAAATTACCTGTAAAAGAAATCTACGAGGAAGTGAAACAAACAGCGAATAAACTATTAAAAAAATAGTAAAAATCAAATATCAAATTGTAAAATTACAAATCAAAGTTCAAAAATTTAAAAAAAATAACGAGTACTACCAATAAATTTCTTTTGACTTTTTGAGTTGTGGGAGGGTAAAATTTTGCATTTTCAAATGTCATTTTGCTTTTTAATTTTTAATATTTAATTTTCAAAGGAAGCAAAACACTGTAAGATATTTTTACAAAAAAACAAGAGTTAATTAATTGTGTTACAATTTATTTAATCTTGTTCCCCATAGATGCTCTTATGATATCGCACTGTTTTATGCCGATTGTTGCCCGCAATTTATTAAAAAATTTGTGAATCTCTTTGGCTTTACCCCTAACACTTATTATTTCCATACAATTATCATGGTCCATGTGTATGTGTTGAGTAGAAATAACAAGTTTGTAAAAATGATGCTGGATTTCGGTTACTTTTTCGGTAAGACGCGGTTTGTGATGGTCATAGACAAGCAAAATTCCTCCACATACTACTTCTTCTTCCTCCCACTCTTCTTCTATAAGTCTTCCACGTATCAAATCTCTAATTGCTTCAGAACGATTCTCGTAACCTTCTCCATCTATGAGTAAATCAAACTTATGGAGAAGTTCCTTATCCATCGAAACACCGAATCTTATAAGTTTTCCCATAATAATGTAGTTACTCCCACATATACTATATTTTCACAATTATAAAATTAACCACATTTATATATAGACTTCAATCTGTTGGTCAGTTGGGCAGTTTGTCCGTTAGTCTGTTAAAAAAACACACCAACACACTAACACACTAACAAAGCCAGACCCAAAACCTATCTTCTATTGCTGGAAACGGACCGGGAAGGAAAGTGGAACAGCAACCGCTCTATCTCCCTGCCTCGCCGGTGAAAACTTTAATTTCTTCGCGTTATCAACAGCAACTTTATCCAGAATAGGATGAACAGACCTGATGAGAGTCACATTGGTAACATTTCCCTTCTCATCTATCCATAACTGTAGATAAACAGTACCGCTAAGTCCAAGAGTCTTTGCTACTTCCGGATAATCAAACGAAACCTTGTCAAGATTCAAAGGTTTAGGTGGAATTTCATGAGGAACGAAAGCTGGAAGTTCACCTGTTTCCTCTTCTTCCGGAGAAGTTTCTTCTTCACCACTCTCAGGCGCTCGAGTTTCTCTGGCGGCAGTCGTAGCAGGAGGTGTTCTCTCAGGCACCCGTGGAGCTGCAGTAGCCTGAAGTATTTCTTCCGCTCTTGGGGCTTCTTCTCTTGGTCTTGTCGGTCTACTTTCTACTTCTCCTTCGGATTTCTTATAGCTTTCACCAAGAGAAGCAAGTTCGATAACACTGGAAGGAACCTGTCTGAACCATAATTCATCGACAAAAGAAACAACCGGTCTTTTATCATCTTCCCCGATACCCTGAATATTCTTCTTAACAAGTGTTATCTCCTGAGGTGCATAAAGAAAAGTATAAGGTAAATCATCCCTGATTATTTCCTGAAACTCATACCAGGCTCTTTTAGCCTTTTCCCTATCTAAAGACAAAAGAGCTTCCCCAATAAGTTCGTCTACCTTTTCATTCTTATAGCCTACAAAGTTGTACATTCCATCAGAACCCCATATCTGAAAAGGATTAAATTCCTTCTCAACATTCCATCCCATTATATAGGCGTCGAAGTCTTTTTTAAACAAACGATCGATAAAATCCAAACTGGACAGCGTTATAACCGAAGCCTGGACTCCAATACCTCTAAGATCCGAAACAACGCTTTCAGCCACTTTTCTTCTTATATCGTCTCCTCCCTCAACAAGTATCCTTATATTTAACCCCTGATAATATCTGTTGCCTCTCCTTTTTGAATAACCAGCCTGCTCAATTAGATCAACCGCACCTTCTTCATCATGTCTAATATTCTTCAAATTCGGATTATAAGCCCAATGTTCAGGAGTTATTGGACCGTTAACGATCTGCCCGTAATCTTTAAGAACATCAGAAATTATTCCGCTTCGATCTATAGCAATACTTAAAGCCTGCCTTAGTTTTTTGTCTGGAAAACGTTCCAGGTTCCAACCGATATACACATAGGATTTCCCCGGTGAAAGAACTTTACTATAAGAACTCAAAGTATCATAATTGTTACCGGGCGGCATGTTAAAAGCCAAATCTACATTTCCTTCTTTTAATTCAGCTAAAAGCTCTTCCATAGAAGAAGGAGTATAGAAAACCATTCTATCTACAGGAGCTCTCCCTCTATAATAACTGGAATTAGCGGTTAGTTCAATCCATTTACCCCTATTCCATTCTTTCATTTTATAAGGTCCTGAACCAACCGGGTCAACATTAAAATCAGAATTTGCGATTTCTTCTTCTTTTTCCAAAATATGCTTTGGAATCGGATAGATATTAGTACTCTGTAACTCACCAGCATAAACTTGTTTCAAATTAAAACGTACCTGCCTTGGATTAAGAGCTTCAACACTCTCAATATAACTCAACTTTTGCGCAAGGGGTGAATTATTCTCACTGTTCTTTATTTGTTCTACTGTAAAAACAACATCTTCAGCTGTCACCGGTCTTCCATCATGCCAGGTGGCTCCCTTAGCGATAGTATAAGTAATAGATGATAAATCCTCCGAATAAATCCAGGATTCGGCGATTGCCGGACGGACTTTACCGTTAGGCTTTTCTGAAATTAACGGAGTAAATAATTGAGAAGTAACGGGTGAAATACCCGAAAGAGAAGGATAAATTGGATTTAAGTTAGACGGTTCATCTAATAATGCTATTACTAAAGTTCCTCCCTTATTACCAGAATACCGGAATTCTTCCAATTTTTGGCATCCTGCCAAAAAAACTAATAATAAAAGTATAAAAGAAAGACTTAAAGCAAATTTTCTCATCAAAAGCCTCCTTTTGTCTAAACTTAAGAAGAATATATAATTAGTCAAGGGCTTATTTTTCCCAGAACCCCTTTTTTTAAGCCACAAAGACAGAAAAACGTTAGAGGGTTAGAGCGTTAGAGAGTTAGAGAGTAGGATATTAATTTTGAATGTTGAATGTTGAATTTTTAATTTTTTTCTAAAACCTAATTTCTCACACAAAGCCACAAAGATTTTCAATTGTTAGCCCGTTGGTCGGTTAGTCGGTTGGGCTGTTTTTTAACCCACCAACACACCAACCCACTAACACACTAACTATAAAAAAACACACAGAGAACACAGAGACTTTTTGTTGTTTTAACTACCTAACTTCCTAACCTCCTAACTTTCTAACTATAAAATTGCCAGTGATTTACACGGATAAGCACTGATTTTATTTTTTTACCCGAAACACGAAACACATAACTCGAAACACCAGTTTTTCCTGCGGTTCTATTCAATTTTGAATTTGACCGGGAAAGAATAACGAACAGCAACCGGTTTATCTCTCTGAATCGCAGGTGAAAATTTTAATTTACTTGCCCCTTCGATTGCAACTTTATCGAAAACGGGATGAAGAGATTTAACAAGAATTACATTTCTTACATCCCCCTCTTTATCAATCCACAATTCCAGAAAAACCGTACCTTCAATTTGGAATACACGGGGATAGTCAAAATTGATTTTATCGAGGTTTAAAGGTTTAGGAGGAACTTCGTAATAAACGAACGGAGGCGGCTCAAATGCTACCTGTGTAACCTTTCCATCTTCACCGATAATATTTGTCTTATCGATAGTTTCTGCTTCCACATCCGCATCTGTTTCCGCTGCCACAGGCATCCTGGGCCGTACAGGAGGAGGAGGCTGGATTATATTTTGCAACTGAACTGGCAAGTTGTCTATCCTGATAACCGTATCGACATTCGGTCGATAGGGTTCTGTTTTAAACTCAGGAATAAAGATGAACCCGGCAATCAGAGCTACAAGAGTTATCAAAAAACCAATTCTCAAATGCAGCATAAACATCCTTTTTAAATCATAACTTTCCCTATTCATACTATCCTCCTTTTTTTCTTTATATATTTAGATACGCACCAAAGTAAATAGTTCCACTGAATAGGACTATAAAAAGCGCGAATCAGAGCTTATACTCCAGATATGAATCAAGCAATAAATCAAAAATCAAAAAGCAAAATGACAAAGAAAAATGTAAAATTTTATTTTGCCTTTCCAATATGTATAGCTCTTTCTAATATCTTTTTGAATTTTAATATGTAATTTTCCATTTTAATATTTAATTTTTACATTTCGAACGATTACCGAATTTTACACTTTGAGGCAAAAATTAGTTATTATGACAATTTCATGATTACTTATATAGAAATGGTGTTGACATTTGAGGATTACAATATATTTATTGCTATGTTTTTTGTAGAAAAGGGAATCAAAAAAAATCTTACCAATCCGAAAGCAAATTCCCTGCGGGATGATGCTCTCCTGCTGGGCATATCCTCAGTAGAAAAAGTATATATAACCCAGATATTTTACATAGAAGGTTCCTTAAGTATCTCTGATATCGAAAAACTCACAAATGAAATATTGATAGATCCTGCTATCGAGGAATATTCGATAGATAAATTACTCGATAGAGAAGGAAAAAGTACAACCATAGTTTATAAACCAGGTGTCTTCGACGAAGAAGGAGAAACCTTAAAAGAAGTAGCGAATAATCTTAATTACAAAGTAACAAGAACAAAAACAGGCAAACGTTATACATTCAAAGGAAAGATATCCGAAAAAGAGCTTGAAAAAATACAAGATAGACTTTTAATGAACGACCTTATACAGATGGCGGTGGACCCCCTAAAAGTCGAGTTTCCGCATCCTTCACCATATAAATTTAAGAAGAATATAGTTCCGATTAAAAGCGCAACTGACAAAGAATTAATCGATATATCAAAAAAAGGTCTGCTTGCTTTAACTCTCGAAGAGATGAAAATAATTAAGGAATACTTCACAAATGAGGGCAGAGAACCGACAGACCTGGAACTCGAAACCATAGCTCAGACCTGGAGTGAACACTGCTGCCATAAGACCTTTAAATCGCCTATAAAATCCGATAAAAAAGAAACCCTCAAGAAAAAAACTCTATTCGGATATATTAAAGGCGCGACCGACGAAATAAACAAAAAAAATGTCCTGCTCTCCTTTTCCGATAATGCCGGAGCTATAGAGTTCGACAAAGAATACGCAGTTACATACAAAGCAGAAACGCATAATCATCCTTCGGCACTCGAACCTTACGGTGGTGCAGAAACGGGAGTCGGTGGAGTGATAAGAGATACGATGGGATGCGGTCTCGGAGCAAAACCTATCGCATCGACCGATATTTTCTGCTTCGGAGACCCTGAAAGCAGAAGAAAAACCCTTCTTAGTGGCGTTCTGCATCCCAGAAGAATAGTCCGGGGTGTAATAGCAGGGGTGCGAGATTATGGAAACAAAATGGGAATTCCTACAGTGGGAGGAGCAGTATATTTTGATAAAGATTTCAATTACAATCCCCTTATATTCGTCGGAAGTGTTGGAATAATAAAGAAAAAACATTTAAAAAAAGAAGTTAAAGAAGGCGACCTAATCATTGCTCTCGGAGGAAAAACCGGAAGAGATGGGATACATGGCGCGACCTTCTCATCCTTAAGCCTCGACGAACAATCTCAAGACGTATCCGGAGGAGCTGTGCAAATAGGGAACCCGATAGAAGAAAAGAAAATGCTCGATGTTCAAATGGTAGCTGAGAACAAAGGTCTCTACCGCGCGGCAACAGATTGTGGTGCCGGAGGTTTTTCCTCGGCGATAGGAGAACTGGGAGAAAAAACAGGAGCCGTCGTCGACCTTGAAAAAGCGCCTCTAAAGTACGAAGGACTTTCTTATTGGGAAATCTGGGTTTCGGAATCACAGGAGCGTATGGTACTGGCTGTCCCTCCTGAAAACCTAGAAAAGATATCCGCCATCTTCGAAGAGGAAAATGTGGAATTTACAGTCATGGGTAAATTCGGGGGCGGAAGACTTATTCTAAGATATAACGGAGAAGTTGTAGGAGACTTAGACCCCGATTTTCTCTTCAATAAAGTACCAATTCCCGAGAAAAGACTGAAAGTCAAAAATTATAATAGAGAGTTTTCTTCATTTAAAGCTCCCGAGGACCTGGAAAAAACCCTTGTTAGCCTTTTATCATCAAAAAATATAGGAAGCAGAAGATGGATAACTCAGCAATATGACCACGAAGTTCAGGGAGGAAGCGTAGTAAAACCTTTTGCCGGAACCGATAGCCCTTCTGACGGCTCTGTCACAAGACCTCTTCTTTCTTCAAAAAAGGCAGTTGTCCTCGGATTCGGAATAAACCCGTCCTTTGGGAAAATAGACCCATACAGAATGGCTGCATCTGTTATCGAAGAATCTTTGCGTAACTTAGTATCCGCGGGCGGAGATATTGAAAACGCGGTTTTGCTCGATAACTTCTGCTTCGGAGATACCGCGGATAAAAACGTCTTTGCCGACCTTTTCGAGACAACAAGAGCATGTTACGACTACGCGAAAATATTTAGAACTCCCTTTATTTCAGGAAAAGACAGCCTGAATAACTTCTTTACAACACAGGGAAAGGAAAAGAAAAGAATCTCGATACCTCCGACACTTCTTATCTCATCAATGTCGGTAATAGACGATTATAAATATGCGATGACTTCTAATTTTAAGAGCGAAAACAATCATATCATTTTAATAGGAGAAACAAAAAACGAACTCGGCGGCAGTGAGCTATCAAAAGTACTTGGAATAAAGGGAGCCGTTCCCGAAGTAAATGGAGAACTTGCATACAAAACATTAAAAAATATAACAGAGGGTAATCTAAAAAAACTTTTCCTATCCATTCATGATTTATCGGAAGGCGGTCTTGCGGTAGCACTCTCCGAGATGACTTTTTCGAATAAAATCGGATGTGAAATAGACCTCTCATCTATAAAAGGCGATCTTCGTGACGACATCCTACTGTTCAGTGAGTCGAATTCGAGATTCTTAGTCGAAGTAGAAGAAAAGAGCTTAGAAGCAGTAGAAAAACTGTTAGAAAAAATTCAGCACTACAACATAGGAAAAACAAAAGGTACCTCGTTAATCGTAAAAAATAAAGATAAAACCTTAATAAATACCAAAGTGGATGAAATCCTGGAAGAATGGGAAGGAGCAGTAGAGTGGTAACTTCTTTAATCTTAAGAGGCCCGGGTACTAACTGTGATCAGGAAGCAGGTTTCGCTTTTGAGGCAGCCGGCGGGAAGTCAGAATTTATATTCATAGATACTCTGCTTAAAAACCCAACAATCCTCTCCGAAAGTCAAATACTTACAATTCCCGGGGGATTTACTTACGGCGATGACCTGGGAGCAGGCACCGCCATGGCAGCAAGACTTACTGCCTTCAAAGACAAAATCCTGAAATTCGTCGATAAAGGTAATCTTGTAATAGGTATTTGTAACGGTTTCCAGATTCTTATAAAAGCGGGATTACTTCCCGGCTTCAAGAACGCAAAAGCAACCTTAACACTCATTCCCGGGGCGACTTTCAGGGACCAGTGGCTTAACCTCAAAGTAGAAAGCTCTCGCTGCGTATTCACAAAAGGAATAAAAACCCTGCATATTCCAATGGCTAACAGTGAAGGAAGACTCTTTATAGCTGACGATTATACCAAGAAGAAAATAGAAAAAGGCCATATCGCGCTTAAATATGCCGGGAATGACCCAACCAGTTCGAGTGAGCATATCGCGGGGCTGTGCGACGAAACAGGCAGGATATTAGGACTTATGCCTCATCCTGAGCGAAATATATTTAAACATTCTCCTCCAAACTGGCAGGACGGCGAAACGGGCGGAGAAGGACTGCAGGTATTCAAAAACGCCGTCGAGTATTTTGAGTAGTTGCGAAGGCACTAAGACTTTTAATATTACACGAATTTTACGAATAAAAATAAAATATCACAGCGCCAAGCACCGACCCCATATAACATATAATTTAAATCATAAACTCTAGAAAAGATTTTTGAAGCGACTATTAACCTCTTCTTTTGTTATATTTCGGCTGTGTCCGAACTATCACATTCAGCTCTTTTTTGGCTGCCTCACTAATGCTACTCATTTGCTCTATTTTAACCTTTGCGCCCGGTATTTTGCCAAGGTGCTCCGCAATTCTTTTGTTTACTCGACCTCGTTTTGCTATACCAGTATAGTTGTTTCTATTGCTGTCCGTTAGTACCTTATACAGTACTGGCCTATTGTTCGGCAACTTATTTATCCCTTCCTTACTATATTTTACTGTCTTCTTCATGTTTGTTTCACCTCCATGAGAACAAATCTAAACAAACGCATTTTAATTCTCTTAATAATAATACAACGACTTACAGATTTGTCAAGGCCTAAAAGTAAGAAAATTTTATAAATATTAACCTATTGACAAAAAAATATAAATTATTATTATATTATAATAAAAGGGAGGTACATATGGATTTAGGCAAAAAAATAAGGAGAGAACGGAAAAATATAGGTTTAACATTAAAGGAACTGGCAAAAGAAGTTGGATTTAACAATTATCAAACTCTCAGTGCAATCGAAAAAGAAGAACGTCCGGTTACAGTTAACGAATTAGATAAAATTGCAAAAGCCTTGGGCCTAAATATATCCTACCTGATGAAAAAAAGCGACGTAAAAAAAGAGAAAGTTCTATGGAGAAAATGTAGTGATAAGTCAAAATGTAAAAAATATGAAAACGAATTAAATGTTTTTTGTGATAATTATAAAAGGTTTGCAGAACTTATAGGTCAAAAGTACGAAAAATTCATCCCCCCAAATCCCACAGAATTACAGAGAGAAATATATGGAAATGACTACGAATTTGCAGAAGAGTTAGCTAAGGAATATCGAACTTTGTTTCAGTTAGGTCGTTATCCTGGAAATAATCTTATTGATGCGCTTCAAGAAAAAAACATTTTAATTTTTTGTAGAGATTTAGGTGATTTTGGTAGTGCTGCTTCATTAGTAGGGGACTTCGGTACGGCAATTTTACTGAATAAAAACGATATGCCTTGGAGAAGAACTTTTGATATCTCTCATGAATTATTTCATTTGATAACCTGGAATGTATATGAACACGAAAATGTATATCATGATGAACGCGGGAAAAGCGACCCTGAAAAATACGCAGATACTTTTGCTTCTTTTCTGCTTTTGCCGGAAGAATCTTTGCGTGAAGAAATTGAAAATAGAATTAAAAACAAAAAAATAGAGTTAATTGATATTATTGATGTTGCATCAAAGTTCAGAGTCTCTTTGCAGGCTCTTTCCTGGAGACTCCAAAATTTGGGGATGTTTTCTCCAAAAGAAATGCAACGTTTAAGAGAGCATCCAAATATATCGAACTTTAATAAATTAAGGGAACACAGAGAACCTTCTTTGCCGGTACTCCCTGTGAATTATGTAACTCAAGCAATTAGGACATATCAAAAAGGCAAAATATCCAAGCTGAAATTAGCTGATTATCTAGATGTTAAATATGGGGAACTAGAATCTTTCTTGAACAGCTATTCTTTTCCAAATATAGAGGATTTCGATTTTGGCAGTATATCTACTTGATGCGGATGTAATAATATGGTGCGCAAAACATAAAAAATTGAATAATCTTTTCCAGAAAGAAAAAATTAAAATACCCGAAATAATTTATAATCAAATAAAATATCGGATTGATATAGAAACAGGAGAAAAAGAGCAAATTGACTTAGATAAATACATTAAGAATGGAAGTCTCGAAATAATTACTAATCCAATTGACGAAAATATTAATAAAATCATGGAAGAAATAAAAAACTGCCCAGAATTACTAGAAGTCCATCATGGCGAAATAGAATGTATATATTTATTAAGAGAAAATAAAGATCATAAATTCTGCACTGGCGATAAAGTTGCGATTAAAGTTTTGGGATTTTTGCGGCTTTCAGAACAGGCGATTTCTTTAGAAGAAATCATTGGAAATGCTAAGGAATTGAGAGAGAATTTTACCAAGCAATGCTTAAAGACTAATTTAAATATTGGCTCTCAATTATTTGTACAACATGGGGACTGGAGGTGAAATTTAAATGCCAAACTGGAAATTCACCAGAAACGTAGAGGGGTCAGGTCTTCTTTGAAAAGTGTCAAGG
>CAZHNS010000002.1:118277-145015 GCA_964534175.1 uncultured bacterium | reverse complement strand
AGGGCTATTGTTAGTTCTACAACCCCAAGATTGGGTGCAAGATGGCCTCCATTCTTTGAGACGACATCGATTATTTTATCCCTCATCTCCGATGCAAGAATTTTAAGTTCTTTTATTGATAACCCTTTTAGATCTTCCGGGGAATTAATCGTTTCAAGCACCATTTAAACACCTACGAACGCCAGAGCAAAAAAAACTCCAAAGATCATTCCTATTATTACTTCCAATGGAGTATGGCCAATTTTGCCTGGAAGCTTGGACGTAGCTAATCCTTTTTGAGGGTTTGTTTCTGCCAACTTCTTTATGAACTCCGAGTGCCGACTTATAACTCCTCTAACCACAAATGCTTCACCCATTATGAATATTGAAAGAAATAATGAAATTATAAACAGAGGAGAATCTATTCCGTAATATACGGCTATTAAAGTGGTCAAGGTTATAGTTGCCGCTGAATGCGCGCTTGGCAAGCCGCCTAATTCTAGAAGATTATTTATAGTGAGATTAAATCGCTTTTTCATTATCCATTGGTTGAATATTTTTATCAATTGGCACGCCAATCCACTCAGGTAAGGCAGCAAAAAAAGATGCCATAAATTTGAGGTCATTTTAATTTCTCCGTCCGAGTAAAAAGTTTAATAAATCTTCAAATATTTTATCATTGCTGCTTAGAATGCTTAATTGCTTTAATGCAAGCATACTGTACTTTTTCGCTATCTTTCTTGAAAAATCAATTCCGTAAACCGATGGATATGTCAGTTTGTTTTTATCCTTCTTCACTTCTTTCCCCATTTCTTCTTTTTTCCCCTCAACATCAAGAATATCATCCTGTATTTGAAAAGCCATACCGACAAAAAGCCCGCCTGTTCTTGAAGCCAGAATTTTATCCTTTGTAGTCTGGGCTAGAATTGCCCCAATTTCACAGGCTGCAGAGAAGAAAGAGGCTGTTTTATGAGAATGTATATATCTAAGCAGTTTTGGATTCTTATGATTAGAAGTAGATATTACATCTTCTATCTGCCCACCTATAATTCCCTTATTACCAATGGCTTCTGTGAGTACCTTCAAGGTTTTTTCTTTTAAATCCGCTTCTATGTCGCTATGAGATATCACATAAAAGGCATGTGAAAAGAGAGCATCACCGGCTAAAATAGCAATATCTTCTCCAAACTTTTTATGAGAGCTTAAAATTCCTCTTCTGTAATCGTCATTATCCATTGCTGGCAGGTCATCATGAATTAGAGAGTAAGAATGAATGAATTCAATAGCTGAAGAGACAGGCATGATTTTATCGAATTTATTTCCACCCAAAAGAGAATAAGTAGTTATCATGAGAATAGCTCTTATTCTTTTTCCTCCGGCGAGGACTGAGTACCTCATTGCTTTATGTAATAAGGGCGGATACTCTTCCTCAGAGGGGAGATGCTCGTCTAACTTACTGTCAACTTTCTTCTTCCAATCCTTTAGATAATTCTCTATATTCACTGGTTTTGAATTTCCCTTCACTATCTTTTATCAATTTTTCTATCTTGGTTTCGGCCGAAGAGAGGTAATCTTTGAGTTTGTTGAGAATTTTTATCCCTTCTTCAAACAAAGGAAGCGATTCTTCGAGTGAAATCTCCCCCTCTTCTAAACTTTTTACAATTTCTTCAAGACGATTCAACGATTCTTCAAATTTCATATCTACAACCTATCATAATTGTGTCAAAGTGTCAAGGGTCGGAAAAATTTTTTGCAAATCAGGTAAAAAACAACAAAGGAGCAGCCTAAACTGCCCCTTTGTTGAAGAAACGGAAAAAGGTCAGAGTTTACTCAATCCTGTAAGGGAACAACCAGATGTTGGATAAATATGTGCTCTCTTCTTCGTCGATAGTGTTCTTCCACAGAATATCGAACGCGACAGCCCTAATCCCGGGAACAATCGGAGTTACCCAATCACCTTCCCATACTCCCGTCTCTATTTCTTCGAATCTCCATCTTCTCCAGTGTCCCAGGCTATTGGCATGAAGATAGGAATATATACCATAATAATCGCCACAATGTGAATAAAGTGTGAGAGTGACCTCTTCCTGACTTCCAAAAGTAAGAAGCTCTTCTCTATGGAAAAATACGAAGGGAGTAGTAAATAACGTGTCCTCGTAGGATCCACATTTAATTCTAACAGAGTCAATATAAACAGCTACGCAATCACCATGCGCGAGCAATCTTCCATCTACATCTACCCCGGTTAGGCTTTCAAGCCTCCATCCCCGGTGAGCAGTCGCTCCGTCGTAACGTTTAAATATAGCATAGTGAGAAGAATGATCTTCAAGAACCTTTTGATGGTCGATTACGGTATCCGGATTCGCCGATGTGTCTCTTTCCCGTACATGAAATACGCCATCAACTCTACTCCAAAAGGAAACAAAGGCTGAGTCATTTACTATATTGATCGATATATTTCTATTTATATCCTGTGGTTCTCTATACCATGTATGCGGATTGGTAATGGTCCTGAGGCGAGTCGCAGTATCTTCTTCTCCGTAATATTCGTCAAACTCAAAATATCCCCCAAAATCAGAATCGTTTGATATGTAATCCTCAATTGCAATTTCATCCAGAGTGATATCGTTGTTATTTTCGCACCCAATAACGAGTATTAACACAAAAATAGTTAACAAACATAACAATTTACTTTTTCTCACATCAGCCTCCTTTATATTTTTTTAGATTAAGCAGCCATAATTTAGTTCCACGTTTGTTTCACTCCCAAACAGGGTCAACAATCTTTCCAATGAAAAGTATAGTGCCAGAATGGTTTTCTCTTATTGCGAAGATAAAGGGTCTATCTATTCTTATAATGATTTCAGTTTCTCCCGGCACAGAACTTTCCCACATCTCAACAACAGTAGCTGCTGCAGCTTCTGTTCCTTCTTCATCGATCTCGAGAAAGGTCTTATGAATGACTCTGCCGATCCAGATATCTGAGGGGTCAGCCATATCGGTAAAATTTGCCCTGTCTGGATCAAAAGCAATTTCCATACCCATTTCTTTTAAAGCCTCTTTTAGAATACTATCCGTTTTATATTCTAATTTAAGTTTAGGTAAAAACAAATTTACCGAGTCTTCAATAAAACTATCCATCCATTCATCCCACTTCTCCTGCGTCAATCCTGAGATAAACTCCTCTATGTCTTCACCATACTGCGGAAGTATTACCGTCATCGAATAATTGCCATTACCGTAAGGAACATCAATCGCCTGCAAGAGAGAATCCTCAAAATATTTAAAACGGCTTTTTACCTCCATCATTTTACAATCTTTGGTTTCGCCTCCGGGAAGATAGAATATGTCGTTCTTCGTATCTTCTTCGTTAAACTGGTATGTCCAGTTACCGTTAAAATATATCGCATTTACAAGATACATAATAGCAAGTGGGTGTACATAATCTAAAATATCCTTTATCCTGCCGTTTGTGTTTTCCTCCACCCAGTTATTAATCGTATCCTTTACTGCTTCAGTTTGAGTGAAATCAAGCCCGCTTACTCTCGCATCGAAATAATCTCTGCATCTTTCGAAAAAATCCTGTTTAAAAGGTCTATCATATTTATACCAGATAGAATTAGCGATATTAAATTCAACGTCAGAATCAATGCCTCTCAACAACTCTATCAGGCTTTTATAAGATTCGTTTATTTCACCCCTCGATAAATTACCGAATTCAAGTGTGGTTCTCATCGCCTCCTCAGTACTACCGGCAGCTCCATTATAAGTCATGCCAAGCGCCATTGAAATGGAAAGAGGAGAAATAAAAACATTTGAATCTGGCGTTTCTGTGTTGATTTCTTTAAAGAGTTTAAGACCGAAAGAGTTGTCCGCTTCTATGAGTTCCGTCTCGGAAGAAGTTAACTCTCGTAGGGGCCCTGTAGGCTCCGTAACATCGCAATCAAAAGTTGAAAGTAAAATTATGATAAAGAAAAATAAATACCATTTACTATTCATTTTCCCTCCTGTTTTTAAACTTAGATGATAAGCCCATTATCCGTATATTGTTACTTTGAAACTATTAAAACAACAAAACATTGCTTAACTCCTGCCAGATGCAAAAAGTTTTCACGGAAAACGGTTTTTGCCCCGGTAGTCCTTAGCCTTAGCATAGTTTTTATTCGAACAGACTAGAACAGATTACCCACAATGTTTTCATCTCATGTATTATTTCTACCAGTCCGTCTGGCATATCCGATTGTTCCGGCATATAAACGGTAACTGTATCAGCATCACCTTCATAAGTTAATACAATAGTGTGAAAATCTTGGTCTGTCAAAAATTCTTCAGGTGCATAGTAGGAATCATATGCTGAGAACGATTCAAATAGGTTCTCCAATTTATTTTGCTCTTCTTCATCTATAAAAATGTAAGAGTTGTTTAATGTATCATAAGATGCGGGGGCGATTTCACAAACATTAACCCGACCATCGCCTTGAATATCTAGTATTGAAGTATTAATCCATCCACCGTACTTTGCATAATGAATTTCCATTTTTGAAAATTCTAAATCCGACGCAAGTTCCATTCCTGTAGGACTATCCTTACAACCAATGTTGAGAAATATAATAAAACCTATTACTAAACTTACTAAAATCCTTTTTCTCATATCAACCTTCCTAATGTTTCCTTAAATAAAAAAGTGCTCATCTGATTCTACTATTATCAATCCCATACAGGATTGATAATCTTCCCGATAAAAAGTATGGTGCCGGAATGATTTTCCCTTATTGCAAAGAGGAAAGATCTATCTACTCTAATAACCGGGTAAGTTTCGCCTTCAATACTTGTTAAGGCCATCCCTACAACCGTAGCCGCAGCTGCCTCAGTCCCCTCCTCATCCACTTCGAGGAAAGTTTTATGTATTATCCTGTCAATAAAAATATTTCCCGGTTCATACATTCCGGTGAAATCCGCTTCCTCGTCATCGAATGCAATCCCCATTCCCAAGTTTGTTAGAACTTCCTTCAGTAAATCTTTTATTTTATATTCGAGTTTAAGTTTTGGTAGAAACAAATTCACCGAATCTTCAGTGAAACTATCCATCCACTCATCCCACTGGCTATTCGTTAATCCCGTAATCATTAAATCAATATCTTGGTCTTCCTGCGGCAGTATAACAGTCATCGAATAATTGCCATTACCGTAAGGAATATCGATTGCCTGTATAGCTGAATCCTCAAAAAATTTAAAATAACTTCTTACCTCCATCATTTTGCATATCTTGGTTTCTCCTCCGGGAAGATAGAAAGTATCTTCTTTTGTGTCTTCCTCGTTAAACTGATAAGTCCAGGTACCGTTAAAATACATTGCATTTATTAGAAACATAACATCAGTTAATGGGTCAACATTATCGACTATCTGTTTTATTTTGCCATTTGTATTTTCGTCAACCCAGTTGTTCATAGTGTCCTTTGCCGCGATACTTTGGCTGAAATCAAGTGGGCTTACTCTCGCGTCAAAATAGTCTCTGCATCGCTCAAAAAAATCCTGTTCGAAAGTAAAATCGTCTCTATACCATATAGAATTCGCGATATTAAACTCAACATCTGAATCAATACTTCTCAACAATTCAATCAAACTTTTATAGGACTCGTTTATCTCATCCATAGATAAATCACCGAATTCAAGTGTAGTCCTCATTGCCTCCTCGGTACTCCCGGCGGCTCCGTTATAAGTCATACCGAGCGCCATCGAAATAGATAGAGGAGAGATAAAAACATTTGATTCTGTTTCTTCTGCATTGATTTCTTTAAAGAGTTTAAGCCCAAAGGAATTATCCGCTTCTACGAGTTCTGTCTCGGCAGAACTTAATTCTCGAATTGGTTCGGTAGGACCCCCGAGGTTACAACCAAAAGTTGAAAGTAAAATCAGAAAAACCGATAATAAAATTTCTTTACTTTTCATGTTCCCTCCTGTTTTATTAATTAGATAAAAAAACTGCTATTTAGTTCCAAAAAACTCTAGTGAATTTTATAGTTTATTAATAGCGTTATCTTTTTTAACGTCTTAATAACTGATATCCAGATTGCTCAATGGGACTAAATACCCCGAAATATATCGTTGCAACGATTCCTTCCTCCAATGAGAATACAGCCAAATGTCCGCATCCATCTACATATGTAGGTATTTCATCATAATAAATGTTAACATCCTCATACGTATCTGAGAATAATTCAACGCTGTTAGAGTGCCCAACAAAGAGATTTTTATCAATTTGTTTTCCTATCAAGAAAAGAGAGGTATCCATGTCAATGGTTACGAGATTCGAATTAATGTCGGTCAGGAATAAAACTCCGCCATGATTAGCTAGAAACCCAAACACTCTCGAGCGATTTTCACCTACTTGCCTCAGGATTGAATTATCTATTAAGAAACTAAATGTAGCAGTGTCTAAAGGCGAAACAGAATCTGCATTGATCGTACATTCATAGAAAGTCACCATTCTCCCCTCTTTAGCAATAATTGAAACTGAAATTGTGTCACCTGTAAACATACGATTTTCCGTATATGGCTTCTCCCATTCCACGTATTGCCACTCTTGCCTTACCTCCAGATTGCTAAAAGGTTCCGGAACTCCTGGTTCGGTTCCAAGCGAACAGTTAAAAATCACTAACACAAGAAATACACCTACAATCACAGAAAGAGTTTTTGTGTTTGATTTTGTCATCTCTCCTCCTTTTTTTCTGATTAGATATAAAACCCATCATTTAGTTCCAAAAAACTTTTATTTAGTTAAGTGTTATTTATTTATGTGTCAAACCCTGGTAAAATCAATAGATTCTTAGAACCCGTGAATTTGTTACTTGGTTAATTGGTAACAACAAAATTTTTTCTTTGTGTCTTAGTGCCTTCGTGGCTAAAAAACAAAAACCCTTGACCAACCGTGCAAAAAACAATAAAATAGTCTAAATTATGATAGAAATAATTATTTCAACCATATTTCTTATTTCTCCTAAGGATTCGGTTTCTACACCTTTTGATATCACTATCCTGTTTGATCCGCCGGTAGAAGAAAGGTTAATTGAGGCTTATTTAGATGGATCGCGTTTTAACGGCGAAATAAAATCAGGGTATTTCTTTTCGGAAGCAAATAATCTATCCGGAGGGAAGCACAAAATAGAAGTAAAAACCGAAAACGAATCCGAAGAATGGGATTTCTTTGTAACCGAAAAAAAAGAGGAAATCCCGTATATTTTTTCGGGGAATCTTTCAATAGGAAATCATAATTCCTACTTTGCGGATACCTTCTATACAGGAGAAAACGAAGCTCTTTTAGGTTTAGATTTTTCTGTTTATAAGAGTGAAAATTACTTAAGGTTCTCACTTTATCATGACCCACAATACGAGATAGACTGGTACCCATACTTAAGCTATTTAAAAGGTAAATACTATCTGGAAGCAGGTTATATTTCGCCATATCTACATGAATTGACAATTTGCTCTCCTGGAGGGTTTGGGCTAAGCGGTGAAATAGGTGCAGGTAATTTTTCCATAATTCCTGTTATCTTATACTCAGATGATTATGATTCTTTGTTTGCGGAATATCCCAGATGGCTCCTTGGTGGTAAAACAATCTTCAAAAAAGGCCCTTTATCTATGGGGCTAACAGCTTTTTACGGAAGGGACGATACTTCGAATGTAATGGAGTTCACCTTCGAGGATCCGGTAGAAGCAGGCGTTCTGTCAGGAGAAACAGAATTGGATATTAATAGGGTAATATCCTTAAAAATAAAAGGGGCTTTTTCAAGCGGGAATGACAATCTTTATGCAGATTCTATCATGAAAGGAAGCGCTTTTGAAGGCAAATTAGTATATGAATCAAATTTGAATGATATTGAAATAGGGATAAGAACGGTGAGTGATGGATATCTTACACCGGGGAATTCTTATATTTACAACGGGAGGACCTCCGGTTTTGTAAACGGAATATATGAAAAAGGTCCCTTTTATACTTACTTCGATTACCTTGCCTACGAAGAGAATGAAAACTCTGGTATATCCCTGAATCAATCGTTCAAATGGAACTTATTCGATTATTTCTCGCCGGTTCTTGAATATCAGTGGGCCAAATATCCCGAGTATTATGATGAGCAATACACTTATATCGGACTCGGTTTTGAATCTGTTTCAGGTTCTCTGCAAATGGAAAATACATTTGGGATCGAAAAAACAGTTTATATAGAAGAAACAAGAACCTACAGGATTTTATCTAATATTTCCTGGTATCATGGAGACCATATCCTATCCTTTGGTCTTTATTCTTGCGTAGACGATTCAAGTACAAGTTTCGATTTTAATGTAGACGGCACTCTGGGTTTGGGTAGCTTAGGGAATATAAACATAAACTACTATCCATATTTGGAAAACGGATATAATGAACACCTGCTTAGAATTATATATGAATATGATTTTTAGGGAACTAACTTCCGGATTCTGCATCTAAATAGAAAAATGAAGAGACGGGGGAATAATAATGATGAACAGAGGAAAGAAAGATTTGAGAATATTGTTAAAGCTCACACTCAGAGGATTTTTAAAATGATTTATAACATGACAAACAATTACGAAATCACAAACGAATTAACCCAGGATGTTTTCATGAATGCCTGGAGAGGATTTAAATCATTTAGAGGGGATTCGGCTGTTTATACCTGGCTTTACAGGATAGCTCTCAATACTGTTTTTAAATACCGAGGAGAACAAGCTCGAAAAAGAGATAAGGTTTCTATCGATGATATTGCTGATCCCGTGTCAGAAGGTAATCCAGAGGAGTTTGCCCTGGACAAATCCGAACAGCAACTTATAAAGAGCATGATATGCTTACTACCAAAGAAATACCAGGAAATTTTAGTGCTCAGATATTACGAGGACTGTGACTATTCTACCATAGCGCAAATATTGGGAATACCAATTGGAACAGTAAGATCCAGGTTACATAGAACCCTTATAAAACTGGGAGAACTAGTAAAGGAAAAAATATGAAAAATCATAAAAGATTTGAAGAATTAATACAGGGTTATTTGGATAATGCTTTAGATAATAAAGAACGCCGGGATTTAGAGAATCATCTAAAATCCTGCGAGAAATGCAAAGAAGAACTTAAGCGTAAAGAAAAACTTTTGCAAAAACTGCGTTTGACAAGGGAAGAAATCCAGTACCCTGACTATTTAATAGACAATATATTGAAAAAAACCACTCAAAAAGAAGCTCCAGTAATAATAAGTTCATCAAAAATTAGATGGAGATATTTGGCAGTAAGTGCTGCGGCGGTTTTAATAATTTTTTCTACGGTTTTACTTAAAATAGAATATGACAACCTGACTTTGATAACAAAAAAACCTAAAGAAATAAAGAAGATAGAAACTTTGGATGAAATAGAAGCTTTAAAAAGCGCAGAAAAGTTTTTGGACAAAGAGAAGGTAGAAGAAGTTAGTGACGGGAGACCAGTTGTGGAATCTGGATTGGAAGAGACGAAGGTTCCGAGAGCTTCTTTGTCAGTAGCAAAAAAAGATTTTGTTGAAGGAGAAAAAATTCAGAAATCTGCTAAGGAAGTAGATGCTCCAAAGGGTAAAATTGCAATGGATTTCAGTCAAAGTGAGGAAATTTATCCTTCAGAACCTTCTGATTTCAAAATAGAAAGGGCGTTCTCCGAAGTTTCCGAAAGTGCATTAGCTGGAGGAATTATCTCTGAAGAAGATTTTAAAGAAACACGTTTCGTATTCCCAGAAGAAGGGTCTGTTGTGGGGAAAGATTTTGAAATTGTTCTTATATTAGAAGACCCTGATGAAGCGATTGAAATAAGCCTTGACGGTGAAAAAATAGTAAATTATACAAAAGGTGAAGAATCTAATGTTATATTTATAGGAAGTGATTCCATACCTCCATTGGAAGAAGGGTTGCATTACCTTTCTCTTTCAGCTAAAGGAGAAAAAAATATCACTTTCTATAAGGAGGGATGATGTTAGTTTTTTTGTTATTATCTTTAGAGCTACATATATCTCCAAATCCTATCGAGGGTAAAGTAGGAGAGAAGATTCCCTTTGTCGTAAGGGTATTAGATAGAGAGGGTAGAATGCTCAAGGGGGATTTGTCGTTTAGCGTTGTTCCTAATTCTCTTGGCCGAGTCCAAGGGAACTTTTTTATACCGAGTAAAGAGGGGAAAGGTGTTCTTAAATGCAGGATTATGAGGGACGGTAAACATGCGACCGGTTTTGCATATATTAAAATAGGCAGCAGTGAAAGTGCGAAAATACTTCCTCCGGTTGCAATTCTTAAAAGAGGGGAACAAGTTAAATTTACAATTGCCGGAGGAACAGCTAAAGAATGGAAATGTATACCTGCAGGGATTGGAAGTATCCGAAACGGTATTTTTACAGCTGAAAGTAGCGGAAGAGGAAGAGTGATTGCCATACTTACAAACGGAGAAATAAAAACGGCATTTGTTAGAGTAAGCGGTGTTATAAGTGATATTCAAATTGCTCCGAGGTTTAAAAGAGTTAAAACAGGAGAAAAGATTCAATTCCAGGTAAAAGGAAACGAAAAAGTTAACTGGAGGGTTGAGGGGGAAAATGTAGGAGAGATAAACCGGGATGGTTTATTTACGGCCAAAATTCCGGGGAAAGCAGTTGTTGTAGCCGAGAAAGACGGGGGTGAAGGACGCGCTATTGTGGTGGTAAGCGGAGAAGTGGGTCTGCGGATAATTCCGGAATCCGCAACTCTTAAAACAGGCGAAAGAGTACATTTTAAAGTAAATGCAGAGGGTTTCGGCAACATAAATATTCCCGTCAGCTGGAAGGTAATACCTGAGAGATGTGGGCGAATCAGAAAAGATGGGACTTTTATTGCTGGCAAGATTCCATCGAAAGGTAGAGTCATTGCTGTTCTCCCGCAAAGATTTGGTAAAGGAGTTGTTTCCGCAAGTATATATATAACCTCTGGGGTAATAAAGCCTTTAGAAATAACGCCTTCTTTCAAACACTTTACCAGCGCAGACTTCAACAAGGAATTTCAATTTAGGATTTTAGGCGAACAGAAAATAGCTTTAAGGTGGAGGGTAATCCCGGAAGATATCGGCACTATTGATAATAAAGGGATTTTTATCCCTAGAAGACTTGGGGGAGGAGTTGTAATAGCTGAACCAGGTACAGATATAAATGTTAAACCCGCAAGAGCATTCATAGTTATAGGTGAAGAACGGTACGCAGGACCCGCATTTAGCGACTCAGGAGAAATAGTGGCAAATACCCCACGGGGATACATTGAATTTGCTTTTCCCGCACAACAAGTAATAGAGGGTTTTAAAATACCTTTAATATTAAATAAGGAACCTGCGGACTACTGGGTGACATGGAAAGTCATTCCGCCCGCTGCCGGTAAAATTGTTCTAAATCGTGAATTTCAGGCAAATAAACTTCCTGAAGGAGTAGATCATATAAATGTAAAAATATTCGCAATTTTACATAAAGGAAGAGAAATTGTAGCCTGGACATCGAGGAATATAACAGTTATAAAGGCGAAATAACTTAGAAAAAAGCATTTCTTGCTTACAGCTCACTTTCCCTTGACTTTATAAGTGATGGGGATATATTTGCGTATATGAAAGCAGGATATGTTTCAATAATTGGAAAACCAAATGTAGGTAAATCAACTTTACTTAACCGCCTTATAGGTAGCAAAATTTCTATCATCAACGAAAAGCCTCAAACGACAAGAAATAAAATCTTAGGAATATGGACCGAAGGAGGCAATCAAGTTATTTTTATGGATACTCCCGGACAATTTAAGCCGGGGAATGAAATGGAAAACGCGATGCAACAGCAGATTAAAGCAGCCATAAATGATTCCGATGCCATAATATTAATGATTGACCATCGAGAAAGCTCGATAATGACAGATTTACCTGCTAAAGTAGATAAACCGACTTTTATGATTATAAATAAGATAGATTTAATTTCCGAAGAAGATCTAAATAAGATATTGGAAAATATAGATTTACAATATTTTAACCAGGTTTTTACTATATCCGCCTTAAGAGGTGACAACGTGGATGAAATAATACCTTCACTTCTTGAATATTTGCCCGAAGGGGAACCTCTATATCCTGAAGATTACTTATCTGATCGCCCTGAGCGTTTTTTTATCGAAGAATTCGTAAGAGAGAGAATCCTTTCCGAGTATTCACAGGAAATACCGTATTGTGTGGCAGTTAAAGTAGAAAATATGGAAGACAGCAAGATAGATATAAAAATTTTCGTTGAAAAAGAATCTCAAAAAGGTATTGTAATAGGAAAGGGTGGAAAAAAATTAAAAAAAGTGGTCAGCGAAGCACGTAAGAGCATAGAAGAATTTCTGGGAAGGCAGGTTTACATGAACACCTGGGTTGCAGTTAAGAAGAATTGGAGAAAAGAAAAGCAAGAGGTAAAAAGGTTAGGTTATTATGAATAGAAAAAGTTTTATAATTACTCTTCTCGGCATCTTTTTGGTCTTCAAAAAAAGAATATCATCGTTTTTTACAGAAGAGAGCAAAATTCCTGAAGATTCACTAAAGACCAATAACAAACTACTGGGGTAAGCTGGTGAACTGCTTTTTACTATTAATAACCCTCATTTCTGCCGAGGTGAAATCTCCGGAAGAAAGACTCCGAATTCTAAGAGCTCAATTGAAGGAGCAGGAAGAAAAAATAGCGGAGTTAAAATTTGAAAAAACCGATATTTTAAGAAATATCCAGGAACTGGATAAAGAAATAAGCTTAAACACAGAACTCATTAATGTACTCAGAAGAAAAAAAGAAATTACAAATGAAGAAAAAAAGAACATCGAACTTCTTATGAATGAAATTCATTACAGACTTCAAGAAAAGAGAGAGATATTAGGTAAAAGAATTAAAGAGATATATATACACGGTCCACTACACCCTATAGAAATCATACTCCTATCTTATTCTTTTTCTGACGCACTAAAGAGGGTAAAATTTCTTACAATAATTGCGGATCAAGATAAAAGGGTACTTGATGAGATAGAGCGGTTAGAAGATCGCCTTAAGTTACAAAGTGAAAGAATTGAAAGGAAAGCTGAAATTCTGGATGAAATATTATATGAGGTAAAGGATCAAGAAATTGCTTTGGCAAAGACGAAGAAAGAAAAAAATGAGTATTTAGATGAAATTGAGGGTGAAAGTAAGAAAGCTGTAGCAATGTCCAAAGAAATGGAAAAAGCTATGGAAGACCTGGAAAAGTTAATAAGAAGTCTTTCCAGACAAGAAAAGGCTCCGGGGAGCAAATACTTTGCCGAAAAAATAGTGAAATTGCCGGTAGATGGAATGGTGACAGGATATTTTGGTAAAAAAATAGAAGAAAAGTATGGCACAGAAACAATCAATAGGGGAATAGATATTGAGGTCCCCTGGGGTACTAATGTAGAGGCAGTAGCACCCGGTAAAGTAGTATATAGTGATAATTTTCTCGGTTATGGGAAGTTGATTTTAATACAACACGGAGATGGATTAATAACGCTATATAGTCATCTTGCTTCCGCTTCTGTAGAAAATGGGACAGAGGTCGAAGCGGGAGATGTTATAGGTAAAGTAGGGCAAACTGGATCAGTGAAAAGACCTACTCTTCACTTTGAAATAAGAAAAAATGGTAAAGCGGTTAATCCTTTTAATTATATAAAATTGTAAACATATGGAAGAAATAAAAGGTCAAAAAATTCCTAAGAAGATATTATCCTCGATACTAAAAACAGGAAAACTTCCTTCCACCTTTTTGTTTTACGGGCCGCCCGGGGTGGGCAAGTTATCAATGGCATTACAATTTGCATCAGAAATACTCAAAGATAAAAATAAAACGTTTAAAGGGACTCATCCGGACCTTGCAATTATATTTCCGGAATTTAAAGAATACGAAACCAATGAAATACTTAATATGAGAAGAAATAAAGAATATTTTAAACTCAGAGGTAAAAAAGGTAGTATCTCCATCGATACTGTAAGAAAATTACAGGATTACACATATGTTACTCCTATGGAAAGCAAATGGAAAATTGTAATAATAGCCCACGCTGACAGAATAACACAAGAAGGTTTTAATGCTTTTTTAAAGATTCTTGAAGAACCACCTTCGAACGTAATCTTTATCCTGATAACAACAGAAAAACACTTTCTACCTGAAACAATAACATCCAGAAGCCAGAATGTAAGATTTAGCCCTCTGTCAATTTCGCAGCAGAAGGAAATATTGAAGGACGAAACTGTTATTCGTTTTGGAAGGGGAATAGAAGAAACTCAGTTTTTGAATTCCCAAAAGAAATTGGAGGAAAGAATAGAAGAAATGTTTTTTTCTCTTACGGCAAAATCACGCCTAAAAAACTGGTCCGAAGAATTAAAAAAAGATTGGAAAATTGAATTTATATTACAGTATTTACAGAAAAAGATAGAAGACAAATATAAGAAAAAAGAAATTACCTTTAGTAAAGCATGGGACGCTTTTAAATCCTTGAAAAACGCCTACAGGTATAACTACTCAAATATTGGTGCGGAAAAAATAATCTTTTATCTTTTTTTAAAGATCTGATGTTATACTTTGTAAAATTCCACGGCGTAAAATATCCAATGGAGTCCGAGTTTACACTCAAAAACGGAGAGGATATACTCTGTGAAATTAAGAAAGAACGATTCGCGGGTAAAGCGGGTAACCAAATACATTCTAAAATACAACCGGAGGGTAAGGTATTACATCTTATTTATGGTGACGAAAAAGAAAAATTGAAGGAAATAAAAAAGGACGAAAGAAAAGCCCTTGTTTTCTGTAAAAAAAGAATAAAACAGCATAGTCTTGCCATGAAAGTAGTCGGAGTAGATAAAGAATGGAATGGTAAAAGGTATAAATTCTACTTTCTGGCCGATAAAAGAATAGATTTCAGGGTTCTTGTAAAAGATTTAAAGAAAGAGTTTAACTGTATAATAGAATTGCGGCATATAGGGGTTAGGGATTATGCTGGTTTTATGGGAGGATTAGGGCTATGTGGAAATCCTCTTTGCTGCAATACTTTCTTATCAGAGAAGCCAAGAGTAAAGCTCGAAACTGCTAGAAGTCAGGACATATATATTAGTCCCTCAAAAATTTCCGGACTATGTGGGAGGCTACTCTGTTGCTTGCAGTTTGAACATGATTTTTACGATAAGACCAGTCTTAAATTTCCTGAAAGAGATGATATAATCAAAACCGAGAAAGGAAATAGCCAGGTTCTTCATAGAAATATGTTGACAGGCATTATAACCGTTTCGAATCCTGACGAAACTCAGGAAGAGATTTTCATCGATGAAGTCAGAAGAAAGGGTGATACTTGGATCAGAGTAAAGAAAAAGGGAAAATAATAGTAACAGGCGCCCTGCCTTACGCAAATGGTCCTATACATATCGGGCACCTTGCCGGTGTATATCTTCCAGCTGATATTTATACCCGGTATTTGCGAAAAAAAAATAAAGATGTAATTTACATTTGTGGTACTGACGAAAACGGTGTTCCAATAACAATCTCTGCCGAAAAAGAAGGAATTTCACCCAAAGATTTGGTAGAACGTTACCATAAAATCATATATGAGGCTCTTGAAAAATTAGGGGTTGAATTTGATAACTTTTCAGGAACTTCAAGAAAAATACATCATGATTTATCACAGAAAATCTTCCTGGAATTATACGAAAAAGGTTATATAGAAGCAAAAACAAGTAAGGAATTCTACTGTGAAAATTGCGAAAAATTCCTTCCCGATCGATACGTGGAAGGGACTTGTCCATACTGTGATTTTGAAGAAGCAAGAGGCGACTCATGCGATTCGTGTGGAAGTTGGCTTGAGGCCGATCAGTTAATTAATCCAAGGTGTAAATTATGCGGAGCGAAGCCAATAAAGAAAGAGACCAAACACTGGTACCTTCTGCTCGATAAATTTCAGGGCAAATTGGAAAAATGGATAGAAAAAAAGAATTGGAGGAAAACGGTAAAAAGCTATCTTAAAGGTTGGCTAAAAGAAGGGCTACGCCCCCGACCTATCACAAGAGATCTGAGGTGGGGAGTCCCTGTTCCTCTCGATGATGCCCCGGAGGATAAAGTTCTTTATGTATGGTTTGATGCGCCTCTCGGATACATTTCCTCGACAATTGAGTGGGCGGAAAAAAAAGGACAACCGGATAGATGGAAAGACTATTGGCAGGATCCGAATACAACTTTGATTCACTTTATAGGCAAGGACAATATTGTATTTCACGGTATAATTTGGCCCGCCATCATCATGGGTACAGAAGAATTCACTCTACCGGATGAAATACCAGCAAATGAGTATTTAAACCTGGAAGGAAGGCAAATTTCTACAAGCAGGAATTGGGCTATCTGGTTACATGAGTATCTCGAAAATTTTGAACCTGATTTTCTAAGATACTATTTATGCAGTATAATGCCTGAAACAAGAGATTCGGAATTTAAGTGGAAAGAATTTCAGGAAAGAAATAACCAGGAACTTATAAACAATTTCGGGAACTTTGTGAATAGGACGTTAAAATTTATCGACAAATATAACGAAGGGGTAATTCCGGGGCCGTATGAATTTTCTCGTGAAGATGAAAGTATGCTTTCAGAAGTAAACTCCATTATAGACAAATTAGACGATTCTCTTTCAACATTTAATTTCAGGCAGGCTATAAGATTATGGATGAAAATCAGCACAACGGGGAACAGGTATTATGATCAAATGAAACCCTGGGAAAGCAGAAAAAAAGACCCGGAAAGGATGGCAACTACTATTTACCTCTGTTCTCACCTGGTTCATGTTTTGGGTACAATTGGAAAACTTTTCGTGCCTTTCAGTGCAAATAAAATTTTCCCATTTCTGAAACTTGAAGAAAAAGAATGGGCCGGGCTAAAGGAATTAGAAGTACCGCATGGTCACAAAATAGGAAAAATAGAACCACTTTTCAAAAAAATCGAAGACGATGATATAGAAAAACAATTGAGGAGGTTGAATATGACTCATGTTACAATAGATGATTTCACAAAGATGGGGCTGAAAGTAGGAATAGTGGAGAAGGTCGAAGATGTAGAAGGTGCAGACAAACTCTACAAACTCACCGTTGACACAGGAGAGAAACGTACACTGATAGCGGGGGTAAAGAAGCAATATACTCCCGAACAGCTATTGAATAAGAAAATAGTGGTCATAACAAATCTTGAACCTGCAACGATAAGAGGAATTAAATCGGAAGGAATGCTTCTTGCTGCTAGTGACGGCGATAAGATTTCGATTATCACCCCGGATGAAGATGTTCCTGCGGGGGCAAAAGTCTCATAGTGAGGGTTCTTAACGCGCTAATTGCAGGAGGTGTTGTAATTCTTGGAGGGTTTTTCACTCCAGCTTATATAGGAGTTCATGTTTATCTTGCCGCTTTGTCAGTTGTAATGATTACCATAGCCGGAAATCTGATTAATGATTATTTCGACGTCAAAACCGACGAAATTAACAGACCGGACAGGTTGATACCTTCAGGCAAGTTGACGAGAAAGCAAGCTTTATTAATTTCCATTTCCCTTTTTATAATGGGTAATATTTTACTAACCTTTATTGACTTAAATTTGTTAAAACTTGGATTGGCTGCCACCTTTCTACTGATTGTGTATACTCCTTTTCTAAAAAGACGCCCCTTAATCGGAAATATTATAGTATCTCTATTGCTTTCCTTTACCATTATAGTCGGAGCTATAGCTTCAGGAGCTTTTCTCAATATGAAAAATTCAATATTGCCTGCATCATTAATATTTCTACTAAGTTTGCCAAGAGAAATATTAAAAGATGGAGAAGATTTTATAGGGGACAGAGAGGCGGGCTTTCGTACTTTCCCGGTAGTATTCGGTATACGACGTACCCGTCAATTGGTTGTCTTTACACTATGGGTTCTGATTTTGTGGGTAATTTTTAACTCATTCGTATTTGGTAAATTTTTCGCAGCCTGTGCCATTCCCGGAATTATATTACCTGTTTTGATTATGATTAAAAGAGCAAAAACTAACCCTACCTGGTTCAGCAATTCTCAAAGGATACTGAAAATTTTAATTATGCCGGGTTTTATATCACTTATTCTCAGTAGATATTAATGAAACAATTAATCTTAGGAATTGTTCAGGGCTTAACCGAATTTCTTCCGGTATCCAGTTCAGGGCATTTAGTTATTTTAAAACACTGGCTTAATTTTCAAAGTCAAGGCGTTGTAATGGAAGTTACACTGCATTTTGCGACTCTCTTAGCTATAATTATATTTTTCCGAAAGAAAATATTGAATTATGCAAAAAAGGAGAAAGTAAATTTAATAATTGTCGGGACAATACCAATAGCACTTATAGGTTTCCTCTTTAAAGACAAAATAGAATTACTTTTTAACAATTACTTACTCGTAACTATAACACTTTCTCTGACAGGCTTAATGCTTTTTTTAAGCAGGAACCCGAAAGAAAACAAAGAAGAACTGGATTTAAAAACAGCATTTATTATAGGTATAGCGCAAGCCTTAGCTTTGACTCCCGGAATTTCACGTTCTGGGTTTACAGTAGCTACGGCGCTACTGCTCGGAGTAACCCGCAAGAAAGCATTCGAGTTCTCGTTTATTCTAGCTATACCTGCTCTTTTTGGGGCTTTTTTAATTAATGTTCCGGATATTCTAGGAACTAATGTAGAATTATTGAACCTGATTTTTGGAGCCCTGGCGGCTTTCTTCTCCGGCCTTCTTGCTTTATGGGTGTTTTATAAGTTAATAATAAAAAAGGATCTGTATTTATTCAGTTACTATCTGTGGGCTGTGTCGGCAGTGAGTCTAACTCTTTTTTTATTCTATCAAATTCTTCCTGAATAAATTTTCTTATCTCTTTATTCTTATGCATAATAATGGCCCCTGCTATCCAATCCCATTCCACCTCTGACATACCAAGCGCCTTATGCACAGAATCCTGCTTCATCTCCCAATCCTCAAGGATAGAATCCCACGCGGCTACTACCTCGGGATATTTTTCCTTGTACTCTTCGTCATTAAGTTCAGACATACCTTGAGAGATTCCATGTTTTTTTCTAAGTTCAGCAAGTTTTACTGTTTCGCTTTCTGTGAGTTTAGTGAGAGCAATGGAAACCCTTACGTACCTTTCAGCCATTTTTTTAGTTACAATACCGTCTTCAGGTGGATTAAATTCACCCTTTTCACAACCAACAATAAAAACAAATAAAACAAATACAAATATTGCTAAAATAAAACTAATTTTCATTCGCTTATTCCTCCTTTCCTTATTTCAAGATATTTCATCACTCTTTTATGTCAAGTCCCTTTATATTCTTCTTGACAAATTCAAGAGCCTCTTGTTTTGTCTTAATTCTACCTTCTTCGTAAGCCATTTGCACTTTGCTTAAAATCTCACCGAATACAGGGCTGGGCTTTAGATTAAAATTTTCAATAAGGTCGCGGCCCATTAGTAAAGGTTCTTCCACTTCGTCTTTCATTGAAAAATAATAACCAATGATATCCTTGCACACATCTGTTAAGTGTGGATCTATTGTTCCGGTTGTTGCTGCCTGATCTGTACTCGAAAGCAAGGCTAATCCTATTATATCCGGACCCAATTCGAAACACAATCTTCTTTTAGCTTTTTCTGTTATTTCCTGCTGCGCAGCAAGAAGGTGAATCCACATATGATGTAGGATTAGCTTAGAAATATAATTTCTTTCCCCGGTAGAAAACTTCAACTCCTTACCAATCTTTTTAAACCAGTCGGAAGCCATTTTATCATGTCCGTAAAAATGAACCTCGTCTCCGTTGACTTCCATCGCATCAGGCTTCTTAATATCATGTAAAAGAGCAGCCATTTTTAGTCCCATCTTATTTTCTGAATAATAAGTTTCTATCTTCTTCTTATGAGCACCAAAGATAGAGAAATCTTTAAAAAGAGTATCCATTTTTTCCAGAGTTAATATTGAATGTTCTAAAAGATTTTCTGAAATTTTTCCTCCTTTAATTTCTTTCATTCTCAAGAAACCGGGAAATATTTTATCGAAAATTTCGGGAACCACAGCAAGGTGAGCCTTATCAGCACGAAAAAGTGATGTCAACTCAAAATGGATACGTTCCGGAGCAATCGTGCGGAGCTTGTCTGAATACTCATTAAATAAATTTGTGGTGTTTTCCTCAATTTCAAAACCAAGATATGCTCTAAAACGCAGGCCTCGTAGGATTCTACAACTATCTTCCACGATATTCTTTCTCCCCATAGTCCTGATTATTCCATTTTCAAGGTCTTTAACACCGTTAAAAGGGTCGATAAAACGTTTATCAAGAAGATTGTAAGCCATTGCGTTTATTGTGAAATCTCTTCTTCCAAGATCTTCTAAAATTTCCGTGGAACCAAGTCCTAATACGTCGATACTAACGTCTTCGCTGGTTACTCTAAACTCATCCAGACCCTTTTTTAAACGAAAATAATTACCCAGAACTTTTGCAAAATCTTGCCCCTTACCGCTTATTGCAATATCTATATCGCATATTTCAAAACCAAGCAGAAGATCTCTTAGCATTCCCCCGACAAGATAGACTTTTTTGTTTGCTTTTTCGGCGTATTCTTTTATCTTTTTTAAAGGTTTTATTTTTTTAAGAAGACTCTCAAGATTTTGTCTCTTTATCATCTTTTCTTATTTTTCCTTATTAAAGGTTCCGATACAATAAACAGTAAAATAAACAACAAAAAAGTCCATCCAAAAGTATTACCTATTCTCGCATATACGGTTTTACCTTCTAAAAGAGGAACTTCACAAACAATGCAGTCCTCGATGAAAATCCGGGTTTTCTTTATGATTCTACCATAGGGATCGCTTATAAAGGAAACACCAGTATTTGCAGACCTTACAACAGCCCTTCTGAATATTATCGCTTGAAAAGCAGCCATTTGAGCGTGCTGGTAAGGCCCGGATGTTTTGCCAAACCAACCGTCTTCGGTTATGTTCACAAGCATTTTAGCTCCACCTTTTACGAACTCTCTTATCAGTTGAGAAAAGATTGCCTCATAACAAATGTAAACGGAAAATTTCATACCATTAATTTCAAATACGGTAAATTCTGAGCCAGGAGTGAAGTTACCCTGTCCTAAATTAATCTTCTTCAAATTCGGACGTACGTCATCGAATGGCAGTCTCTCAACAAAGGGTACAAGGAAGATTTTTTTATAGATACCTCTAATGCCGGATGAATCTACGATAGATGCCGTATTAAAATATTTTACTTTCCCTTCTTGTTGTTCATAATCTATCGTCCCGGTAATGATAGTGGTATTCTTTTGTTTTGCGATATTGCGGAAAAAGCTTTCTGCCGTATAGTTGTAGGAAATCGGGAAAGGGGAAGCGGTTTCCGATAATACGTATAAATCGGCTTCAGGGCATTTTTCAATAATATTTTTTATTTTTATCAATCTATCAAGGCCTCTTTTTCTTTTATCTGATGGTAAAACATTGGGCTGTATTACTCCAATGGTTTTGTATTCTGCAGATGAAGTACCTTTATGAAGTATAATTTCTGAATACACAAAGGGAATAATTAGTAAAGAAAGAAAAGAAATTAAGTAAATTGTTTTATCGTTCTTTTTTTCATTTAAACTCTTAAAAAATAGATATAACAATATATTCAAAAAGAGTACCCACAAAGTAACAAGCGGCAAGCCGCCAATAGAAGCAAACTGGATCAGATGAATTAAATTACTCTGAGAGAAACCAATCGAGCCCCAGGTAAAGCCCCAAACAGAAGAAAGACTCCTCAGGAATTCGAATCCTGCAAAAACGATCGGGAATAAATAGACATGCCCTCTTTTATTTAATTTATCATATAAAATACCCGAAAAACCAAAGAATAAAGAAAGATATAGAACCAAAAGAAAAGATCCTAACACTACAAGCGGAACAATTGTACCCTCTACCACATCCGAGAATGCAACCCAGTAAAGAAGTGTAGATAAAAAAGCAAATCCCATAATAAAACCCTTAAGGAAAGGATATTTCCCGTCTCGGAGAGAGTAAAACAACGGAATAAAAGCAAACCAGGCAAGAATGGAAAGATTAAAGGGCGCAAACGAAAGTGTCAGACAGAATCCGCCTAAGACCGGCAGTGCATAGATGCCAGGGATTTTCTTAAACCAGTAGTAGAATTTAAACATGACAGAAAAGAAACTCAATCCAGATGAATTTCTTTTTTCTCCTCAGCAGATCTGTAAGCAGCATCGACGATTCTAGCAATCTTATAAGCGTCTTTCCAGCTGTTTTCCTCTACATTCTTTTCTCTTATAGCATTTACAAAATAATCGATGAGACCATGGTAAGAAGCTTTTACGGGATGTTTGGGAATATTAATCGGAGTAATGTCCTTAACTTTATTATCCTCCAGCTTTTTTATCTTAAGGGGATTCAAAAGACCCACACCGTCACTTCCATAAAGGTTAAAGTAAGTAAAATCCTTCTCAAAAAGCAGCGTCCAGCCTACTTCGAGCAAAAGATATTTTCCATCTTGATAACGTAGAAATATTATTCCGGAATCTTCAATTTTATCAGTGGTATGAAACCCGGCAATAACCGAAGAGACATCAGACCCGAAAAGATAAGTAACGTAACCAAGAATCTGAACCCCTAAAGTCATTATAGCTCCACCTCCCGATTTCAAAGGATCTCTTCTCCATCCATCAAGATGTTCTTCGTGCAGGGATTTAAGCCATCCCGCCTTTGCAAAGGAGAGTTTGCCTAATTCTCCCCCGAAAACAAGATCTTTTAAAATTTCAACATCAGGGCGAAATCTTCCATTGAAAGCAGGCATTAAAGTGAGCTTAGAGGAATCGACAACTTCTCCCAGGCGTTTCACTTCCTTTGCGTCTAGCCCAAGCGGCATCTCACAGAGGACATTTTTTCCATACTCAATCGCAGAAATAGCCATGGGGGTATGCAGATAATTAGGTGTAGCTATAATTACCGCATCAATTTCTGAATCCTGCAGCATTTTTTCATAATCCACAAATATCTTTTTTATTTTATACATTCTCGAAAGAATTTCTACCTTTTCACTGTTTGATTCGGAAACTGCTTCGAGAACAAGATCTTTTCTTTCTGCAATTACCGGCAAATAACCGATTTGTGCGACTGCACCGGCTCCCACCAAACCAATTTTTATTTTATTCTCCATTAGCTCCCTCAATAAATACTCTATTGTCTTTGATTTTTAATTTATTCTTTGAAAAAAGATCTATAGATTCAGGATAAATCCTGTGCTCTTCTTTCAGTATACGGTCAGAAAGAGTCTCTTCGTTATCATCCTGGTAAACCGGAACCACCGCCTGCAAGATTATAGGCCCTCCGTCTACATCTCCCGTAACAAAATGAACAGTAGCACCAGCAAAACGAACCCCATAATCTAAAGCTTTTTTCTGAACATGGAGGCCTTTGAAAGATGGTAAAAGTGATGGATGAATGTTCATCATTTTCCACTTAAACTCTGATATCATCTTTTCCTTTACTATCCTCATAAATCCTGCCAGACAGACAAGGTCGACTTTGTGCTTATTTAAAGCGTCGATATAATTATCTTCAGCCTTACCTATTAATACTGGTTTCCCCGCTTCGGGATCGATATAATATGCTTCTATTCCTGCTTTTTTTGCCCTCTCGAGCGCGTAAGCTTCCTTATTATCCGAAAGAACAACAGCTACTTCTGCTTCTATCTCTCCGGACATGCATTTATCTATAATAGATTGAAGATTAGAACCTCTGCCGGAAACTAAAACGCCTACTCTACACGACACTTTTTTCCTCCTCTGTAAGTTTGAAATAAACTTCTTCTAAAGACGTATAAGTTTTTCCCCTACTTTCTTTAAGCTCTGAAACTTTTCCTGTTTCAATCAAAACACCATTGTCGATTACTCCGACTCTGTCCGATATTTCTTCTGCAAGCGGAAGGGAATGTGTTGACATAAAAACGGAAGCACCAGAGGAAACCCTCTCCCTTAATAATTTTTTCACCGTTCTTGCGGAAATGGGATCCAATCCTACCATTGGTTCATCTATGACTATAACGTCCGGATTGTGAATTAATGCCTGCATAAATATTACTTTTTGTCTCATACCGTGTGAATATTCGGAAGATGGAAAATCTATCCATTTTTCTACTCCGAAATCCTTTAATAACCGCTCCATTCTTTTTTCAATAGTTTTCTTTTCTAATTCATAAAGCCTTGATACGAAAAATATAAATTCCCTTCCGGTTAACTCAGGGTAAAGAAAAGGTTCGTCAGGAATGTATGCAATTACCCTTTTGGCCTTCTCAGGTTCTTTTAGAAGATCTATTCCTTTTATAAAAATTTCTCCCTCGGTGGGCAATATAAGCCCTGTGATCATTTTAACAGTTGTAGTCTTGCCAGCGCCATTTGGTCCTAAAAATGTAAATAATTCGCCCGGAGAAATCACTAAGTTTAAATCGTTTACCGCTCTGACCTTTCCATAACTTTTGGAAAGATTTTTAAGTTCAATCATAATCTAAAACAGAAATCTGAAGTTTATTTATAACTCTATAGAGCTTAGCCTGATTCTCAAATCCTCCATATTCTAATTTTACATGAGTGGGATCAGCTATCACCTGACCGAAAGTCGGATCGGATGAAATCCATTTTCCTCCCAGATAAACCCCTACCCAGGCATGATAATAGAAAGCTCCGCCAACATAAACGAGTCCTACTTCAACTCGTGAGGGAATACCTTCAGCTCGAAGTAGTGCAACCGCGAGAGCCGAATGTTCATTACAATCACCCTCTCCGGATTCCAGAGCATCGAGAGCATTTGGAATGGAAAATGTAGGTTTATCCGTCAATTTTTTATCTACATAGGAGATAATATTTTCGACAGCTTCCATCCCTTCCTTTTCTCCTACAACCTCCTCCGCTATTTTTTTAATCTTCGCATCATCAGAGGGAATAAAAGCGGTGGCTTTCAAAAATTCCTTTACATTTTCAGGAATCTTCGTTGATTCCCCGGGTTTTATTTTTCTAATTGTAAGAACATTACCATTAAGTTTTTGCCTGTCATCTTCTATCCTTAAGCCGGCTAGGTCGACAGAATCCAGGCGAATTTTCAGCATAGATATTCCGCGGGGGTTTTTTATCTCATTTTTTACTCTAATTGCATAGGAATCGTACAATTTGAAACCAACCGTCTCGATATCTTCCTTTACGATTCTTTCTTCTTTTTTCATAACCAACCCTATTGGTGAATCGGAACGTAATAGTTCGCCTTTATCCGAAATCCAGAAGACCATCTGCATACCCGATTGCATAACACTATACTTGGTAACCGGCTTTCCCTCTAATGTATCTTTACCTAAATTCTCGACTTCTATTTCGAATAGTGCCTGCATAGAGGGATCAAAGAACTCAAATCTACCTGTTTTTCCGGTCTTTACCAAACCCTCTATGGTTGCCGGCATATAAGAAGATTTAATCTCATATTCTTTCTTTCTTTTTTGACCCCCTACATTCATATCGATTAAAAGTTTCCCGTTATGTCTTTCACCTTTAGCCTCAAACAACTGGTCATCTGAAAACATTGAAAATTCAAAATCTTTAAGATTATACGAAAGGTCAGTATTTGCAGTGACCCTGTAGGTGACTTCCTTTTCTATACCCGGTATGGGAGAAAGCTTGAGGTATGTGTTAGAGTAAACTCTGTAGCCATTCTCAACTGTATCGATTCTGGACGCGAGATAACCCACTTTATGACCTTTCAGGTATATACCTAAATATTCGGTATTGGCGCCTTCTTCAAAAAAATCCCCGGAGAAGACTTCTTTAGGTTTAGAAAAACCTCCTTTTACAAAAAATATAACGCCAATTCCTATTAATATAAGTAAAACTGGCAGCCAAATTCGTATTCTTTTCAATTGCGCTCCTTTTCGAAAAGAATAACTTGGTTTATTTTAAAGTCAAGGGGATTAAAAGGATTTAACCACAGAGCACACAGAGAACACAAAGATTTTATTTTGTTATTTTATTCCAACTTCCAGCTTCTAACTTCTATCTACTTAATTATTCTATTCCTTAATAACAAATGAATTATGAGTGATATAAACTGTTAGTTTTTTACCCTCTTCAGCGTCTTTAAAAGAAGAAATACCCTGAACCGCGTCGATACCGGGTATTTTTTCGCCATATTTCATCAACCATCTCCATACCCTGGTTTCTTCCGCGACTTCATAAACACTGCGTTCCTTTTCTTTTTCGTCATCAATTGAAATATAACGTCCGGTTAACCTCGTAACCTGGTATAGAGGTTTCATCCCAACCGTCACGAAAAAGTTTTCCCATTTAACTATGTGTCCCTCGATAACAAACTGCTGTCCTTTAATACGATAAAAACTTGCCGGGTGTTCTTCATCATCTAATTGACTGAATTTAAGAACAAAGGAATCATCTTGCTTAAGGGAACACTCAACAGAAAGAATAGGTTTGTTATAGGTGAAATGCTCATAACCTTTTAAACCCGCATACAAAAGCATAAAAATAGTGGATATAAGGGCGAAAATAACTACAAAAAGAAAGTGAATAAGACATACAAGAACTTTTTTTCTCCTGTTCTTTAATCGCATTATCAAAAGGAAAAAGAGCAATAAAGCAATTAATCC
>CAZHNS010000002.1:82870-118267 GCA_964534175.1 uncultured bacterium | reverse complement strand
CTACACCTGCGATTGGTACAAAACTCAGGAAATTCATATGATAATGATACAAATTTTCAGAAAAAAATCAAGATAGTAAAAATAATAAGTTCAATTACCTTGACAGAAAGTAAGCAGCTATTTATTATCTTTTTATGATAATCATCAAAAGCGGCAAAGAAATCAAAGGAATCAGAGAAGCTTCCAAAATTCTCAGCCTTACTTTCGAGCACATAAACGATATTATCCGGAAAGGAATGAAAACAAAAGACCTGGATAGAATAATCGAAGAATTTATCACGAAAAATAAAGCAACTCCCGCATTTAAAGGCTATAGAGGATTTCCGGCTTCTTCCTGTATATCTATTAACGAGATTGTTATTCACGGTATTCCAGGGAGAAGAATAATCGAGGAAGGAGATATTGTAGGTGTCGATGTGGGGGTGAAATACAATGGATTTTATAGTGATGCCGCCTACACTTTTGGTATTGGTGAATTAAAAAGGGAAGCAGAAAAACTAATAAGCGTTACAAAAACGGCTCTTTATAACGCGATAGGAAAAATGACAAAAAAAAATAGGGTAGGAGACATATCGAATACTGTGCAAAAAACAGCTGAAAGTGCCGGGTTTAATGTGGTGAGAGATTTTGTGGGTCATGGAGTCGGCAAAAAATTGCACGAAGACCCCCCCGTTCCCAACTTTGGGAATAAAGGAGTCGGACCCCGATTAAAAGAAGGTATGACAATCGCGATTGAACCCATGATAAACGCCGGAACTTATGAAGTTAAAATACTGAGAGACAATTGGACAGTGGTTACAGCAGATGGGAAACCCTCAGCACATTTTGAACACACAATACTAATATCAGAAGAAGGCCCCGAAATCTTAACAAAATCTTCTTTATATGAAAAATTTAAGAAAACATCTTGAAGAAGTCGAAGAAAAAACTCTCGCTCCTTACGCGGTTTTTTCCGGGAAAAGCAAAGGTAGAGTATACAAGGAATCTCCGCCAGAATACCGTACTCATTTTATGCGGGATAGAGACAGAATCATTCATTCTACTGCTTTCAGGCGTTTAGAATATAAAACACAGGTGTTTGTAAATCACGAGGGAGATTATTACAGAACGAGGCTGACCCATGCGCTTGAGGTTCAACAAATCGCGAGAACTATTGCAAAGGCTTTAGGATTAAATGAATCCCTTACTGAAGCAATAAGTCTGGCTCATGACATAGGACACACTCCCTTTGGACATGCCGGAGAAGCTAAATTAAACGAACTTATGAAAGACCACGGTGGATTTGAACATAATGTTCAGGGTCTTCGGGTGGTAGACGTTCTTGAACACAGGTATAGCAAATTCAGAGGCTTGAATCTCTGTTACGAGACAAGAGAAGGAATAATTAAACACGAAACCGACTACGATTCTCCCAATCCGATAAAAGATGAATTTGATGTGAGTTCTTCTGCTTCTCTTGAGGGTCAGATAGCAAATGTCGCCGATGAAATCGCATACAATGCCCATGACCTTGACGATGGGCTAAAATCTAACTATATAAATCTGGAACAATTAAGAGAAGTTACCCTCTGGAGTGATATTTGCGAGAAGGCAGACCCAAAACTCGACAAGCAGGAAAGGATATACATGGCAATAAGGAATTTTATTAAAATCGAAGTAATAGATATAATCGAAACAGCGCTAAATAATATAAAAGAGAACAAAATAAAAACCTTGAAGGATGTTTACGGAAGTCCCCCTCTTGTTAAATTCTCCGAAAAATTAGAAAAACTAAATCGTGAATTAAAAAATTTTTTAATGGAAAATTTGTATCAGCACTACAAGGTTATAAAAATGCAGGAGAAATCCAAAAGAATAATAGATGCTCTTTTCTCAATTTATATAAAGGAAACAAATCAGCTCCCCCCTCAATTTCATAAAACGATACCGGAATTTGGAAAAGAAAGAGTAATTTGCGACTATATAGCGGGAATGACAGACCGCTTTGCGCAATATGAATATGAAAGACTTTTCTTCCCCTTCAAGAAAATGTAGGATTTCCCTCCTGAGTAAGTATTTATTAAAGCAGGCGGCCATACCATTTCTCGCCGGATTCTCGCTTTTTAGTTTTATTCTCCTGATGGACAGAGCTTTCCAGTTATTCGATTTTCTTATAGGTAAGAATGTACCGATAATATCTGTTATCGCGGTTTTTGTATATAGTTTACCTTTTATAATAGCTCTAACTGTGCCTATGGGAGTGCTGGTTTCCACTATTGCTACTTATGGAAGAATGAGTGGAGACTTTGAAATTCTTGCGATACGTTCTCTTGGAATCAACCCTTTGAGTTTAACCAAAGGGTTTTTTCTGGCGGCTTCTGGAGTGACAATCGGAATGATATTTTTTAACATTTACTTGTTACCCGAAGCCAACTTCAGATTAAAAAAACTCTACCTGGAAATATCGAGAGCCAGACCCACCCTTCACTTACTTCCTGAAAAGTTTAATGAAATCAGCGACGGTTATACTCTGTGGATAAAAAATATCGACCATTCAAAGTCAAAACTAACAAAGGTTATGCTAAAGGAAGATTTGCCCGGGGAACCCACAAGAATAATATATGCCGATGAGGGAGAGATGAAAGTTTTAGGCGACAGCCTAACTTTTTCACTATACGGGGGGGAAACCCATATTTTCGACCAGAAAAATCCCAAAGAATACAGAATAATGAATTTTAATAATTACATAATTTCCGTACCTCTGGGAGAAAAAAAGGCAAGAACGGTCACTAGAAGTTACAGGGAAATGAATTTAAAGCAACTTTTGGAAAATGCCAGAAGAGCGAATGTGAAAAGAAGGAAATGGCGTTATCTTCTGGAAGCACAGAAAAAATTCTCCATACCTTTTGCCTGTTTGGTTTTTGTTCTTGTAGGTGCACCTCTCGGAATACAAACAAAAAAAGGGGGGCTTGGGAATGGGATAACTTTGAGTTTCTTCATGTTTATGCTCTACTATATATTGTTGGTCGGAGGAGAAGAATTATGCGAAAGAGGTTCTCTTTATCCTTCTCTTGCGATGTGGCTTCCAAATATTGTTATCGGAATTGCAGGCATATATCTTTTTTATAAAATAGTCTATGAAAAATAGAACCTTAGATAATTATATAATTAAAAAGTTTATTTTAGCTTTAATCCTTTCGTTAGCAGGTTTTCTTTTTATTTATATAATCACAAATTTATTCGAAAATATCGGATATTTCGTGGACAGGAAAGCATCATTTTTTAATATTCTAAAATATTATCTCCTATTCTCGCCAAAAATAGTTGTTCTTTTAATGCCCCTTGCCACTTTAATGGGACTTTATTTTTCTCTCGGATTAATAACAAAACATAATGAAGTATTGGCTCTAAGAGGGCTCGGTGTACCGCCTCTTAGAATATACAAACCTATTTTTATCTATGGCTTTCTGGTTTCACTGGTTGTTTTAGCCTTTAATCTTTCTTTAATTCCAAGGTCAAAAGAAATGCTTAAAGAGTTCAAAAGAAAAGAGATAGATAAAATTGAAGATTTTACAAAAAGTTACGCCAGAAATATAAACTATATAACGGATGAAGGGAAAGTTGTAGGCATAGATAGGCTCAACGACAATATAATTCACGATATATATATTTTTGAATACAAAGACGGAAAATTAGCTTCGAGAGTCGATGCGGGGAGAGGTGAATGGAAAGATTCAGTCTGGGTGTTTTATAGTGTTTACATCAGGAATTTCGTCGACGATATGGTTTTCCTTGAAACCGAAGATGAAAAAATTATCGAGGATTTCAAAACGTCTCCCGATGAATTAGTTAAGAGCAAATACAATCCTATAAATCTTTCTTTTTCGGAGTTGTTACGTTATATTAAGAAACTGGATAGAAGCGGGCAAAAGTCGAGTACTGAAAGAATTGAAATGTTGGAGAGAATTTCATATCCTTTTGTAAGTGCTATAATTCTTCTTTTCGGCTGTCCTCTTGCTCTGGAAGTAAAAAGAAGAGGGTTGCTCTTTGGTTTCGGACTCGGCACTCTTTCTGCGTTTACCTTCTGGGGTATTATTCAACTATTTAAAGAACTCGGGATAAAGGGAAATTTACCGCCTTCGCTCTCGATTTTAATTCCGGACATACTTTTTCTTACGATAGGACTATACTTAATGCTAAAAAAAGAGTACTCATAAATTGGCTTCTGAGGAGGAAAAAGATGAAAAGCTATAAAAAAGAATTGTGGTTCAATACACCCAACAGAGTAGATCTTATAAATATTACCCCCCAGGTAGATGAAGCTCTAAAAGAAAGCGAAATAAAAGAAGGATTATGTCTCGTTAACGCTATGCATATTACCGCAAGTGTTTTTATAAACGATGATGAGTCCGGATTGCATGAGGATTACAAAAAATGGCTTGAAGAAAAAGTCCCATATGGCCCTGCCTGTTACAAACATAATACTTACGAAGATAACGCGGATGCCCATATAAAACGTCAGCTTATGGGTAGAGAAGTTGTCGTGGCAGTTACCGATGGCAAGTTAGACTTCGGTCCCTGGGAACAGATATTTTACGGTGAATTCGACGGACAAAGAAAGAAAAGGGTAATGATTAAGATAATTGGGGAATAAGAAAAGAAGCTAGAATAGAAAAACAAGTCAAATGGTAAAATGGTCGAATGGTTAAATCGGCATCCCCTCCTCCCTTCAAAAATCTTCCTATTTTACGATTTTTTAATTTAACTATTTAACATAGATTCAGAAAATCTATGTATTGGACCATAAAGTACACAAAGCTCACACAAGGATTTTTTGTTTTTTACAATTCAACTATTTAACTATTTTTCAATTTAACTGATCCGAAGGATCCGTATAATCATTTGACAATTCTGTTAACTTTCTTATAATATATATAAGAAATAAATATGGTTATATTAAAAAGAATTCCAATAATACTTTTAATTTTTAGTATCTATTTATCTGGAAAAACGGACGGAACTACGGGGCTTCCACTCGGCGGTGTTGGTACGGGAGCCTTGAAGTACGCTGGTTCGAGTGGAACAGTTGCCGCGAATTTTCGCACTCCAACAAGAGATGGAGATTACGACCCCTTATCCGAAACACAATTTCAATTGTTCATACGAAGAGGAGATTCTGTTATGACGGATGACCAATTAACTGCTTTACAAGATAACGGACGGGTAGATGATGATGCGGTTTTTCCGTTGCATTGGGTAAATTTCGGGGAGTTAAACGACGTTTCTGTGGAATTAACAGCTTATATGCCCTATTACCCGGATTCCATTCCTATGATGTGCCATCCCTCTGCAATGTTTGAATTCACGGTTGAAAATTTAGAAAGCAGTGAATGTACGGTTGCGCTGGCTCTTCAAATCGAAACACCCGTTACTCCCGTGGCTATTACGGATACAGGATTTACGGCGAATGGTACATCCCTGGAACTCTGTCTTTTGGGAGAATTCCCCGACGGAATAGGTGATTTGAGCTATGGAGATAACAGCGGGTTTTTCACCGACGGGCTATGCGATAACAACCTTTCAGGTACGACGAACAGTCTCGCTTTAAGAGTTTCCTTAACATCAGAGGAAACGAGAAGAGTGCGTTTTGTGCTTTCCTGGTACCAGCCGGACGAGGAAGAACATTATCAATATACCAATTACTGGAATAACGCTAAGGAAGTATCTGTTTCAGCCCTTAGTAATTTTAATACTTTTAAAGAAAAGTCGGATGAACTTGTAAGCCGCATGAGGAATTCCAATCTTCCTGAATGGCTCATCGATCAGACTCTTAACTCGCTCGCGAATCTTGTAAATAACAGTGTATATTTTCAGGATGGCCGTTATTGCCACACAGAGGGACAATGGAGTCCGGAGGGGACCATGGACCAGATGTGGCATGCAAGGCAAATTTATACAATGATTAACCCGAAGCTTGCGTGGCAAGAATTAGAATGGTGGGCTAGGACTCAGCATATAGATGATTATACCGGTCAAATTCATCACGATTTCGGAACGAACTTTAATTATGTAGGATGGGATGATACGGAGCACGCCGATTACCGGCCTATATATGAATGGGTCGATTTGAACTGTGGCTTTATTATTTCGGTTTATGAAGCATTTATAGCTACCGCCGATATGGATAAGCTTAGCTATTTCTGGGACCCCTACGTAAAAAGAGCGGGACAGCGTATTCTCAATCAGGTTGAACTGTACGAAAGCTCAGAATATTCCTATACTTTTTCAAGTTCACTCAGCACTTATGATGCAGGTGGTAATTCGCAAGCGTATAACACAGGCTTATCTGTTGTGGCATATCAGATTATGACTTATTTAGCAGGAGTGATGGGAGAAGCAGATATAGATAGTCTTTACGAGGCTGCTCTGGATACAGCAGCCATGAATTTTGAAGGCAGATGGCTGGATAACACCTACCCAACCGGAAATTACTGCGAAAGCGTTCTCGGAGGTCCGTGGATTGCTAACTTCCTTAAGATGGGTCCGTTCTGGGAGAAACAAAAATTAAATGAGCTTTATAACACAATTGTAAATTATTATGACCCTCTGAATCAAGGTATGGGAGGCAGTTCATATTCAGAATGGCAGCCGTACCTTATCGGGCATCTGGGAGGATATTCACTGCAAGCAGGCAGGTTTAATATGTGGTGGGCTCTGCAGAAAGATATGTATGAACGTAACTATCTCAACAGAAATCGTGTATTTGACCAGGAGCTTGGTATTCCTTCGGAGGTTTCCTCTCCGTCGTGGATAGCCACAAGCGCAAGCGGATATTATCAATATATAAGTATTCCTGTTTTATGGCGTAATTACTACAATATTGTAGGATATCATTGCAACAAATATTCAGGCGAATTGTGGCTCGAGCCAATGCTCTTCGACTCTTTAAATCACGATTTGCAGGATGCTCTAATAATTTCTCCGGAGGGTTACTCTACCGTGAGTTACAACGCTTACGGTGAGTCTTATCAGAATCAGGAAATCGTTTTCACGCCGGATGAAGAGGTGGAAGTTTCGGCTATTTATGTTTGGGATTTATACAGTGATTCACTGGATGCGATAGATTTTGTACGGGTAAATGGAGCCAGTACGGACTACCTGCGTACGGGAAGCGGAGACCTTGCTCAGCTGAAACTGGATTGGTCAGGAACAATACCTCCTGCCGGCATTACTATCCAGATAGAAGGAGATCCTAAACCGGGTTTGAGTGTTCCCAATCCGCCCGAAAATTTAGAGGGTAACGCTTTAAATTCGAGTCAAATCCTTTTGACCTGGAGTGCTGTAGAGGAAGACATACTCGGATATTATTTAGACATAAATATAGACGGAGTTTTTCGAACAGCTGGCACAACAACCGATACGTTTTATTTGGAAACCGGTCTATTAAAGTCCACAGCTTACACTTACCGGGTTCGTTCATACAACGCAGGAAATATTTCCGACCCCGGCACTGAAATCGTTGTCACCACTGGTGGCGGTGGAAACGGCGATGTAATTCATGCCTTAAATGCCGGAGGCAACACCTACACATCACAGGCAAGCGGTATAGAATATATAGATGATGAGAGTTCAGGATGGCTTTCTGGCGGAGATACTTATTCTGGGACGGATGCTATCGGGGGGACTGGAGATGATACACTTTACCAGACTGAACGTTATGGCGATTTTAGTTATGCGATTCCTCTTGCAAACGGTTCTTATGATGTAGTATTCAAATTTGCTGAAATATATTGGGATAATCCGGGAAGTCGCATATTTGATGTTGAAATGGAAGGAGAACAGGTTATTGGGGATTTAGACCTCCAGTTCCGTACCGATAAAAACACAGCGTACGATGTTGTTATGCCTCTCGTATTAACCGACGGTGAGCTTAATATCGATTTTATAACCGTAACCAATAACGCCAAATTGAGTGCTTTAGAAATTAGAGAAGAAGGAGCGGGAATGGAGGAGCCAACCGAATTTCCTACGAAATATTTCTTAAGTCAAAATTATCCGAATCCATTTAACCCCAACACACGTATTCAATACGGCTTACCTAAAGCTGCTCAGGTTAGCATAAATCTGTATAATGTAACGGGTCAAAAAATCGGTGTTCTTGTCGAAGGGCGGCAGGAGGCCGGTTATTATTCGGTTGATTTTGACGCCGGAAATCTCGCGGGCGGTATTTATTTCTATACAATCGAAGCGAATGATTTTTCCCAGACGAGGAAAATGATTTTGGTTAAATAGGGACAACGGAATTTAACCACAGAGTACACAGAGAAAAAACGAACACACAGAGAAAACAGAGATTTTTTTATTTTTTCCTCCTAACTTCCTAACCTCCTAACGGTATAATTGCTACGGATTTACACGGATTTTTTGTTTGTTGTTTTCTTAACTGCTCACTACTCTCTACTCCCTACTCTCTAACGATTCATTTGACATTTGGTTTGAATTTTGTTATAATTTACAGGTAATTCTTATAAATTATATCTTTATTGTTTTTTAGAAGGAGGTATTATGAAGGGGTATATTTCAGAGGAGCATAAACGTAAATTTACTATTATCGCATTTGTACTGGCAGGATTATTTTTGATCGTTCAATTGGTTTTACCTTTTATAATAGTATTTGCTTCTATGCCTTCAATGTTTTTTAATCCGGATTGGATGAAGTTTGCAAGACTTGAAAACAGTGTTTTATGGCAAGGAAAGGTATGGTATCTTGAAGAATCTTTCGAAGCGTTCGGGGGGGAGGTAAAAAATAATCTAATGGCGTTAGAAATCGGCGGAGAAGAGCCGGTTTTGAAAGAAGAAATATCCATGGAGAATCCGTTACTTCTGGCAGATGGAGATAAATTATGGATAATGTCTTCTTTTGCTATTGGCTACTATGATGGTACGGAACTTAAATTTATAGCTGAGTTTATACATGAAGAAAGCCCATTGGGTAGTATTTCAAGTCCTTTCCTATACAAAGGAAATCCTGCGGTTGTAGAAAAGTCTCCGGATGAGTTAAATATATTGGTCTTTAGTGATGAAGACTGGAAAAAAGAAAGAGCTCTTATATCGAGCGTCTACGATACTCTATATTATCATAGAGAAGTTAAAATTATCTCACAGGATGGAGAGATATATTCTTTTCTTAAGCATTGGGAAACGCTTTACTATAGAAAGGGTCTTCCTTCTGATAGCGTAGAAGGCCTTAATTTGTGGCAGGTTATTGGTCCCATTGGGTTTAATTGGTATCCTACTTTTATTGATAAAAAACTTACTGTCTTCTTTAATTCAGGCAACGAAGGGTTTAATGAAGAACTTGAGGGTATCCGGTTATCAGATGGTTCATGGGATGAAATCTTTTCCTACAAAGCGCCTTTATTAACTCAATTTGCAGTACATTCGACAGATTCAAACAAATTTCTTCTTCTTACTCAAATGTTTCCCGGTTCGTTTAAAGCGATTGAAGTAAAAGGGAATAAAATATCGGAGGAGATTAGTTACGGTAAGAGTTCATTCTTTCCAGGCGATATGATGAGAAAATTTTATGGTCTTTATGTTCTTCCAATAATTATGGCTCTGTTGCTTGCTATAATATTATCGGGTTTAATGCAGAGGTATAAAATCACCAAATATGAGGAAAAAGGTGTAACAATTCATTTTGCCTCACTTGCCAAAAGAGCGTTTGCGCAAGTAATTGATACTGCAATTGCGGGTGCGCCCTTAATTATTGGCTTCCTTATATTTATACCTGATCTTTTTGATTTCGATAGAGTGTTTTTTTACTTAGGACCAGAAAATATGTTGCGTTGGACAGGGATTTTTATGGGCGGTTTTTTCTGGGCTTTGCTATGGCTATTTATATTCGCACTCTTAGAGGGTAAGTATGGGAAAACCCCGGGCAAATGGATGTTACGCATCAAAGCGCTCGGAACGGATCTCGTCCCTTGTGGGTTTGGGAGAGCTCTTATCAGAAACGTATTAGAGATTGTCGACGCATTTTTAAACTTTATGGTAGGGATAATGCTTATAGCTTTAAGCGACAACTGGCAAAGAGTAGGAGATATACTCGCCAGAACTATAGTTGTGGAGGATAGAGATTTGAAATAAGGAGGGGGTATGAAGAGATTCTTTACTTTGCTAATATTTGTTTTGTTGCTTTTAAGTTGTGAAAAAGCAAATAAAGACGAAGTAGAAAAAATTGTTACGGAAGAAAAAGCTATTAAATTCGTCGACGCACATCTCCAAAAAATTATAAACAAGGAATATAATTTGGCCTACGAAGATTATGTTTCCCATTTGAAGAATGAAGTTAGCGTAGAAGACTTTGAAAAACTTTTTGAACAAACCATGAAAGAAATGTACGGAGAACTAAAAGGCGTCGAGTACAAGTCTATTGCGTATGGTAAAACATCTACAATAGGGGGTATACTGAAGACGGCTGTATTATTCTATAAGGCGGATATAGAGAAGCCTGATACTTATGTGAGAATTGTAATTACAAAAATTTCCGGTGAAATTAAAGTAGTGCAACTCACCTTTAATAATTTTGTTGGTGGAATCCCACCTGTAATGAAATAAAAGAGGTGGTTTAGAGTTTTTTTATGAATAAGTGAGTTTCGCCTAACGACTCAAGACGGCAGACCGTAAAAAACAACGAACTACGAACTAAATATCTGAATCCTAATACCAACTAACCAAACCGTAGGATAAAGCGTAATCCATAACATTGAGCTCAGTTAGGAACTTTTTTTAATCACTACACAAAATGAAACTAGAAATCAAAAAAACTTATTTTTTCTTCTTTTTTGGTTTAGCCTTGCTTTTTGCTTTCTTGGACGCGGCTTTTTTCTTAACTGCCATATTGCCCTCCTTTTTTAGAGTATGGCTAAAATTTAAAACTAATAAAGCCGACAACCCCTTTGAAGAAAATCTCTCTATAATAACCTACGTCTACTGAAATATAAACATTTCCCCGTTTTTAGTCAAGATGTTTTTTAATAATAGAAAATATTACTCGACATTTGTCCTTATATTGCAAAGGTTTTAATATGTTGGTCTGTTAGAAAGAAAGACGGAATATCGCAGACGGCAGACCGAAAGGAACAACGAATTAAATATCCAAATCCTAACCCCAAAATCCTAAATCCTAATTTTTGACTGGCGACTGATGATTCTTAACCAGTGTTTCGGCGCTATGAGTTGCCCTTGACTTAATAGCAAATATTGCTAATTTTTTCGCATGTTTCCTATATTTTTGTGCAATATTACTATGAAAAAATTTAAAGAGAGGGAAGAGAATGTTTTTATGGGGGAAAAGAGGGCGTAGTAGTAACTCTTTTCCCAAAAAAGAAAATATCGATATTAGAACTCATCTTCAGTTTAGTTCATATAAGTTTATGTGTTTGTTTTTAGTGTTAATCTTTTCATTCTCCCTGTATTCCGATGAGTTCCCCGTTTGGTTTAGACTAAAATCTGATAACGAGTATTCCACATTAAATTGGGAGAAAAATCTTTTTTCGGAGAAATTTTCAGCTGAATATAAAATAAAAGGTGGGCAGTGGGAAAAAGTCTCCGGATTGCAAAAAAAAGTAAAAGTGGGTTTAGCGCTTGGCGGAGGATTAGTAAGAAGTGTTGCGCATATTGGTGTTTTGAAGGTGCTTGAAGAAAATTATATCCCGATAGATGGTGTCTCGGGTACAAGTATGGGGGCGGTAATCGGTGGTTTATACGTAAGTGGGTACTATCCCGATACTTTAGAATTTATTGTAGTGGAAGATATCGATTGGGGAACATTTTTTCAAGACCAGCAAATCAGAACGTACACGCCAATCTGGGAACGTATAAGGAATAAATCAAGACCCCCGGCTTTGGAAGTTGATCTATCCTGGAAAATCCCTTTTATTTCCTACAAGCCTGGTACGGGAATAAGAATCGCCCAAAAATATACAGATGAAATAGCAGATAAAACGTTGCAGGCGGATTATAGAGCAGGTTTTGATTTTTCTAAATTTAAGTATCCGTTTGGAGCCATACTAACAGATTTAAATAGTGGGACATCGACATTAAAAATAAATGGAACCCTTTCTACTGCTCTCAGAGCGAGCGGTTCTTTTCCTCTTGCTTTCGAACCGATGATGATAGAGAATATTCAGTATGTTGACGGAGGAATTCTTGATAACCTCCCCGTCGATGCTTTTCTGCAGGATTTCGATCCTTTAAGAAAACCGGACACCATTATGTATATATATGATGAAAAGAAAGGTGAAGACATATTTGTGATTGCCTCTTACCCTTCTAAATTAAGCTATGCCAGGGATAATCTAATAGAGACCGGAGAGATAATGTCCGGTTCGGCTGGTATTGGTGTTATGAGTAAAACTTATTCTCTAGCCAGGGAATTCCATGTGTGGGATAGTTGGGATAATGCTGACGGACAAATCGATATGGATGTCAAAGGAGGTTTTGACTTTAAAAAGAACAAAATGAAAGAATTGGTTCAAACAGGTTACGATGAGGCAAGAAATCAAATATATAGCATAAAAAAAGCAATTGCAGATAAGGAAGATAGTATAGATAATCTTGATATATCGAGAGAGGTTTTTAAGGTTGCTTTAATAAAACTATTTCAGGTAAAAGACAATGATACCCTGGAGATTGAGGGGGATAAGGCTATAAAAAGAGCGATTAGATTGAAGGTTGGCAGCTATATTGAGAAAAATGATGTATGCTATGTGCTCAGAAATATTTATAATACCGGGAAATATAAAAATGTAGAAGCGCGAGTAGATAAAAATACGGAAGGATTGGGAGTCGAATTCTTTTTATCTAAAAAGGATGAGTATTTGGAGCCGCTTAATGTGATGATGAAAATGGGGGGTGATGAATATGATGATTCCCTTGTTGCCAGAGAAGTTTACAGCCGCTTACGGAAAGAGAAAAGAAGATTAGGTTTTTACGAAATAAAAGAACTTGTCGAGAAAAAATATATAGAGAGGGGTTATGTTGCGCCTTTAGTTTCCGGTGCTGCATTTTCCACTATTGATGACAAAGACATACTCTTTATTTATGGGGATAGAGGAATACACCTTGAGGGAGTTAAAATTTTGCAGGAAGATAAAGACATGAAGAGAGCGCTGCAGCAGGAATTTAAAGCACCATTATCTCCGGAAGGAATTTTGAAGAAGAGTAGAGAGGTATATAGCGAATTTCAACTTAAAACGATTTCTATTGAAGGTATGGGAAAAGATTCGTTAACTATTAGAGTTAAGCCCAAAACAGGCCATACTCTTGAATTCCCAGTTTTATCACTGGAAAAAGATCAGGGGCTCAATTTGTTTGCCGAATTGCGAACAAAGCGAATCAGAGGGTTCGGAGACCGTTCTTTCTATTTTAATTTTTGTCAGAACTATCCTTTAAAAGTAGCCAGAGACTTAATTCAAGGATATAATTATAATGTAGGTTTCAGTAAATGTTCTACTCTGCGATTTTCATTGTGGTCATTATTGCCCGATTTGTCTGTTGGCATGAGAAAAATCAGATATCCAAGTTTTCAGGATACGACCATTTACGATATGTACTATAATGAGTTGATTTTTGGGAGCCTGTCCTATCCCTTTTATATTAAAGATTTTGCTCTTAGTTTAGGTGTTGAATCTCATTATCGGGCATATCTTGATTATCAGGGATATCTTGACAATTATTTACTTCCACGTCCTATTATTGGGTTTTTTAATATGGAATTTGACAACCTTGACCGGTTCGTTTTTCCTTCATCTGGAACTAAAATAAGTTTTGAATCTGCCATTGATTTAGGCGATGGATTATGGGGTAAGGCAAAAATGAAAGGTATTTACGCGCAAAGGTGCAAATTATATAATAAGTTCAAAACTGTACTGATAGGAGAACTATATTTTAGCGGATGCGGCCAGTTTACTCCTTTTGAACAGGTATACAGCATGGGAGGAATTACGCCTATCGGGAGCCACCAGCTAAGACTACATGACTCTGAAGACCTTCCTGGTTACAGACAGAATGAGTTCGTGGGACCATATTTGGTTAAAATTGGTGCTTCTGCAAGATTGACTATTGTCGAGATGCAGGTTCTGGGATTAGGAACGAACATACATTTTATTAGCTCTTTATATTTAGCGGGCTCATCGGATTCTTTTTCATCTCTGCTTGATGAAAATTCCAGACATTACTCGCCTTCAATAGGGTTTTTCCTGGACACAAGTTTCTTAAATTTTGGAATTGGCTGGGCAGATACGGACCGGGATTTCTTGCACGATATCTATGCCTCAGTGGTTCTCTATGGGCTTGGGTTCTAAATACTGAGTTACTCTCCGTCTACGGTCATCGTTCAATTATTTTAACCATTTTTCAATTCAGCATTCAAAATTCATAATTTAAAATTATTAACTGATGCGTAGCATCATCCCCCCTTGACAAGTTTAAAAAAATTTGTATAATACTTTATAAAACAAAGTACTTTAATAAATAGGGGGGATATAATGTATAAATTAATAGGAAAGTCTTTAAAAATTTTTTCAATTTTTGTTTCTCTTATTATGGTTTCGTGTCTTTGGCATGATCCCTGGGGTAGTTGGGGGCCGCCGCACCAAGAGGCCGAAAAAAATGCTTATCCGGATTTTGCATATGATGGACAGAACTTGTTTGTCGTATGGGGAGGAGACGATATTTATGGAAGAATAATATCTCCTGACGGAAGTTTTGTTACGCCAATTTTTAAAATTTCAGATAGAGACTATATTGAGGCGGAACCTGAAATTGTTTTTTTAGACCCATCGTTCATAGTTGTATGGGAAGAACATTTGGGGGAAGAAGGTGTAAGAATATGTTGCAAGAAATATAGCCGTCATTACTCCCCGATAAGTGGTTCGTATACCGAGTTATTGAGAGGTCGCGGGTTGTCGTCTCCCCGTATAGAAAAGCATACCGATGGATTTGTTGTTTTGTGGTATGAGTGGGAATCAGTTGGTTACTACTGCAACATTTCATTGTTTGATTTGAATGGAAGGGAATTAAAAAGAAAGGCGCTGGGTTCATGTTCTTACCCGGGGAAAAGTGTTAAGATTTTAGTTCGCGCGGACAACGAAGACAGGTATTTGCTGAGTATAGGAAGATCTTCTGATATCCTTGACCAGGACCTTGAGACAATTAATGATATTGATTTTTTAGGGCGTGAAGAGACTTATTCTTGTTACGGTTACGATAAGTGGGTTAGTATTGCAGACCGAGGAGAGAACTCATATCCGTATAGTGAGCATTTGATTATAAAGAGAATTGGATTTGATGGTTCCGTTATACCGCCGGACAGCATAGTTGTTGAAAGCGAGATGAATCACTTTAGAAATATTACTGTTTGTCCCGGAGATAATATTTTTTTATGTGTCTGGCAGCAATATGATAATGAGGGTTCGACCGTAAATTATATTCGATTAGACAGTGATGGTAATTTGATTGATGAAGAGTCTTTTGTTTTATTTAAGAATGTCCATTATGAATGGGCAAGATTAAAATATGCGGAAAATAAGTTTTACTGGTTGTGGAGATCATGGAAATATGATGAATCAGAGGATGCAAAATTCGACGAGAAAATAAATTTATGTATGTTTTCACAAGAAGGTGGTTCTTTATCCGCAAGGTTTGTGCAAGTGGCAAAGTAAAAGTTTGGGATATTTGTTTGTTTTGATTGAATCCCAATTTTACCACAGAGCGCACAGAGAAAAATATATTTAACCACTAAACACACAAGGTTTTTTATTTGTTTCTACTAAAACCTAAGACCAAAAACCTAATATCTAAAGAGCCCTTGACATCCCACCCCTATTATAGGTATACTAAAGACATTGGAGGTTGATATGAGAAAATTTTCAAGGTTAATTATTCTTGTATTATCTATTGTTTTTCTTCTTAAGTGTGCTACCGGAAATGCGCCTCTTAGAAAAAACGTTGAAATAGATGAAGATAAATATGAAGATAAAGAGGTTGTCGCATTCATAGGAATAGAAGAAAAAATTGGAAGTCTCGCATCTTCAAATAAATTTTGTATCAGAAGTTGGTTATTTAAAGAGAATAGAGGGGTGATGCATCAGGTTTACGTTAATTATAGTTATGTAGCAGAAGACTGGAGAACGTATAAAGACGCATATAGCCAGGAAGGCCAGCCCTTACAACTTGTTTTCATAGAACATGATGTAAATTGTGATAGAATTTTCTATTTTTATTATGAGACAGTAGGTGTAACAATCGCAGATGAATATCTTAGAAGTCACTTAAATGGATTTTCAATTACACTATCTGCTTTAAGCGGTGATTCGCTTACAATTGAAGTAACCCCGGAACAAATAAAATCCCAACTTATCGAGATACAAGAATATAAAAAATGGAATGATTTATAGAAAATGAGAATAATATTTAATATTCTTTTAGTAATTTTGGCTCTGCCTGTAATTTTTATTGCGCCATATGTGATTTCGCTTTTTATACCAACGATATGTCGGACTCTCACCTGCGCAGAGCGATTGGGTCCGGTTGGTCTCTGGCTACTTTCTCTTACGGCTTTCGGGGCTGTATATTATCTAAGAAATCGCTGGTTCAAATCTTCAGGAATTTTTAAATCATGGCGCGGCTTCAAGGAATACATGCGAGAAAGACATAACCCTCCGGAAGTTTCCGCGGAAGAAATAAAAGATTTTGCTGCATGGTTAGGTTTAGAGCCTAAAGATTTATTCGAAATACCGAAAAAAGACCCCGGAGCAATTTACAGGAGAATAAATAGCGAATTTAAAGAGAAAAAAATAAACGAAGAAAAGAAAAAATCATATATAAAGTGCCTCGCCTGTTTCTATAAAAACAAATAAATAAGTCTCACACAGAGCCACAGAGAGCACAGAGTTTTTTGTTACTATTTAACCATTTTTCAATTTAACTATTTGACTAATTTAATGTACGTGATGCCCTTCACTTGACATCTTAGATACGTACATTAAATTAACACTATGAATATCTTTTGTTTTATTTTTCGACTGGTGACCCGGTGCTCCGCACCGAATGAATATCGTAAGGGAAGCTGGTTGTTTGGGAAAAACAATTTGGGGGCAGATGGCTAAATATTTAGATCAAATAGTTAAAATAATCACAGAAAGAAGAAATTCGGATAAGCAAAGGCTTCCAAAGTTTGTTCACCCGTTTGATTCTTTCTTGGAAAAAATTTCTCGACAAACAAAATTAATTGATACTATTGAAGACTGTAAAGACATAAATAAACAAACTAAAATTGAGGCCCGTAAAAACTTCATTATAAGCTGGATTACCGCATTAGAAGTTTACTTAAAAGATATGGTATGGGTTTTAATAGATGGTTTCCCAGAATCGCTTAATCAAGAGGGAATAGAAAATCTTTTAAAAAAGAAAGTCAGTTTATGGGAAGTCTTTGAAATCATTCAGAAGGAAAGAATAACTAAAGGCGAATTGATTACGGCAGAATATTCCTTTCTGAGTTTAGGACAGATAGATTATATATTTAAAAATTTATTAGGTCATGAATCCTTTCTTTCGGAAATAGAAAAGATAGAATTAACTTCCAAAAATAAAGAAAAGCTTGTTCTGATCGAGAAATGGCCAAAATGGAGAAGTAATATTAGCAAGATTTTTGAATCACGTCACAAATATGTACATCAGGTTAGCTTTGAAAATGATATATCATTTAAAAGGGGTTCAGATTTATTTACTTGTTTCCTTGATTTTGTAAAAGTCATTGATGAATATTTGTTAAGTGTTATTTAAGATGAGTTGTAAAAATATAATAAATAAAATGTCTAACGAAATTTAAGGAGTCAGAAGAGAGCATGTTTAATAAGCCTTTAGACGAAATAACGTATGAAGACATTAAGAAATTAAAAGCCGATAAAATACCTGAATCTAAGGTTTTAGATTATAAATTATGTTATAAAAAAGAAAAAAAGGATTTATTAAACCATGTCTGCGGATTCGCAAATGCCAATGGTGGTTTTTTAGTATTTGGGATAGAAGAAGACGGAAGTAAACCCGCAATTCCTAAGAATTTAACTGGATTGAATGAGAAAGACTTTAATATAGAACGAATCGAGCAAATTATAAATGATAACCTTGATCCCCGACTAAAGGTCGAAATAAGTCCTCCTATATATAAAAAAGATAAAAAAGGTAAATTTTTCGTTGTGGTTAGAATCCCTGAGGGTCCAGATAAACCTTATATGAGTACTGCAGACGGCGACGATAGATTTTATTTTCGACGTAATTTTCAGACACTAAAAATGAGTGAAATAGAAATAAGTAGTATGTACAGACAACGTTTTTCGACTCCACAAAGAGTGAAAGAATATCTTGAAAAAACAGTTACGTATCATAATGAAATCTTACTTCCCGAAGAAGATGAAAAAAGGTTACTGATTTTTGGCCATATTTTTATATTTCCACCTAATATAGAAAGTCGACGACTAGGAAAAATTGATAATAAAATATTAGATAGAAGAAGAGAAGGAGTACCCTCGTTTAATGGAAGGACAATTTCTTTAAGAGGTAGTAGCGGGTTACCTTTTTTGAGAGGATATAATAGTTTTGGTTTAATGTGGTCTGAAAATGATTCTTATAATCGGTTAGAATTCCATAGAAATTATCTTATACACCATGTTGATAATTATGGAAGAGTTAATGAGCATTGGGATACACCCTTCCCATTTATTGATGGAGACCATTTAACTTTCTATCTCCTATTAACACTTCTCTTCTCTGATTGGGCTTATAAGGAGATTGAATATTTTGGACCTCTTAATATTATTCTCATGATTAAAAAGATTAAAAATATTTATCTTTATAGAGGCAGAGATCCTGAGGTTTGGCCTAAATGCGTGAGGAAAAAGATGGAAATCGAGAGAGAAACTAATTCATGGGAATTAAGAGATAGTTTTCTGGAGATTGTAAAATCAATAATGGATGAGTTTATGAATTATTTTGGCAGATATGAGTACGGTGGATTTATGGAAGGAGGTCAATTTGCTCATCTGTTGAAAAAAAATTAGCTTACAAGTAATGAAGAGGTTATAAAATGCCAAAAAATAAAAAATCGCCACCCAACAATCAATCAAAAGCTCCTATTTATTTAACAATCATCGCTGCTATATTAATTCCCTTAATTGGAATATTTATTGGACCATGTGTAGCAGAAAAATGGAGAATGTTTGTAAACAAACCTCAGTTGTCAGGAAAAATTCAAAAGGTGGTATTAACCGAACAAGATCGACATTCTTGGAAGATGTCTATTTTTTCTAGAATTACAAATTCAGGTAACTCTGGTACTTCTCTAGATTTCAGAAACGTAGAAGTCATTATTCCGGAATACTCGAGTAGTAATTTAGTCCTCCCTATCAGCGAGAAAAAACCTCTTAAAATAAATGCCCGGGAGTCCATATATGATACTACGAGTGTAGTGTTGGAGCTTTATTTCAAGTTAGAAAAGAAGAATAATTTGCCTAATTGGGAAGAGATAAAGTTAACTATGAGAGAACCGAGAGGGATATTCGTAATAGGTGTAAACTCATCTGATGGAAATGAAACAATGTATAATATGGTACAAATGAAAAGTTATTATGATAGCTTAGACAAACTATGTGGGTACCCTCTTTTAAGAGAATGGGATGAAGTTGGAGATTACTTATTGCAACATAGAATAGCAGTAGGTAAATCTTATGTAGAATTTAAAGGTAAGAAATATCTCAATTATTTGTCTCCTCCTCAAGTGGAAATAGAATACGAGATTAAGAGGGACAGTATATATGTGAAGTCTAAAAATTTTAAAGAAGAATATAACTTGTATCCTTCCCCAGAAATAAGAGATATAACTGTTTTCCCGAAAGTTAAGATTAAATTTACAACAGGAATGGAAAAAAATGACAAAATCTACTTTCGCGATATTGATTTAATCTTTAAGGGAAAGAGAGAAATAACACATTTTTTTGAATGATTGGCGTTAAAACGTATTGGGACCAAGTCTTAAAACGTGAACATGTATTAGGTTTTAGGTCTTAGGTGTTAGGTTTTAGTTAAGCAACAAGAAATTTAGTGTATTTCGTTTATTTCGTGGCTAATTATGTTTCATAAAAATCGCAAAATTCTTTCCCTTCCATCTCTTCAATAAATTTATCAATCCCTTCGGTTCTTATTTTTTTAATATTATTATTTCGGATTCCAGGATAAGGGTTCGCGGACTCCTCCTGCTATATCGGTAACCTTTCTTAAGTTTTTGCCTGAGGAATCCATAATCCATATTTGCTCACTCCCGCTGCTGTCCGATATAAAAGCTATTTCTTCTCCATCAGGGGAATACTCTGGGGCGAAATCTAGTCCCGAGTGTGTGGTAAGTCTCTTTATTTCTTTTGTCTTTATGTCCATCAAATAGATATCAAGATTGCGATCCTTACCTAATTCAAAGACTATATTTTCCCCATCGGGTGATACCTTTGGAGAGAAAGGTGACCACGGAGATTTAGTCAATCGTCTTATTTTTTTATTTTTCAAATCATAAATATACAGGTCTGAATCTGTTATCGTGAAAGTTAAATTGCTTAAATCATCAAATACATCAATCTCGTTTTGTGTCTTTTTTCTTGCCTCTTTAACTGTAATCGTATCGTATCCTTTGAAATAAATAAGATTCTTTTCTTTTGAAACAGAAAAATCTTTTGGGCCATAAAAATCATGAGATTCGAAAGGCAACGAATCAATATTAATTAAATCATAATAGCTTTCATCCTCTACGTTCAAGACCGTAAGAATAGAATAGTGATTATAGCTATATTTGCCTGTTTTTTCATATCTTTTCGTTTTAATAAGTATTTCTTTATCAGAAAAGCGCGACAGCAATGAACCGTACATACAATTCGGAATAATCTTTCTGAGTGTTATATATTTTGTTTTACCATTTACAACATCAAAACAAAGGAAACCCTCCTTACCCATTTCCCATTCTCTATTCATGCAAAATACACTATCATTTATCCATAGTGGAGCTTCATAAGAAGTCCATCTTTCGCTTCTAAGCAAAACCTTAGACGTATTTGTAGAAGTATTTACTGCGATTATATCTCCTTTATAATTTCTGGTGAGAATAATCTCCTTTGTATCCTTCATCTTAACCTTACATCCGGTTAAAGATAAAAGACCTAATGCAAATATCATAATAAGGATGTGGAAAAAAGCCTTTTTGCTCCTATATTTTTCCGAAATCAATATTCTCTCCTGTTAAATATCAATATTATCTTTTATTTCCGCGTTAAACAACGTCATAATGTCAATCCTTAGCTTTTTAGATGCGTGTTTCAGCACAAAATAGACAATCCAGGTGTATATTATAATAAAAACAGTCATTGAATTGACAATTAAAGTTTCGGGAATTCCAGCCGCGAACAGAGTAAATTCTATTGTGCCGGCAAGAGCTACCGCTTGAAAAGCATTAATAAGCTGCGCGAGAACGGAAAGCACTAAAAAAAGAGGAAAAAGTATTCCGCAAGTTTTCATAAACGCAATTGGTGCATATGTTATTTGTATGTTTTTAAGTAGCTCTTCGTTCATTTTGTTTTTAGATTTGAAAGAATTTGATTCTAACAGTTCAGAAAATCTCCTTTTAGCTCTAAATAATCTTCTTAATCCCCAGATAGTACCAAAAATTGCTGCAAAGAATGTAAGTAAGACACCGACTAGACCTGCAAATCCTTTTAAAAGATAATATAGATACATTTTTCTCCTCCTATTATTCATAAATTTTACTGATTTTCAAAGTCCTGTCAAGCAAATTCATTTTTAAGTATTATAAAAAACAAAAGAAAATATTCATTTATTCGTGTAATTCGTGTTATTTGTTGTTTCTTAGTGCCTTCGTGGCAATGTTAGGTTTTAGATCTTGGAATTTAGTTCCTTGTTCCTGGTTCGTAGTTCTTAGTTAACCATTTAACCATTTTTCAATTTAACCATTTGACTGATGCGTAGCATCTGCGTCCCTTGACTTATCCCCATAAAATCTTTAGAATTTATAAATGAAGCGAAAAGATACTTATAAAAAAATAGCTGAATACTATGACTACATGCTGAAAGAGAATCCGGAAAGGGAAGCTTTTTTTGCTAAAATATTTAAAGAAAACAACATTAACTCCGTACTGGATTGTGCTTGTGGTACAGGTAATGACCTGGTGCTTTTTGATTCTCTTGGCATAAAAGTGACTGGCTCCGATTTATCAGACTCGATGCTTAAGGTAGCAAAAGAAAAAATCAAAAAAAATAATTTATCTATAGAAATCGTAAAAGCAGATTTTCATGATTTATTGGAACATTTTAATCGGAAATTTGATGCTGTTGTATGTTTGAGTAATGCGGTAAATGAAATCGATATCGATATTGATAAAGCATTGAAAAGTTTTAAATCGGTTTTGAATGAGAATGGAATTATTGTTTTTGACCAGGGACAAACCGATTTTACGATGAAAAACCCATTAGATTATTTCCCCGAAGTGAACGATAGGAATTTCACAAGATTATATACTATGGAATATAACGAAGACATTATGAAAGTTGATATATTTGACTTTCTACACACGGAAGAAAAAAACGATTTCAGACACAGCGAATTTTTAATAAAAATCAGGTTATATAGTGATTGGTTGAGAATATTGAATAGGGCAAATCTAACTGCTGAATTTTACGGCGATTGGGATTTCAAAAAATACTCTAAAAATGATAGCAAAAGACTAATAATAGTAGCGAAAAAACAAAAATATTAGTGTTATTCGTTATTTCTTTTTTTGTTGGTTCGTTGGTTCTGTAAAGGACATTGGACTTTGAACAAGGATAATCTGCGTCACTTTTTAGGATTTTGGATTTGGGGGTTGGGATTTGGCAAAAACAAAAGAAAAACTTTGTGTCTTTGTGCCTTCGTGGCAATACCCTTTGACAAAAAGATAAAAATCCATATAATATAAAATTGAGGAGGAGGTATGAAGAAAAGATATTCTTTATCGTTGATTGTGATAACTTTATTTATTTTAATACTAACTTACGGGTGCACAAATAACCCGTTTTCAATTTATGGAGAGCCCGCAATTTTTATCGAAGTTTCCCGCTTCATAGATAGTAATGATTCCGTAAGGACTTTTGCCAGAGGCGATTTTATGGGAGTACCTGGGACTCCTATTATAATAATTAATAACGATACTTTATCTTCTATGCTTTATACTGTCGAAAAGTATTCGAACGGCGAAGAGGTTTCCAGCGGTTTTTTCGGTGAATTTATATCAAACGATCCTGAGGACAAATACGAACTGATTGTGCCTCACGACTTAGGGGAAGCAAGGGCAGAAGTAACGATGCCTTCTGGTTTTGAAATTACTACACCCCAGAACAATGACACCTTAAATATAGAAGAAGACCTTTTCGTAGGCTGGGGCCCAAGCGATAATGCGGAAAGATATATATTAAATGTCCATATGGAATACCTGGATAGTATTGATTCTACTTTAAATCTTCGTAATTGGATTTATTTTGATTCTCTGGTTAACACCACAAACACAAGTGCAAATATTCCCAATGTAAGTATTTTTCCCTTAGTAGACCCTGACTCTATCAAATGTGGGTCTGGAGACATAATGATAAAATCGGAAAATGGCCCTTCTGTAAGATTTCCTCTTGATACATCGGGAAGAAACATATCCGGGAATGGGGTCGGATATTTTGTTGCTGCCAATTATACTCATTATGATGATAACTTCCTTCATGTTATTATAAAAGACGACTCAACGACAAACTATATTGAGGAAGGCTATGCAGAATTTGACGGTCTGTATGGAATGCATTACGGCCATGCTTATTATGATTCAAGAATGGCAATTCTGTATCAATACGACCCTGAGTTTACGAAATTCCTGGAATTGCAGGAATAGTACCCCTTCTGAATCTGCATTCCGTTTTGTATATTCTTCGATTCAGGTAATTAGTTAAAACGAAAAATCCTCGTGTCTTTGTGTTTTTGTGGCGAATTTTATGTGTAAGGTTTAGCGGAAAGCCGTAAGCCGTAAGCTGATGCCAATTACTCCATTTGGGGGGATTGACTAAATGCATAATCTTTTTTAATCTCCAAAGATTGAGGGAGGTATGAGATTAAAAGAAATAATTAATAAAACAAGTTTTTATTTTCTATTCTTCTTTCTCTTTTTCTTTTTTTATTATCTTTTAATTTTTGATACATCCCTGTATTATCATCATTACCAGCCTATTTTCCTCTTCGATAAAACCTACTTGAAAGAATTTCTATTGTATCCCGGAGGACCCTCAGAGTTGATTACTCAATTCCTTTTACAATTCTTCTATTTTAATATTCTTGGAGCCTTAATCATTTCAGCCGTTTCTTTATCTGTTTTCATTGTTGTTTACAAGCTTATTAAAAAAATCGTAAATCTTGAACATTCCTTAATTCTTTCTTTTCTGCCTGTCATTTTCTTGTTAATTATTCAAAACAATTATAATCTTCCTTTTGCAATAACTGTTAAATATCTATTTGCTCTGCTTTTTTTCTCTGCTTATGTAAAAATTGCGAATCGATACAAAATATTTTTCATTCTTCTGTCCTGTCTAATTTATTACATCCTGGGTGGATGGATATATTTGTTTTATATTGTACTTTGTGTGACCTGCGAATTACTTTTCCGGGAAAAACGGGAAAAGTATATTTATGCTGGGCTCAATACAGCAGTATACTTCATATACCCCTACATAGCGGTGCGATATCTGTTCATGATTAGTTTTAAAGAGGCATATCTTTACATCATGCCTTTAGAACTCTCCTGGTGGCCTTTCAACTTTAACCTAAATTTATATTGTTATTTATTTTTCCTTTCACTTCCGGTACTACTAATAGCTCTTTTCGTTTATTTAAAATATACCAAAGCTAAAGGGAAAGAACGAAAGGTTAAGAAACAGAAGATAAAAAAACGAAAGACTAAGAAACGAAAGAGTTCATTGGAAGGAATATATGATACTTTAATACAATTAATTTATATTTTAATTGCGGCAGTCTTAATACTAAGATTTTCTTTTGACCAGCAAGAAAAACAAAAAATTCAGATCGATTATTTTGCTGAACAGGGCAGGTGGGAGGAACTATTGGATTTAACACCGAAAATAAAGGAATATGATTTTCTGGTAAATTTTAATGTAAACAGAGCATTATATCATACCGGACAATTGCTTGATAAGCTATTCGATTATCCTCAACTGACGGGGACTAATGCTTTATTTCTTGAAAACGTCCCCAGGCCAGCTGAAATACCTGCCATCGATCTATATTTTGATTTAGGACATATAAGAGCGGCACAGGTTATGGCTTATGAGGGGGAAACACACTTCGCATATAATCCAAGAATACTAAAAAGTATTGCGATGAGCAATATTGTCGAAGAGCAATATGTTGTTGCAAGAGAATTTTTAGATCTTCTTGACAAAAGTATTATGCATAAAAAATGGGTTAAGCATTACCGTAACTATCTTAATAATGAGAAATTGATAAAATCCGATAGTTTAATTCAATTAAAACGTAAACTCATGCCGAAATTTGATTTTTTTATTTCCATCGGCAAAGGGGCAGATAATGATTTAATTGAACTATTAAAGGAAAACGAAAATAATAAAATGGCTTTTGAATATTTAATGGCATATTATTTGCTTGAATTTAGATTAGAGGAGTTGGTGAAATATCTCGGGCAATTTAAAGAATTGGGCTATAGAAAATATCCGCAATATATAGAGGAAGCAATATTGGTAAGTAGATTTGCATACCCATCGATAGATTTTAAGGTTGATTATAGTATAAATCAGCAGACAATTGAACGATTCGAACAGTTCAATAGTATCCTTTCTAGTTTCGCAAATACAGAGGGAGCAAAAGAAGCTCTGGCAAGAAAATTCTTTCGTACATATTGGTTTTATTCACTTTATATTAGACCAGAGGAAACAAATCTTGAATAAAAGAGGAGAAAGATATATGAGGGTATTTTATAAATCCATTTTTTTCGGCCTTATTTTGATTATCTCATGCTTACAAAATTGCTCTAACTTTATTCCCGGAGACTACTCGGAAATCGATAGAATACCCAATATCGATCCGGACTATACAAATATTGTCATACCTCCGAACATCGCCCCATTGAATTTTAAGATTAATGAAGAAGGGACGGAATTTTATGTCGATATTTATGTTCATAACAAAGATAGAGGCCATATTCGTTTAAATGCCAATAAGAACATTATGATTCCCATAAAAAAATGGAAAGATATTTTATCGAAAAATCGGGGTAATGAACTGTATATCGATATATATCAAAAAGATGAGAATAACAAGTGGAATAAGTTTCGCACAATAGAGAATAAAATTGCGAAAGAGGAAATCGACAGCCACGTTGCTTATCGATTGATAAATCTGGGCTATGTATTGTGGAGGAAAATGGGTATTTATCAACGTAATCTCGAAAATTTTGATGAATCCGCTATTTTCACGAATAGAGTTACGGAGCAGAACTGCATGAATTGTCATTCTTTTTCTAATAATAATCCGCAGGAAATGATGTTTCATATGAGGGGTAAATACGGCGGCACCATGATAGTTAAAAACGGACAAGTGAATAAAGTAAATACCGCAACAGAATATACAATGTCCGCAGGTGTTTATCCTGCGTGGCATCCCGATGGAAATCATATCGCCTTTTCAGTTAATAAAATAGGTCAGTCGTTTCATGCAAAAAAAGATAAGAGTATTTACGTATGGGATAAAGCTTCTGACCTGATTGTTTACGACATACAAACAAATGCAGTAACAACATCTCCGAAAGTTTCGACAAAGCGAACGGAAAATTCGCCTAATTGGAGTCCAGATGGCAAGTATTTGTATTTCTGCAGCGGGCAAGAATGGTCAAATAAGGATAGGCCTAATGAATCTAAATATGATCTTATGCGCATCGCTTATGATGTTGAAACGAATCATTGGGGTGACGTAGAACCAATTCTTACAGCTGCGGAAACCGGAAAGAGTATTTCTTTCCCGAGAGTTTCTCCTGATGGAAAATATATATTATTTAGTATGAGTGACCACGGATATTTTTCCATACATTATCCGTCAAGCGATCTTTATATGTTGAATCTCGAAGGCAAGAAGTACCGAAAACTTAATATTAATAGCGACAATAGTGAAAGTTTTCATAGCTGGTCGAGCAACAGCCGGTGGTTTGTGTTTGCCAGCAAAAGAAAGGATGGTGCGTATTCCAGATTATATTTTAGTTATGTTGATACACTGGGAAATGCGTATAAGCCATTTTTAATGCCGCAAAAAGACCCCACGTTTTATGATACGTATATCTTAAACTATAATGTACCGGAAATGATAGATGGAGCGGTAAGAGTCAGTCACTGGAATCTTGCGCAGGGTGCCTATGAAGAGGCTAGGAAAGTAAATTTTGACTCAACGGTTGATATCGATGCTCTATCAGGTGCTACAAGAATAGTAGAGCAGTAATCAAATTAATCTTGCAAGCAGTATAAACAAAGTTAAACCTTGAAAGGTGAAAAGATTCCGTAGATTCTTCGAATCTCATTAAAAAGTAAGAAAACTATAAGTATTACATGTTCTACATGTGAGAAAATTTTGTGGTTGGGGGCAAAAAGCATCTTGACTTATCTATAAAAAATCTTTAGAATCTAGAATTGTGGGGAAAAAAGAAGATTTAATTAAAAAATTAAAAACTATTATCGATGATTCGGAAAAACTAAAAGAATTTATTGTCAAGAACTCCAATCTTCCGGGTCCAAGAGGTAATCTGGAACTTGCTTTCGCGTTCGCGAAAATATACGATAATTTGGATGTCCTTTTAAAATGGCTGAAAATAACCGAAGACCAGGCTGATGCTAACGATCCAAAATCGTTTCCGGCATTTTGTGCTGCCGTATGTCTGGGGAAGATTTATACAAAAACCAAAGACAAAAAATTAATTGCTATATTGAAAAATTTGGCAAAAGACGGAAGATGGAGAATGAGAGAAGCAGTCGCTTTCGGATTTCAAACCATTGGGGAAAACAATTTTAATGAGTTGAAATCTATTTTTTCGGAATGGATTAAAAAATCCAACGACCTTGAAAAAAGGGCAATTCTTGTTTCATTGGCACATCCCAGGTTTCTTAACGCGGAAAACGCGAAATTTTGTTTCGAAATAGCCAATATTGTACTTAGGGAAATGGATAGAGAAAAGGATTTTGATGTTTTAAAAAAAGGACTCGGGTTCACCATCAGCGTTTTCGCTGCAGCGAATCCTGAACTTGGATTTAAATTTATTAAAAAGTGGATAGGAATGGATAAAGATATCGATAGAATAATGAAAGAGAATTTAAAGAAAAACCGCATCGCCAAGAAATATCCCGAAGAGGTAAAAAATCTCCTGGATTCTATCTGACGTCATTCAAATTCTTTAGATTCTTCGAATCAGTTAAGTAGTTAAGTCGTTTAGTAGTTGAGTTGGAAAAACAAACAAAATTTTTTCTCTGTGTTCTCTGTGTCTCCGTGTGAGATTAAGTTGGTGGGTTGGATCGTTGGATGTTGGGATTGGATATTTCGGAAACCACCTAACGACCCAACCACCTAACTTTCTAACTAGTTTTTATCTCTTCCCCTTCTTGTGGCCGTCATTATCGCGATGGGATTTTTCGTTCTTCTGTTTCTCGTGACCGGATTTTCCTTTAGTCGATTTACCATTATCGTGTTTCCTGGGGCTCGATCTCTCGTAAATAGGTCTCCCCTTTGAAGGAGTTCTATGAACAACATGATGAGAATTCCCGAGATTTATATTAATTAAAGGTACTCGTACTTGAATTAAACTTCTGTAGCGTGGTCTCCTCCATATAATGCGTGGTCGCCAGCAATTTCCGACATAGACGTGGGTAACAGTTCTGCTACAACTGGGACTATAATAAACCACATTTCCATATACATCTTCTTCAATATCTTCTGCCAGACTATACACGTATTCATCTAAGTAGTCTTCAGAATCTAAAGTCGTTTTATCGTAAAGGAGTACTTCTCCCGTTCTGGATTTGACGACTTCGACTGAAATAACATATCTTTCGCCTAATCTGGTTATAGAGCCAAATATTACTTTCTCAAGTCCCAACGAACTTCCATAATCGGCAGCGTAGTCTTTATTATAACTTATTACACGTCTGCCAAGATAATGCTCTATTTCATACGGAGATACAACTTTGTGGTCAAAATAATCGAGTTCATTTTCCAGAAGATCATAGAAGTCTTCCGTTATATAACTTTCGACACCGGTTGTTCTAAAAGGAAGTATGCCTATTTCTTCTGCGCGCAAGTTGCCGGGCAAGAACAAAAAAACTAATAAAGTGTTAAATACTGCCCATTTTACCTTTTTCATTTTGACCTCCTTTTTTAACTATAATTTTTTTACAATTTGTTCTCTCCACGCGTTAAATTCTCTTTTTTCATTTTCTTTATTAATACGACCTGACGAGGTGCACGAAAGTTCCATCTTCACGAGTCACCAGTCACGCGTCAAAACAAAACCCCTTAGCCTCCACACCTTGACTTATTTGTGAAAAACTTTAGAATTTAAAACTTAAAGAACGAAAATTTAAGAGAGAAAATCAGGAGGTACAATTTGTTTTATAAACTAAAAGCGAAAGACTGGTTGTATATAGTAGGGTTGATTCTTTTGACGTATGTCTGGATAAATTTTGATCAATTAATCTTCAATAAGGCATATCAAAGAATGATAGCTTTTCCAATATTGGGACTTTTATTGATGATGTTTTATTTCTTACTTGTTAAGCCTGAAAAACCGATGATGTTATCAAATACAATGGCAATAATATTAATTCCGCTATTTATTGTTCTGAGCATATTATTACACGTATTTCTTCTTAAAGACGGGTTCCAAACAAAATCGATATCGTTATGGTTTATGACAGCCGGGATGATTTACCTATCGGGATACCTGTACAAAAAATTTTTTGCAAAATGACATTATCTTTCTTTTAGAGAGGAATTGATTTTACACATGCGGTTATATATAAGAACCACTGCGGGAATAAAAAGTCAAAAAAGTACAGATGTACTATATTCTTTGAATATATGTTCTTAATAAAGAAGTGCGTTAAATATCTTTTACTCTTTTTCTTTTACCTATGCCAGGATGGACCTTCTTGTGATGGGTTTATTAAAACTCATAGCACACCCGATTTAAGAGGACGTATTATTAACCTCACAGAAATAGATAATTCGGAACTCATGATAAGGGGTGAGTTTTATCTCTCGCGATATCGCTTTGAATATCGGGATAGATTTTTAGAGGGAGGGTATAAAACATATAATGATAAAACCTTTACAGCCCCTATATTGGAAAACGGTGACTTTTATTTGGAACCGAGGAAACTTTACACAATCCATCAGGCTAAGTTAAGGGGAGATATCGAGCTTACCATAAAAGATCCCGAAATATTGAAAAAAAACCGAGAATACGATTTTCTTGGCAGTACTTCATGGGAGATAGATACTTTAGGCGATTTAAACAGGAAGGATTATTACCTGAAACAAAGCAGTTCTAAAATTTATGTATCTGATGGATTTGCAGAAAAAATAAGAGCTATGATCCCATCTGATTTAAAATCGCAATATGACAGTACTGTTGAATTTAGACATATGGTTGCACCGGTGTCTGAAAAAATTCCGTATACGTTTTCTGAAGGAGCAGTATATTTTGACGAACACGATGCTTTTTCGGAAACCCTTTACAGTGTATTGACATATAAGCTCGAAAAGAATAGTCCACCCACGCTATCCTTTACTTCATTGGTGCTGATACCCGCAAATCAACCAAAGGTCGCAGAGCATATATATCTGACATTACGGATGAAAAATACAATGGGTGGAGAGTCGCGGTATATTGTATGGGACCGTATTGTTGAAAGGCAGATAGAACAGGCTGCTGTACTTGATTCAGTAATTCTGGATGAAAAAGTTTTAAAGAAAATAAATTCTAACATTCGGATACACGAAAAACGGGTGCAGCTCGACAGGGCAATTGATGAAGGAAATGTACAAAAATGTAAGCACCTTTTTTCAATCGACGTTTCACCAAACAGCCGGGATGATTCGGGTTATCCTTTTTTAATAAGGGCAGCGCAGACAGATAATATTCAAATGATAAAATTATTCTTGACACACGGTGCTGATCCAAACCTGAAAAACCCCTACGGTGAAACATTTCTGAATTGGCTTAGCGAGGATACTAAAGAAGCAATTAAGCCCCTGTTAAAAGGTAAGAGGTAAAAACATAAGGGGTTAGTTTAAATGTTGATTAGAAAAAATTTACTATTTATTTTAATTTTAATGATTTTATTAAATTGTAGAAATAGTAATACAAAAAATAAAATTTCTTATTTTAATGACTATCAGATTAAATTTTTAAAAAATTTAAAATATGAAAATGGAATATATTCATTAGCTTTTCAAATTTCAGGTTCTCATGATAAAGTCATTTTCTTGGAATTATATCCGGTAAATATTGAAGAAAAAATAAACGCAAAGGAGATTTATATTAAACCATTATTTTCAATAACTATAGATCAAAAATGGGATAATGAAGATAAAGCTACCCGTAATCCAATCGATGCGGATATAAATTTCCAAAAGCAAGAAATTATTATATTATTCGATAATAAAGAAAAAGAAATAATTAAATTTAGTGATTATAATATAATTTTGCCAACACCTTAAAATTTATATTTGGAAAAGGTATGTACATACGAATTGAGTTTTGTATATAAATAAATTTTGTAAAAGGAAGGGGAAAGGTTTTATAATAGTTTAAAATGATAGAAATACAAATCTTAGACATAAAAGATATTAACTTAATCAAACCATTATGGGAAGAATTAAATTCTTTGAATAAGAAAAAATCTACTTATTTTTCGGATGATTTTTCAAATTTTAGTTTTGAAAAACGAACTCAAAAATTAATGCGAAAAGATAAATTGTTGATTTTAATTTGCAATAAAAAAGATAATAATGAGATTATTGGTTATTGTATTTCGTCTATAACGAATGATTCTGAGGGTGAAATCGATTCAATTTATATTAAACCTGCGTACAGAAAAGAGAAATTAGGGTCGATATTAATGGAAAAATCTATGGAGTGGTTTGCGAAAGAGAAGATTACTAATGTCGAAATATTAGTCGCGCATGGTAATGAAGAAGTGTTCCCTTTTTATGAAAAGTTTGGTTTTTATCCAAGAACATATAAATTAAAGAAAAAGGCAAAATAGATTGCACAACACATCCTTAGAATTTACATTTAAAAGAGATATGTATAAGCGAACTAAGTTTAATATGAACAAGTTGTACGTCATTCAAGATAAAGACGATTTATCAATTTGTATAGTGAAGGTGTAATTATGAAAAAAGTGCTGGGAGTTATTGGAAGTCCTAGAAAAAACGGAAATACACATGTATTAGTTTCAAGAATACTGGAAGGAGTACAGAGTGAAGGAGTCTCAACAGATATCATTTTCCTTAACGATTTAAGTATAATGGAATGCGATGGCTGCCATGTTTGCTGGGAGAAAGAAAAATGTGTAAAAAAAGATGATATGAGCAATCTCTATGATAAAATTATAGAAAGTGATGTTTTAGTCTTTGGTACACCGGTATATTGGTATGCACCAACTGCTTTAATGAAAGCGTTTATAGACCGCTTTGTCTATTTTAATGGTCCTAAAAATAGAAAAAAGATAAAGGATAAATTGGCGGTTATTGCAGTCCCGTTTGAGGAAGAGGATGAAGAAACTGTTGCTCCTGTAGTATCATTCTTTGAAAAAAGCTTTAATTTTTTAGGAATCAAATTAATCGGAAAGATAATAGCTCCGGGGGTTACAGTAAGGGGAGAGGTAAAAGGGGAAAAAGAATACATGGATAAAGCGTATGAGTTGGGGAAAAAAGCAGCAAAAACCATGCATTAATGGGCTTTTTTCTTAGTTGATGAGAGTTTCGTGTTTCAAGTTTCGAGAAAAAACAAAGAAGGAAAGTCAAAGAATCCTGTAAATCTGCGTCCCAATTCAGGGGGTGGGGTTTACGGTTCGAAGATGACGCCGAATTTCAAGAAACTATTATCGCCAAGGAATATTTCATCGTGATAGACATCTTTATATATCTTCCTTCCGCGATAAGCATCCAGGTAAAGACCTAACCTGTAACTTTGGCTGAAGTCAAAAGGATAAAAGTAAAGACCCAAATCCGGTCCGATATCCCAATTAGTAAATTCGTAAGTTGGCATATTCTCCGAGTCTTCGGAATCTTCTATTGTTTTACTGAAAGTATAACCCACAGAGAAACCTAATTTCAGAGCAAGCTTAGCTTTGTTTAAATCGTTTTTAAAAAATTCAAAATTATATGTCATTGGTAGTCGGATCTGCTGAAATTCAAAACTTCTTGTGCCGTTAACGGAAAGTGAAGGTAGAGCATATTCAAAAGACTGATTGAATTTTATATAATCGAGACCTATTTCGATTGTACGCCCATGGCCTTTTAAGATAGAATGAATACCTGCGTTATAGGCTATTTTTGTTGCCCCCGTGATTGCATCAACATCCGAAGCGCCTTCTATATCTTGAGCTTCATGATTATCTACAATACCTCCGTATGTCGCGCCACCCAAAAACGCAAAACTTAATCCTGTTGCTCCTGTAATTGCATCAACTTCTGTTGTGTCTTTTGTTTCTAAAAGATTATATGCATCTTCTCCGTATGACGTGCTTCCCTGAAGCTCGGGGGGGAAACTTTTCTCTTTGGTCTTGGTAACATTACTGATGCAGCCCGCAAGAAAAACAAATAAAGCAATGACAGAAAGATTTTTAAATATTTTCATGACACAAAAATTGTAAGAATTTTTAAAGATTTGTCAAGTGAAAAAGCCAAATATAGCTTTTTGGTTAGGAAGTTAGAATGTTGGGAAGTTGGGAAGTTAAAAAACTCTGTTTTCTCTGTGGTTTGAATTTGGGGTGGGGTGGTGGCTCTTGACAACAAACTTTTTTTATATATCCTAATTTTAGCGGGAGGACTGATGTTAACTGTAGAAAAAATTGGTGGAGTTTCGATGTCGAAATTCCAGGACATACTAAAGAATATAATAATAGGTAATCGTAAGAAAGGCGATTATTATAATAGGGTTTTTGTTGTCTCTGCTTACGCAAATGTTACCAATTGGCTCTTAGAGCATAAAAAGACCGGAGAACCTGGCGTTTATTCGAAGTTTACAGCACAGGGAAATTACAGTAAAGCTCTGGATGGAGTGCTTAAAAGACTCCTAAAAATAAACAGGGATTTCGTAGATGTTGAAATAAATCTTGAAATCGCCGATAATTTTATAAAAAATCGGATTATGGAAGCCAGGAATTATCTGCATAATATGGCTCATGTTTTAGGATCGGGTTATCTCGATAAGGATAGCATTTTGCTTGCCGCGCGAGAAGTTTTGGCCTCCATCGGAGAAGCTCATTCGGCTTTTAACTCGGTGAATATTCTAGAGAATAATAATATTAATTCTACTTTTGTTGACCTGTGCGGTTTTGATGATACTGAACTGTTAAGTATTGACCAGAGGATACATAAAAAATTAAAGGGAATAGATTTTTCTAAGACCCTGGCTGTAGTTACCGGATATACGAAAGGAACGGAAGGTATTATGAGAGAGTTCGATAGAGGGTATTCCGAGGTCACTTTCAGCAAGGTTGCAGTCGAGGTTAACGCAGCTGAAGCGGTGATTCATAAGGAATTCCATCTTTCTTCTGCTGATCCTAAAGTTGTTGGTGAAGACAAAGCTATTCCTGTTGGGTTTACGAATTTCAATGTTGCGGATCAGCTCGCGGATATAGGTATGGAAGCGATTCATCCGAAGGCGGCTAAACCCATAGAGATGGCAGGAATAAATATAAGGATAAAAAATACTTTCGAGCCCGAGCACGAAGGAACCCTTATTTCGAAGAATTATGTGGGCGAAAAATCGAGAGTCGAAGTGATTTCTGGTAGTGATAAAGTGATTGTTATAGAGGTCCACGATCCGCTCATGGTCGGTGCGGTTGGTGCAGACCTTGAGTTAATGGGAATTTTTAAAAAATACGGAATAAGTTATATACTAAAGGCAACAGATGCGAATAGTATATCAATGGTGATATGGGAAAAAGACTTAAGTAAAAAGCTGGTAAGTGAGTTGAAAGATAAAT
>CAZHNS010000002.1:0-82860 GCA_964534175.1 uncultured bacterium | reverse complement strand
GATAAATATTATAGAGTTACTGTTAAGAAAGTAGCTGTTTTGTGTGTTGTTGGAACCAATATAGCAAGTCCGGGAATTCTTGAGAAAGCTACGAAATTGTTGGCTGAGAATAAGGTAAATATTGAGTGTGTTTCACAGTCTATGCAGCAGGTTAATATGCAGTTTGTGATTCGGAGGGAAGACTATAATAAGGCTGTTATTGCCCTGAATGATGCTCTTTGTGTCAAAGGACATGACAATTAATTGGTTTACGTCTATAAACACTGATGATTGTAGAAAAAGCAGTAGGAAGGAGAGTTAAATGTCTGAAATAAAGAATATAGGAATTATAACCAGTGGTGGAGACTGCGGCGGTTTGAATGCGGTTGTCCGCGGTGCCGCTTTTATGGCTATGGCAAACGGCATTTCCGCCTATATTATTCCAAATGGGTACGCGGGATTGTATAATCTTATCGATATGGAGAAATTAACCAAATTGGATGATAGGAGAGTTGATACAATAAATCCTACCCTTGCGGGTTCTGAGGCTGGGCATTCCAGGGTTAAGATAAAAAAAATACAGAGTGAAGATAAGTATAAGAGAATTAAAGAAGGTCTTAAGAAATTCAACATAGGCGGTCTGGTTATTTCAGGTGGGGATGATACGGGCAGCGTGGTAGTGGATTTGGCAAATCAGGGCATACCCTGTGTTCATGCTCCCAAGACAATGGATCTTGACCTTCAGACTTATTCTGTAGGAGCGGATTCCGCAATTAGCAGAGTATCCAGTTTTGTATCCGATCTTAAAACAACTGGACAAAGCCACAACAGGGTAATGGTGATCGAGGTTTTTGGACGGTACGCCGGCCATACTGCATTTAGGGGAGGTATAGGTGCGGATGCGGATTGTATTTTAATTCCCGAGATCCCTGTGGATTTCGATATTGTATATAAGCATATGAAAAAGAATTATATGAGGAGAATAATCGATAGTGATGTAAATGCCGGAACCTACTCTATTGTTGTTGCAGAGGGAATGAAAGATGCGTCTGGGGAGGAAATAGTTGATGAGAGTCTTGGAGTCGATGCGTTTGGACACAAAAAATTAGCCGGAGCAGGCAGATATGTTCGAACGCAATTGGAGAAAAGATTAAAAGAAGATCCAGAAATAAAGAAATTTATGAAAGAGCAGGGGATGTTTGTTATGGGATTGTACGAAGTACCTGAAGTCCGTGATGTTAAACCTGAACATCTCGTTCGTTCGGGTAAATCTTCCGCTTTTGATGTGAATTTTGGTATGGAAGCCGGGGCAGGAGCAGTGGTTCTCTTGCTTAATGGAATAAAGGGAGTTACCGTCCAGGATGTTAAAAAAGGTAAAATCAGATATCTTCCCACAGAGAAAGCGATAAAAGAGCGAGACGTAGACCTTGAAATGGTTTCTTTTTATGAAAATCTTGGATTTTGTTTTGGTAGAAAACCCGATGTATATAAGGCGAAATTTGAAGAAAATAAGGGGGAGATAGAACGCCATCTTTAAAATTTTTAGAAAGATGGCAAATAGGAGGCAAAAATGTCTAAAATAATTGTTTACTCGACCCCCAGCTGTCCCTATTGTAATCTTGTTAAGGATTATTTAAAGCAAAAAGGTATTGAATTTGAGGAAAAAGATGTTTCGAAGGATAGAGTGTCAGCCCGGGAAATGATTGAAAAATCGGGAGAGATGGGCGTCCCTCAGATTGATATTAATGGAACGATCATAGTTGGTTTTAATAGAGATGCTATAGATAACGAGTTGAGGAGGATAAATGGCGATCTTTGAAACAAAGGAGATTTTTAAATTCGCGATAAGGATTGAGGAAAACGGGGAAAGATTTTACCGATTTGCGAGTAATCTGGCGGACGATGAGGAGACAAAAAAAATATTTAATTATCTGGCGGATGAAGAAGTAAAGCATAAGAAAACTTTTACCCAATTGCTTTCTGGGATTACTAAGGATGTGTCTTTTGAGAATTACTCTGATGAGTACTTCGATTATTTGAGATATTATGTTGACAATGTGATTTTTAACGATGTGGAATTGGCAAAGCAAGAGAAAGAGGTAAAAGATGTTCTTTCCGCCGTCAAATTTGCCATGCAAAAAGAATTGGATTCGGTCCTTTATTACCACGAAGTTGAAAAATTTGTATCCGACAAACAGAAAGACTTAATAGAAGAAATAATCGCAGAAGAACGAAAACATTACGCGAAACTATCGGAGATGAAAGAAAACTTAAAGTAACTTGACAGAAAAAAAAGGTTCTTTTTCTTTAGAAATTATAGTTTTAGGCTCGGGAAGTTGTGTTCCTTCTTATAAGAGGTACCCAGCTTCCTACTTTTTTTCCTGTCCCATTTTGAAAGAAAAATGGCTCGTAGATATAGGTGAAGGTGCTCTTTTTAGATTGTCGGAAGCAAATGAGTCTTATAAAGAAATTGACAGAATATTTATAAGCCACACTCATCCTGACCATATCGGAGCTCTTGTACCTTTACTTCTTGCTTTAAAGTATACGCCGGGATTCAAAAGGAGCAAACCATTATTTATATACGGTCCGGATGATGTCCAAAAATATCTTAATATACAATTAGATTTTGCTCCGTATTTAAAATATGATTTTCCTCTGGAATTTATTCCTTGTTCCGACGGGAGCGAAATTAAAATCGGTGACTGTCTGTTGAAAACAGAAAAAATGGAGCATTTTGAACCTACTCTTGGTTTCAGGTGGAAAATCAATAATAAGGTTGTGGTTTATGGAGGGGACGGTGCTCTATCAGATGCTTTGACCCGACTTTCTCATAACGTCGATTTGTTGATATTGGAAAGTTCTTATACTAAAGATAAGCCAGGTCCGGGTCATCTAACCACTTTTGAAGCTGGTAAGGTAGCCTATAGCGCTGGTGCAAGAAAATTGTTGCTTTCTCATTTTTATCCTGAAGTCGCGAAAATGAATGAAGGGGAAATAAAAGAGCAGGTAAGATCTTCCGGTTATGAAGGGGAGATTATTATAGCGGAAGATTTAATGCATCTGGAAATATAAAAAAAGAAGTTAGAAGTTGGAAGTTAGAATATAGAATCCCATCCCCCAACCCAATAAATTGGCCACAAAGACACAAAGACACGAAGATTTAAATTTTATCTTTTTAACCCGAAACTTTAGCGAAAAACTAACGTTTACAACACTTCAACCCATTCCTGGTACACCAGTACATTATAATTATATTTAAAAATTTGCACGAGGTAAGAACCCGATTCCGCCACTCCTATTGTAGCACTAACCTCATATGGACAAACACAATCACACATCACAGTCAAGAATCCAACTTCAACAAGTTTTAAAGTATCCCCTACCCTGGCAAACTCGGTTCTTATAGAATCGACACAACAATCAAATATCGTATTACTATGAGTAACATTGATATCAAATCCCTTTACCTCAATTTCCACTACCGAACTGTCGCCATATTGCCTGTAATGAGAAAGACAACTATCGGCAGAATAGGAACCAATTAACTGCGTTTCCTCATAAGGACTTTCCCCACCGGTACTGCAGGCTAAGATTAAAAAGAGCAATATAATAACAATCGCTAAAAATAGTTTTAAATATTTTTGCATCTTAATGCCTCCTTTCCTTAGTTAGATACTTTTTTGTTGATTTAGTTCCCTGATATGACAAAATTTCACCACAGAGTACACTGAAAATCAGTAGATGGGTATATGAGTAGATGTGTAAATGGGTAAAGAATAGTCAACCCATCCACCCATACACTCATCAGCTCATTTACTTAAATTTGAGTTACAAATTAAAAAACTAAAACCTAAGACCCAAGACCTAATACCTAATCTTTAGATTCAGGCTTATTCAATGCTTTGATATATTGGAGACGGTCATATAGTTCGGGTTTATCGCTTTCTTTCTTACTGAGTTTTCCTCTAAAATCCTCAATGCCTTCGTAATTGTGTTCAGCCATCCAATCTTTGATTTCTTCTAGGATTTTTTCAATATATTCAAGTCCGTTTTTGTATAGTGTAGAGCAAACCTCAACTGCCTTTGCACCAGCAAGAAGTTGTTTTATAACATCACTGCCACTATGAATACCGGTGGTTGCAGCGAAATCCAGGGGAATGCGATCGGATAAAAGAGCTATCCATCGTAGACTGTTACTCATCTCACTAGGAGAGCTTAACGGGTTGCCTCCTGTTAACTCAAGGTTTTTGATATCTATATCGAGCTGATAGAAACGGTTGAATAGTACCAACCCTGATATCCCTTTATCTGCGATTTTATCAGCCATTTTTGCTATTGAAGTAAAGAACGCTCCAAGCTTGACTGCTATCGGTAGATTGATTTCTTCTACTACTTCTTCGATTATGTCTATATATATTTGTTCTATTTCTTCGCTGCTTCTTTCTAAATTGCTGGGAAGTAAAGATATATTAAGTTCAAGTGCGTCAGCCCCCGATTGTTCAAGTTGTTTCGCGTAATCGGTCCACCATTTGGGTGAAATACAGTTGAGACTAGCTATTACGGGAATCGAAGTCTCTTTTTTTGCTTCTCTTATCAAATTTAAATATGTGCTGGGACCGTTAGCCATGCTCATTCCACGAACATATTCAAAAGCTTCCGTATGATCTGAAAGCCAGCTGCCAGCTATTAAGTCTTCGGTTTCCATTTCTATTTGTTCTTCAAAGAGAGATTTTAATACGACGGCTCCCGCCCCTTCTTCTTCGCATTTTTTTATTTGTTCGATGTTAGAAGTAAGGTCGCAGCTTGCAACGATTAAAGGGTTTTTTAATTCAATCCCCATATATACAGTGGAGAGATTCGACATATTTTCCTCCGTAATAATTTTATTTATGTTGTTTTTTTATTGTTTTTGGACCACTTTTTTGCTTTATCTATTGCAATATTATAAAAATCGTGGTTCATTTTAGGTGTTTCTTCCAGTTTAAAAAATTTGGCATCCATAGCGTCATCACCGGCTTTTATATCTCCTTCAGTTATTATAACAAGAAAAATTATGATTAAGAGACTTCCGTATATTTTGGTGTCCTGAGTGTAAACGCCTAAGAGTTTTTTTACTTCTCCTTTTAAAGAAGTTTCCTCATAAAGTTCCCTTAAAGCAGTTTCTTCTGGCTTTTCTCCGAATTCCATAAATCCAGAGGGAGGTGCCCAGGAGCCTTTGGAAGGTTCTATTCCTCTTTTAATCAGCGCGATTTGGTTTTTCTTTATGCCGATAATTGACACACAGGGAAGAGGGTTTTTGTAATCCACAAAACCACAGGAATGGCAGTTTTTACGTTTTTTACCCTCAATGGAATTTACGTGGAGTTTCTTTCCGCATATGGGACAATAAATAAATTCATTTTTGTGAGCACTTTCTTGTTTCGGCATAAACTTAAGTTAAGGTTTTAAGTAATTAAGTCAAGAAGTGAAATAGCTGGAAGCTTCAGACTTTTTTAGCTGCCGAGTTCTCGGAAAAAATATATGATATTAAGAGATGAATTACTATATCTTTTTACTTCGGTATTCTATTTCCTGTTCCAGGCAAAGCCAACATATAGACCTATTCCCGAATCGTAATAAGGATAGTCTACAATGCGTGTATACCTTGTACCTATTATATAGCTGAAATCGTAGTGTCTGAAAAGAATTAATCCGGTGGCTGCAATAAATGTTAAACCGTCTCTTCTGAAGGATGGTCCGAAGCCAAAACCGGGGCCGCCGCCTATGAAGAAAGAATTGTTTGCCCTTGCATCACTAATATAGTAAAAAGGAAAGTAAACTTGAGCTCCTCTATCTATATGTTGTGTTCTAATTAAAATTTCTGTCCCGACGTGAGGAGAAAGGAAATACATATAGCTCAAGTCAAGGTCAAAAACCTTCTGCACAGTGGTTATATCTTCCGTAGTTAAGTAAGAACTGTCTCCAATAGCATAAAAATATCCCGCCCTGAAGGAAATGAAAGAGCTGACGTTTTCTTTCCAGCTTTCAATTTGGTATTCGGGTAACTCGTATATCTGCTTTCTCTCAGCATAGGCTTCGGCAAAATCTTCAAGAAGTTTTTCGATATTGTAAAGAGAATAAACAGATTTTTGTGTCGAATAATTTATTATTCCGGTCTCAGTAGAGACTTCCTTAATTTCAATTAGAGTTTTGCCTTTGGGCATTTTGCTTAATACTCCGTACAAAACTTTGTCTGCCCGTGCTTTTCTGCCTTCTTCCATTGCGCAGAAAGGAGTAGAGCAAAACCTGTAACTTTCCATAACGATAGTATTCTTAAGCCTTCCGCGCACTTCATTTTTAAAAAAATTTGAGTATACGTTGAGGTCTAGTGGTTCCGTTTCTAAATCGACGCTTCCGAAATTTAATATGAGAATTTTTTCCTGTCCAAATATACATAAAGAAAAGAGAAAAACTAAAATCAAAATCTTTTTCATTAAATACCCCCTTTTTTTCAATTTATTATACTTTTTTTATTTGTCAATCGAGTGTCTTGACATAGGGAAGTCTTCTTTTATTATATTTTATGATTTTAATTCTATTTTCAGTGCCCGTAATCCTGCTCCATGGGCATCGTTCAGATGCCATTGATACACTGGCAGCAAAGGTCTGGTTGCCTTACCAGGAAGAACATCTCGAGCATCCGACTGTTTTTACCGATATACTGGATGAAAAGTACAACGGATATGTATGCGGAAAAGATACAGCAGGAAAGTCAATTAGCTTTAATTCTAAGAGTATCTTACCAACACAAAAAGGTGAAAACCTTATATTCAACTTCTCATATTACACAGGTACCCCTTCTGTAATTGGAGACGGGAAGCTTTTGCCGGTGTGTGGAAAGTATAGAAAAAATTATATCAAAAACCTTGAAAACAATAGTTATTCAAAAGAACTTGCCGCTTTTGTAGAAAAAGTTCTCGTTGCTGTTTATGGAGATAACTGGACCGAAAACGAACATGCAAAAGTGAATTTCGTGGCGCATTGTATGGGTGGTGTTGTGCTTAGGTACGCGATAAAATTTTTGAATATCCCCGGCACAGAAGTGAGTTTCAAGGATGTGACAGGGAAGATTTGCTATATAGCTTCCCCCAACAATGGTTTTCACAACCAGCTTTTCGGAGTCGAAGCTCTTGACGGTGACGTAAAGTGGCAAAGACTCGGAGAAGATTTAGAAATGAATATCCCTCCATCGAAGTTAAAAATAGGGAGAGCCATTGAATTCTGTTCTGTAAGTGACGAAAGGGGAACATTTTGTGATTTGATCGGTGATGACGATCTTGGCGTTGAAAGTATTAATATTTATGGGACACGAAACCATTTTCATGTGAGATTTTTCTTCGGACTCAGTCTTTCGTTAGGCCCGGATGATGGTGATATATATTTTAAAGATACTTATATCGAAGGAGTTCCGAATATTGCGGTTCACGCGAGTCATTCATATTCTCTCCCGCATAAAGCAAAAAGTTATTTTTTGTTTTCCGTAATTGATGAAGGAGCAACAGGAGAAGATGCTCTTACGTCAAACAGCGAAGTAAAGAGATTAATTAAAGATTTTATGCTCACGAACTGATAAAAAGTCTAAATTATAACTGATTGCTATTTTCTTTTGTTTTCATCTTTATCCAGAAAATAAGAGGAATTAAATAAATTCCATATATAGTTAAAACAAGTGGGTTTCCCGCAGGTGTTTTTAGGATTATGTATGGAATTTTTTCTGTCATAATCATTATTTTATTCATAGTTAATCCTGTTATCCAGATAAAATTACCTGTTATTTTGCTTAAAAAAGGAAGTAGGTAGAAAAGAAAACAGCTGGAGATCAGAGTTCCGGTAAGAGGAATAAGTATTAAATTTGCAATCAGACCAGTTAAAGGTATATATCCGAAATAATAGGCTACTAAAGGCAGTGTGCCGAGTTGAGCACTTAGTGTGAGGAAAAAAGGAATTATGATCCATTGTTTGAACCATTTATTTGGTATTTTGTCCAGGTGCCCTTTTAGAATATTAAACATAATTAAAATCGAGAAAACTGCTATAAATGAAAGTTGAAAACTGATTCCGAATATACTTCGGGGCATAACAAGAATGATGAAGATACCAGCTGCGCAAAGGGTGTTTAATGGATCTATATTTTTTTCTTTCGTTTCGCCTATTACGAAAAACAGAAGCATTATAGAAGAACGCAAGACAGGTAATCGCAGACCTGTGAAAATCGCATAAACTAAAACAAAAATCCCCGAGATTAAAAGAGCCAAATTCCTTTTTATTTGCAAGGTTCTAAGGAAGAGGAAAATAATAATAGAGACAATACCTGTATGGAGCCCGCTGACTGCCAGTAAATGAGCTGCGCCGCAGGATTGAAATCTTTTATACATATATGAGGGGAGGGATTCTCTTATTCCCAGAGTGATTGCCGAACAAATTTTTCCGATGTCTCCCGGACATTGTTTTTGTATTCTTTCATCTAAAATTTTTCTAAGAGAAAACAATTCATTTAAAATAGTGGGTGAAGTTTTAATTGATTTTACGTTTGTTAATCTGAGAAAACCACTTCTTTCCGAAAACTTTCCTCTTCCCTTAACAAAATCTCCGCAATTGGAAGGAAGTTTTGCGTGTAATTCCCCAAAAAGAGGATCTATTATTCGATTGTTAAGATAAAATCCCCTGAAATTTATAGTTGTACCTTTTAGGGGCAATCGAGAGTGTTGATGGATTCCGGCAGAAAAGAAAAGAACAATGAGAAGCGTAATATCTAATCTTTTGATAAGAAAACCAGCAATGGAAAGCAATAATCCGATTAAAAGAATCCTTATATCCACAAAAGAACCAAAATAAAAACCAGCCAATAAAACAATAAAAACTTTAAATGCAGGCCTTTTTCTTAAGGTTTTAGTTATCTCCAATTTTACAAATTTTTCCTTTTAATTGTTGAGGAAAGAATATGAAAATTCTATCTTAATAAATGGATTTAAATATTAAATGGGTCGATGATGACTAATTTGATCTGCCAAAGAATTTCCTTATTCCAGTATGATTCTTTAATTCCTCTAAAAATGTTCTTGCTTTCATGTTATTTCTATCCAGTTTTAAAACTTTTTTTGTATAATTCAGTGCATTATTGTATTGTCCAAGCTTTGCATAACATTTCGCAAGATTAAAATTGTGTTCTACATTGTCTTCATTTACAGCCGCTTCCAAGCACAGGTCCAGTCCCTTGTTATCCCTGCCTGAGAGTATCAAAGATAAGCCATAGTAGCTTTTGAAAGTTTCGTTTTCTCTGTCGAGATTGAAAGCTTTTCTGAAATATTTAGATGCACGTACAGGATCAGCCAGTAAAAACCTCATTCCCTGTTCAAACAATTTTTTCCTGCTGTTCTTTCTGTCTTTTTCCTGCTCCTCTTCAAAAATCCCCAGCTTACATTCTCTAACATACTTATTTCTTGTATCAGAGTCTTTTAGTGTAATATATGCTCTTGTGATTTTCAGAAAATAAGGGAGAAATTGTTCTGCCTGTTCGGGAGAAAGATGGTCGGGATGGTATTTGGCGGCAAGTTTATAATAAGCTTTTTTTATTTCATCATCTGTTACTTCTGTAGAAACACCCAGTATTTCGAAGTATTCCATAATCTAATTGTAAAGATGTCGCAAAAAATGTCAAGGGGATTTCTAGTATAGTGATTATGTGGTACCGATGCTAAATAAAACCTTGACTATTCAATTGTTTTTAATAAATTAATAAAAAAAGGAGGCTTTATGAATGGAAAAATGGCATGTATTTCGTGCCCAAGACGTAGACCTCTGTTTTTAATAAGACGTTTGCTAATTTGCAAATTAGAACATAAAGGAAAATTAGATTCTTGATATCTCCAATAATGACTATTTTTCAAAATCTTAAAGACATAATTTTAGTGTCTATACATTTTTTACCGACAAATGAATATTGAATTTAAAGAAAAAAGAATATTAATGGATAAAAAAGAGATGGGAAGAGCCATTGAGAGACTCTCCTCTGAAATTGTAAAAGACAATCCAGATATCAAAGCTTTATGTATAATGGGTATTAGAAAAAGAGGGGATATTCTAGCCAAGAGGATAGCTAATATTTTGAAAAGAACTACCGCATGGCAAATTAAAGTAGGTGTTTTAGATATAACATTATATAGAGACGATTTAACAATATATGGCCCTAAACCTATTATTGGTTCAACTTATTTTCCCTGCTCTATAGACGGTAAAGAGGTTCTTTTGGTCGATGATGTAATTTATACTGGAAGAACAATAAGGTCTGCGCTTGATGAGATAATGGATTACGGACGTCCCTTAAAAATAAAGCTTGCCGTTATGGTTAATAGAGGAGGAAGGGAACTTCCCATTCTTCCCGATTACACGGGTATTTCTGTAGAGTTAAAAGAGAGAGAAGAAATTCAGGTTCTTCTTGAAGAAACCGATAAAGAAGATAAAGTTAAAGTGGTAGAGATATCCAATGGGATTAGATAGAAAAGATTTATTGGGAATTCAAGACTTATCCAATAAGGAAATTGAGGAAATTTTGACTACCGCTGAACATATGGAAGAAATTTTAACACGACCTATAAAGAAAGCTCCTACACTTCGCGGGATTACAGTGGCTAACCTATTCTTCGAGCCCAGTACAAGAACCTTAAATTCCTTTGTGCTTGCCGAAAAAAGACTTTCAGCTGATTCCATAAACTTTTCAGCTGCATCGTCTTCCGTTTTGAAAGGAGAGACATTGCTTGATACGGCAAAAAATATACAGGCGATGGAGGTGGATGTAATGGTGGTTAGACATTCTGCTCCGGGTAGTCCTCATTTTCTGTCTGAAAGGCTTAAAGCATCAGTGATAAACGCGGGAGACGGTTGTCACGAGCATCCCACTCAGGCGTTATTAGATATTATGACTATAAAGAAAAATTTCCCTACCTTTAAGAGTTTGAATATCGCTATCATAGGAGACATTAAACATTCCAGGGTTAGTCGTTCCCTGATTTTGGGGCTTAATAAAATGGGAGCTAAGATTACAGTATGTGCGCCTCCAACGCTTTTACCTCTCTGGCTCGAACCGTTTAACGTAGAATTTGAGTATAGTCTAGAGAAAACACTTCCGGGAAAAGATATTCTCTATATCTTGAGAATTCAGAAAGAGAGACAGGAAGAGAGCTTTCTTCCTTCTCTAAGGGAGTACATAAAGAACTATTCTCTTACATATGAAAAGCTTAGAAAGTTTGCATCAAAGGATGTGGTCATAATGCATCCCGGACCGGTTAACAGAGGAATAGAAATTGAGTCGAAAATCGCAGATTCAGAGTATTCCCTAATATTGAATCAGGTGACTTCTGGAGTTGCTGTTAGAATGAGTGTTCTTTATCTTTTATCCCAAAGGAAATTAAATGGATCTAAAAATTAAAAACATTCATCTTTTTGATCCTTTGAATGGGATTGATGAAGTTGGGACTCTCTTGATTGATAAGGGGAAGGTCGTGAAGGGTTCAAAATCTTCTGCCAGGCAAGAAATAGAAGGAAAGGGGTTACACCTTTTTCCTGGTTTCGTCGATGTCCATTCTCATTTTCGAGAGCCTGGCGCTGAGGATGCGGAAACTATAGAAACCGGATCAAGAGCTGCAGTTAAAGGTGGATATACGAGTGTATGTGTAATGCCTAACACGGAGCCACCGATTGACAATGAAGGGCTGGTTCGTTTTATTAAAGAAAAAAGTGAAGAAGTTGGTCTTTGCAGGGTTTTTCCTATAGGTACTGTTACAAAAGGCAGAGAAGGAAAAGAGCTTTCAGAGATGTCGCATCTCTATGAGGCTGGTTGCGTTGCTTTTAGCGATGACGGAAGTTGTGTGATGAATTCATCTGTAATGCGTAACGCTTTGGAATATTCAAAGTTATTCAAGGTTCCGATAATTGACCATCCTGAGGATATTTTTCTCTCTGGTAGGGGACAGATGCACGAGGGTTCTGTTTCTACCGAGTTAGGCTTTAAAGGTATACCTGATATATCCGAATCAACAATTGTAGCAAGAGATCTTTTGTTGTCAAAATTTACGCGGGGAAGAATCCACCTCGCGCATGTGTCAACAGCGGATTCGGTTAAACTGATTAAAAATTGGAAAACCGATAAGGTAACTTCTGAGGTTACTCCTCATCATTTGCTTCTAAGCGATGACGAGATAAAGAGTTTTGATCCAAATAAAAAGATGAAACCCCCATTGAGGACCAAGTACGATGTTAAAGCTATGCAAAAAGCAATAAAAGAGGGTTTAATAGAAGTTGTGGCAACCGACCATGCTCCGCATCCGGATTATAAAAAAGAGCTTGAGTTTACAGAAGCAGCTTTTGGTGTGACGGGTTTGGAAACTTCTTTCGCGGTTTTGTATACTGAACTTGTTAAAAAAGGAAAGATCGCTCTGGATGTACTGATTAAAGTTCTGTCATCGGCGCCTGCCAAGATATTTAATTTGCCTCTTGGAGAGATAAAAGAAGGTGGAATAGCAGATTTTACAATTGTAGATCTTAAAAGTAGTTGGAAGGTTACCTCGGATGTTTTTGCTTCAAAAGCGAAAAATTCTCCCTTCCTGAACCGGGAATTAGAAGGAACCGTTAGATACTGTATAGTTGACGGAAAAGCAGTTTTTAAAAACGGTGATTTTTTAAGTAAAGGAAAATGAAAGAAAAATTTAGCCCGACGTATTTAGAAATTGCCAGTACATATGAAAGCAAACTTCTTGATTCTCTTGAACAAAGTGTAGGAGATAAAAGCAGCTTTGAGTACTATAGAAAACTTTTGGCGAGATATTTAAAGCCAAAATCTATTAAAACTACTTTTTTCGATTTTATTAACGAGCATAATGTTAAAATATTTATTGAGATTGGTAATGACGATCTAGCTTATCTCCGTGATATATTTGTTAGACTAAAGGAAGATAAATTATACAAAAAAGATAAGAAATTTTTGTGTGATTTATTTCTTAACGCTTTAGATAAAGGCGAACATTTTTTTGTAATACTTTTATCGGCTTTAATTAAATTATATCCGACCGAATTGGCAGAAGGATTCCGCGACGCATTAGTAGCTGGAAAGAAATTGATTAACATTATCTTGGAGGGTGTGCCCGAGCAAGAAATTAAACCTTTTTCGAGATTGTTAACAAGAGAACCTATTTTTCTGGGATTTCCCGCGCGTAATTTACACATCGCTGACCTGAAACGTTTTCTAGCTCCTTACGGATTAACCCCTTCTGTGTTTATGAAAATACATGATATTTTGATAGAAGATTTTGCGGAGAGGGAATCGGGGGATATAATTTCTATATTTAAGAATTCCGAGATAACCAGTACACAATCTTTAAGAAATTTTCCTTTCGAAGATTTTTTTGTTCCGTCTAAGAGCATTTTACAAACTTTAGCAAAGATAGCTTCCGGTAAGGCAACCAAAGCAAAAAAGAAGTTAATGGAAAGGGATAGGGTTCTGGACGGAAAGGATATGAAGGTTCGGGAAGAAACCAACAAATTTCTTCAAAAAAGTTTAAATAAATTGCAGACTTTGATAGATGTGAAGAATCAAGATTTATCTGTAGCACTTGCAAACGTTCAAGAAGAGATTACAAGGCTTGAAGAAACATTGAAGTTGCACCTTAGAATGGTTCAAGAACTTAAAAATTCTGGTGCAGCATTGAAAGATCAAATCGATCAGAATAAGGTCCTTCAGAGTATAAAACCTCAGGATATAACTGCTCTGTTGCCGCCTGTTTCTTCCTGGGTAATCGAAAAAACAGTGTTAGAGTTTTGGAAGGCTCAACCATTTCTTGCTATAATAAGCCCTGCTTCTGAAAAAGCTATCATTCATTTTCTGAGAAAAGAGGAAAGAGCTACTAAAGATAATCAGCTTTTTTCTAAGTTGAGTTCTAATTCGAAAAGATCTTTTCTGCCGGACGTTAAAAAAGTGATTTATAATTATAAGTCAGTTTTCTATGAAGTCCTTGAGGTTATATACGTTCGTGATATTATTTGCAACATGATGGAAATTTGGCCGCCGTCGGTTGATTTTGATAATGCAAGGTCAAGAATGACTGGAGACAAAATAATCCATCTTGTGGGTCTGGATTTATTGCCGAAGGGTAAATTTTACAGATTTTCTAAGCTAGGTAAAATTGAACCTAAGATAGATAGAGAAAAGCTCGAATTAAAGGAGGAAATTTCTAAAGTTCTCCGGAAGAAATTTTCTTCTCTTGTTTCCTCACTAGTTTATGATATAAGAGGTTCCACTTTTATGTCTCATAGATTGAGAGATGCTGAAAGAGAAAGATCTATTCTTAGTCTATTCCAGACACAAATTTTTGAAGCTTCCAAAAAGGGAGCTGCTTTTATATTAAAAGATACAGGGGATGGAGGAATTCTTTGGTTCGGTAGTAATTCTCAAAAGCTTTATAGAAATATTTACAAAACTTCTCGGACTAGATCAGGCTCAATTGTGCGTTATTCTACGGCACTTGAAGATGAGTTTAATATTTTGCCTCATTTGAAGAGCGGAGAGATGGCAATAAGAACGGCTTTAAATATGGTCAAAGCTGCCGAGAAATTCGTTAAGGAGAATTATGTCAAATACAGGGGTTGGTTTGGAGAAATAACGGAAAAAGAAATTTTCCATGAAGGTATTACTTATGCATTGTTACCACCTCAGTTTAAATCTTTATTTAGACTGGGAATTGGAATTGCCAGTGGTAACCCAGGTAAAGATTTAATTTTTACCCCGAACGCTTTTGGAGATCCGGATTTAAATGGTATTCTCGTGGATGAAGGAGCATTGCTATCTTCGGGTAAGAGTCCTGAGAGGTCGGTTATATTAATAGACAATAATACATTAATAAATCTAATGCTGAATTCTGACAATTATTTGATAACAGAATCCCTTAAAAAGGGTGATTTAGAAAAAGAAATTGTTAATAAACTACTTTATATATTGAACACAGAAGAGAAGGATCGTTCATTTTTCTTTGATGGTTTTAGTGTCTCGCCGGTTGGCATTTATCATTTGGACCAACAGGATAAAAGAAAAGCTTTAGAATTCGACGTACCTAAAGATTTAAAACTTACCATCAATGAAAGCGGAGAACTTGAGGTTAAAAAAGAAAGAATTAAAATTATATATGAAGTTTTACCCGAGGAAAAAGATGAAGAAGAATAAAGTTCAAGGATTAGGGGAAATATTAAAAGCTATTAATTCGCCTGATATAGAGATTGATGAAGTACTTGAGCTTATTATGAAAAATGTTTCCCGGCTCATTGATGCTGAAGCATGGTCTTTGCTTCTTTTGGATAGGAAAAGAGAGGAACTTGTTTTTAAAGAAGTGATTGGAGAGAAGAAGAACAATTTAGAAGGTAAAAGGATGCCGATTGATAAAGGTGTTGTGGGATGGACGGTAAAAAATAAGAAACCGGCGATCGTGACTGACCCTTATAAGGACAAAAGATTTTTTCAGAATATTGATAAACAAACAGGATTTATAACAAATACTATTTTATCTGTTCCTTTACTGAGTAAAGGAAAGATATTGGGTATAATAGAAGCAATAAACAAGGAAGATAAAACCCCTTTCAATGAAGAAGATTTAAGCCTTGTAAACAATTATGCTGAACATGCGGCTATTGCTCTTGAGAATGCACATTTAGTTCAAAATCTCAAAGCAAAAGTTGGTCAATTAACACTTATTTTTGATATTAATAAAACTATTACAAGTATTCTTGATCTGGATAGGCTTTTAAAAAAGAGTACGGAGTTGATTCAGAAAGCATTTGATTATTATTTTGTAGGTATAGCTCTTGAAGAAGGGTCCAATGTTGTGCTTAAAGGGTTCTCTGCCAAAGAAGATATTAAGTTCGAAAAAGAAGTACAAAAGAGAAAAGGTCTGGTAGGAAAGGTCTTAAAAGAACAAGAAATGATCATTTGTGAAAATACGGAAAAGGAGAAATCCTTTAAAGATTTTAGTGATAAATTTAAATCAGAGATGGTTATACCTATAAAAAAAGGAGAAAAACTAATTGGGATAACAGTTATAGGTTCTCCTCTGAAATACGCTTTTAACAAAGAAGAAGCCAAAATCATAAAAGAGGTTTCCTATCAGCTTGGGATAGCTATCGATAATGCAAGACTTTATGAGAAAATAAGATTGGCAACGATCACAGACGAACTCACGGGTCTTTATAATTCCCGTTATTGTAATGAATATTTGCCTTCTATAGTAGAGGAATGGAATAAGTCGGAGGGAAAGGGGGCCGTGATTTTCATGGATCTTGATCATTTTAAAAATGTAAATGATAGTTATAATCATTTAATTGGAAGTAAGTTATTGCGTCTCGTGGGCAAAGAAATAAAAACCAAAATAGAACAGGGAGATCATGTTGGCATGCGGTACGGAGGAGATGAATATGTTATAGTTCTGCGTAGGTTAGACTTAAAAGGATCGATCGAATTCGTTAAAATGCTTCGGGATTCAATATCAAAGAAGAAATTTAGCATAAAAGATGAAGAAAAAATAATAGAGGTTCAAATTAATGCAAGTTTTGGCATAGCCTGTTATCCAACAGACAGTGAAAATTTCTATGATTTACTTCGGCTTTCTGATCTTGCAATGTACTATGTTAAAGGAAGAGGTAGAAATAATATAGCTTACATAAATGTGGAAAAAGCGATTTCTTTAATTGATGAGCCAGAAGATACTTGACAAATATTCAAATCTGAAGTTTCCTGTAACCTTAGCTAAAGTTGATAATCAGTATATTTCTCTTCAGAACAGTGTACCCGATGGGGGTTCGGTAGAGTTTCTTGATTTGGGTGATACGGAAGGGATGAGGACCTACGAGAGAACACTGGTTTTCTTGCTTGACTATATTTCTAAAAAAAGAGGAGTTACAATTAAGATTGAACATTCATATGGTAATGCAATATTCGGTAGATTTCTCAAAGGAAGTTTACAATTAGATTCGGTTAAAAGGGAAATGGAGGATCTAATAAAGAAAAATAAGCCTATTGAGAGATCGATGCTTCCAAAATTAGAAGCAATGCATTGTCTTTCTGGCAGGGAAGATGATATAAATATTCTTAAAAATCTTGCAGTATCTTATATCCCTGTTTATAAAATTGATGGGTTTTCGGCTTACTTTGCCGGACCTCTCTTGCCTAATACTGACTTTCTTTCAACTTTTGATCTAAAATCGGTAAAAGGAGGATTTTTGCTGATTCTTCCTTCTAAAAATAATCCATTAACTATTGGCAGAGTCGAGCAAAGAAAAAAGCTTTTTAATGCATATAGAGAGGCAGAAAAAGAAGCAGAAATCTTAAAAATATGGGGTGTATCTCAACTCAATCGATATATTATAAGAGGAAAAATATCGGAGATTCTAAAGATTGCAGAAGTTATCCACAGCGAAAAAATTACCGATATTTGCAAAAAAATTGTTAAGAAAAGGAGAAAAGTCAGGGTTGTCTTAGTGGCTGGTCCTTCTTCTTCCGGTAAGACCACTTTTTCCAAAAGACTTGGAATTCATTTGCGCTTACACGGTATCGAACCTATTTATGTGTCTCTCGATGATTACTTCCTTGAAAGAGATGAAACCCCTTATTATAAAGACGGTACACATTTTTTCGATGCCTTTTCAGCTTTGGATGTTAAGTTATTCAAAAGACATATCAATAATTTATTAAAGGGTAAAAAAGCAGAAAGGCAATATTTTAATTTTAAAACTGGCAGAAGAGAGAAAAGCGGTGAAATTATCGAATTAAAAGAAAATAGCATGCTTATTATTGAAGGGCTACATTGCTTTAACCCAGAATTGATGGCGGGTATACCGTTAGAAACTTTTCTTATATATGTTTCCCCTTTAACCCAGGTGAATATTAACAGAGTCAACAGAATTCCTACAAGAGACCTGAGACTTTTGAGGAGGGTTTTCAGAGATACAAGATATAGAGGTTATGATGCTGAATATACTTTAAAGAAATGGGAATCAGTTAAAGATGGTGAAGAACAATTTATTTTTCCATATCAGGAAAGGGCCGATGTGATGTTTAACTCGTCACTCGTTTATGAGCTCGCAGTTTTGAAGGTTTTTCTAGAAACGCCTTTAAGGTGTGTTTCTACCAGTTCTCCTTATTATTGTGAGGCTCTAAGACTTTTAAATTTCCTAGATCATTTTCTTAATATCCCGGACAAAGAAATACCCCAAACTTCTATACTGAGAGAATTTATAGGAGGTAGTACCTTTTTTTACTAAAAGTGGAAAGTCTAAGTTTGAAACTTAACTATCTTCGCTTTAAAGTTAGTAATATGTCTTCCTTATTTAATTTTCTTTAAGATTCTAGTTCTCAGTTGTTCCGCCCCGGTTCTTCTCTAATTGCATTTTTTTTCAATAAATAAACTGCTTTGTTCCAAAGAAGTTCCAAATTTGGCGGTTTGGTTATAAGCTCGATATCTAATTCTCGTTTAGCAATAACGTTTAAATCTTCCTTTAAGTCTTCGTTTGACGTAAATATAATTAAAGGGAATTTATAACTTCGTGCAGTTAAATTTTGTAGTACTTCTAACTCCTGTTTTCTTCGCATTTCAATATCAAGGATAACAAGATGGTAATTATTTCTGATAAGTTTACTGTTGGCTTCAAGACGATTATCTGCCGTATCAACCTCAAAACCCTTAAGCTTAAAAAACTCCTTGAACAGATATAAAATAGAAGGAGAATCATCAGCTACTAACACTTTAGCCATTTTTTTCTCCTTCTTTTGGTAATTCGATTGTAAATTCTGCTCCTTCACCTTCTTTACTGTCTACGAAAATTTTCCCTTTGTGTGAAGAAACAATTCTCTGGACGATTGAAAGTCCCAATCCTGTTCCATTTTTCTTGTTGGTTACAAAAGGTTCGAAAATTTCATCTATTTTGGATTCAGGAATACCTAAACCATTATCTATTACCTTGGTTACAATATAGCCATTTTTCTCGCTCACATTGATATCTATTTGTCCTCCTTCGCTTACTGCGTCACATGCGTTATTGATTAGATTGGCGAACACCCTCTTTAGTTTATCTCTATCTGCTTCAATTTCATGTTTTTTTCTATCATGCTTAATTTTTATTTCGATTTTTTTCTCTTTCATGTTTTCAGAGTTTTTGAAACTCTCTACAACTTCATTAAGAAAAGCAACATAATCAAATTCTTGAAAATGCAAATCATGATCTTTCGAGAAATCGAGCATATCCCCTATTAATTCATTTATTATATTCGTAGCCTTCAATATTTCTTCGCCGTATTTTTTCCCTTTATCATTTTTTGGAGACATTGTAAGGATTTGAGCTAAGCCGCTAACTGTACCGAGAGGATTTCTTAAATCATGTGCTATTTGAAGAGTCAATTTACCCAACCGGTTTATTCTTTCTGACCTCTGCATTTCTTTTTCCATTCTTTTTCTCTCGGTTATATCGTTGAATACAACTATTGCACCCTTTTTCCCTTTACTCTCATTTTGGAATAAAGCAAGATTAATACCCCAGTATTTGCCCTTATTCATTTTTACCAGATGCTTGCTCTTGCCCGGGTTCCCAAACTCTTTAACGCATTCCTGCAGAATGGAGAGGATATCAGTATCTGCTTTTACAAGTTCTTGCGCTTTTGGATTTATTAAGCTTATGACTGATTCCCCCTCCACATTTTCAAAAACCGCAATTCCGGTATTTACAGAGCTCACGACGTCTCTATAAAATTGCTGAAGTTCTCTTTTTTCCTTTTCTTCCTCCCTTCTTACCGTTTCAATTTTCTCCTTCATTATTTTGTTCCATAAACTACTTATAAAAGCAGTTAACAGTAAGAAAACAATTTTCAAGAGAAATACCGGATCTTGAAAGCTTAAGGTTCCCCTTTGTTGAACTAGCCATGTGTAAATTCCGGTGCTTGCGATCGTAATCGCTATTGATGTACCCATGCCCGACGAGATCGAAGCCATCATTATGGTGAGAAAATAAAAAATGAAGTAATCTGAACGTATGCTTCCCGTGAAATAGAAAACAGTAGAGACAATAATAATATCAAAAAAGAATAAACAAAATAAAGTCAACTGCTTTTGTAAAAGCTCTGGTTTCCATATTCTTAAAATTATATTTAAAGCAAAATAAAAAAAGGCTATTATATAAATTATACCTATTCTGCCAACTTCTTTCGTAGTGTAACCAGCGATAAGGATTATGGAGAGTAAAACAAGCCACCTGAATATTAGAAAAACATCTAAATCGCCAGCTTTCTTAAATTTCATCATCATATTAAATTACTATAAAAGAAATATTCCAGCCATTAAGACATTGGTTGTCAGTTGTATGAGTAAAAAAAAAATTATATTTGCTAAAATTAGAATGAACAAGTGTAGAATATACTTGACAAATGATATATAATATGTATATATTAAATCGAAGTAATAGAATGCTATGAAGAGTATATAAGGAGGAAACGTTATGGGCAATAAAGTGCTTATTGTAGATGATGATGAAAAGCTTTTAAGAATATTAAGCGAATCGTTAGAAAGAGAAGATTTTGTTGTATCGACCGCTGTTACGGCGGGTGAAGGCCTCAATAGATTCAAAGAAATTGACTTTGATGCAGCTTTGGTTGACCTCGTTCTTCCTGATATTGACGGAATAGAATTACTCAAAACAATAAGGAATATTGATTCTGATTTTCCTGTAATTATGATAACAGGGCATGCTACTGTTGATCTCGCTGTGAAGGCGATGCGTATGGGGGCTTTTTATTTCATTGAGAAACCTTCCTCTACAAAAGCTATAATGGAAATACTGAAGAGAGCTATTGAGCAGAAAGAACTAATATTGAGCTATCAATCTTTAAAAAAGACAGCCGAGGAAAAATTTCGTTTTTCGGGCATTATTGGTAAAAGCAAACAAATGAAAGAAATCTTTGAGTTGATAGAGCGAATAGCTTCCGCAGAAGCAACAGTATTAATCCAGGGAGAGTCGGGAACCGGCAAAGAATTAGTTGCAAAAGCAATACATTTTAATTCTCCAAGAAAAGAAAATCGATTTGTTGCTATAAATTGTAGCGCTTTACCCGAGTCTCTACTTGAAAGCGAATTATTTGGATATGAGAGAGGGGCTTTTACGGGAGCCAATAAGAAAAAGAAAGGACTTTTCGAAATTGCCCACAAAGGCACAATTTTTCTTGATGAGATTGTTCAAACTTCGCCTGCCTTCCAGTCAAAGCTTCTCCGAGTGTTAGAGGAAAAGACTTTCTATCCTGTTGGTTCTACAGAAGAGAAAAGAGCCGATACAAGGATTCTTGCAGCTACAAACAAAAATATAGAAGATACAGTGGCAGAGGGAAAATTCAGAAAAGATCTCTATTATCGTCTAAACGTAGTCAAAATTTCTTTGCCTCCCTTGCGGGATAGAAAAATTGATATACCGTTGTTAACGCAGAATTTCTTGAAAAAGTATGCAGATAAAAACCATAAGGATATTATAGGGGTTTCCGATGAAGCGATGGAGGTGTTGATGCGCTACTCTTGGCCTGGAAATGTACGTGAGCTTGAGAACGCAATAGAACGAGCGGTAATTCTGTGTCAAGAAAAAACTATACTTGCTGAACATTTGCCAGAGAGAACGAGTAGAAGCGAAGAACTAGAACCATCAAATATTCTTGAGTATGAAGTGGCAAAAGAGTCTTTTGAAAAAAAATATCTTAGAAATTTGTTGAAGCAAACAGAAGGAAATGTTACCGACGCAGCCAGAATGGCCGGGATGACACGACAGAATATTTATCTTAAGCTTAAGAAATACGAGATTAATCCTAAGGTTTATTATCCGAGGGAATGATTAGAATTTAGAAGTTAGTCGGTGTGAATATAGAATTCATTCCAACCGAAAAGAAAAACAACGAATTGCACAAATATTTTTATTTATTTGCTAAATCCCAGACCCAAAATCCTAATAATGAATATTTTCAGGTGCCCTGAATGCGGGCAAGAAGTAAGTACAGAAGCCGGGAGATGTCCGTACTGCGGAGAGTTCTTACCTGCGAGGACAAAATCAAGAGGATCTGGATTTGAATGGAAATCAAAAGAGACTTTTTATGGGTATCCGCTGGTTCATATTGCCTTTGGTAGAGATGAGCAAAACAAGTTAAGAGTAGCAAAAGGGGTTGTGGCTATTGGGCAGTTTGGCGTAGGTTTAATAACCTTTGCTCAATTTGGTGTCGGTATCCTCTTTGGTTTTGGGCAACTTATTTTCGGGATTACAGCCGTGGCGCAGGTTGCGATTTCAATACTGTTTGGTGCCGGGCAGCTTGCAATCGGCTACTATGCAATCGGTCAGATTGCTATTGGTTTTTATGCTCTTTGCCAGACAGGATTTGCAAAGTATATATGGACTCCCGAAATAAGGGATGCTGAAGCAGTTGAGTTTTTTTGCCAATTATATGAAAAGCTTAAACATTTGTTAAAAATTCCTCACTGAGAATTTTCTAAATCTGAATTTATTTCGTTTTAAAAGATATAAGGTTGACTTTGGAAAACGGGAAATTATATTTAATTAATTATGTCAATAAAAGCTTCTTATAAAGGAGGTACAATGAAGAGGATATTTCTTTTAGTGTTTCTGGTTTTTTTGATTAAATGTGCTACTCCCGGAGATATTAATATGTTGTCCGCAGAAGCAACCCAGACATCGCGTGATTATCAAATGGCCATAGATAAAGCAAGACACGAAGCAAGACTGGAAATGATTCAGCAGCTCAATACGTATGTTCAAGCTCTTATAAAGAAATTCGATGAAGAAGTTGGCTTAACGGAAGACTCAGAACTCCTCGGCTTGTATTCCAAAACTAGCAAAATTGTTGTTGACCAATCCCTTGTGGGTTCTCATATAAAGAAAAAAGACGTAAAGCAGGAAGGAGAAATCTACAGGGCAACTGTTGTTATGGAAGCGCCTCTCGGTCAGGCAAGGAAGAGGCTGCTTGAACAAATAAAAGCCAGTGATGCTCTTTATGGAAGATTTTCAAATTCTGAGTCTTTTAAAGAGCTCGAAGAGGAAGTGACAGAAGAATCGGAATAGAAAGTAGATAAACGTAGATTTTATCCTTTTTATTCAGCCTCTAAAAGTTCTTCAACTTAGCGTATTAAAATTATCTTCTCGAAGGCAGCAGTGGAGCCGGCTTCTATTTTGATGAAATAAATACCATTTTTGAAATCTTCTTTTATGCTGAATTGATGCCTTCCGGGAGATAAATTTCTTTCTAAGCTCGAGAAAACCTTTCTGCCTGATATGTCGTACATGTCGATTTTTAGATCGCATCTTTCTAGTATGTTACAGTTAATTGCTACATCGCCTGCGAAGCTTATAGTGCTATTTAGGGAAATTGAATTTTTTTCTGTTATTATATCTTCTCCAATCCCGGAAGAGAAGGGTATCCTTATTAGTCGATAACATTCATTCGTCGGTAATCGCGCTGACGTAATTGAGGTGTCACCCATAAAGCAGTAGACAACTCCTGAAGAATCCGGGCCATCTCTTCTTTCTGCGAACCCAAATTTATTTATAATGCTTGTCGGGTAATCTGGAAGAGAATCCCATGTTTCATCCGGAATGTTATATTCCCATACTTCATTGGTCCCATCGTCGAAATTTCCACCTATCATATATGCTTTATTGTCTTTAATTGCAAGACCATTTGCTCCGTTATACGCCATCGGTAATGAAGTTCCCCATGACCAATCTATTTCCGTTGGGTCATCCGGATTAATTTCACCTATAAGTATATTGGAGTATATTGATGACCCGTCTGCACCTCCGATAATAAAGATAGAATCACCTTTTATTTTTGCTCCCCCAGCAAAGAAGGGTCTTGGAAGAGAGGTTGCAGCATCCCAGGTATTAGTCGTAGCATTGTATAAATATACCTCGGATCTTGCATTATGGTATACATCATAACCTCCCATAAGGTAAATAAGAGAGTCTCTCCACGCTACACAATTCGGAGCATTCACCGAAAGGGGTGCTGCTGCTTTTGTAGACCAGGAGTTAAGCTCTATATCATATACTTCATGGGTAGTAATGTTATTTCCATAATTGTCTTTTCCGCACAAAACATGTATAAAGCCGTTTCTATAATCAGCGCAATGGCGTGCCCTTTTTGTAGGCATTGGCGTTTTGGTATCCCATGTGTTTGTTTCTGGGTCGAAGGAAAGACATACATCCATGTTGGTCTCAAAGCCGGTTGAATCACCGCCTATTATGAAAAAGAGGTCATTGATTGGGTCATATACTGCTGCATGTTCCAGGTTCCTGATTCCTGGTGAGGGTATTTCTTCCCAAAAATAACCAGAAGAATCAGCAGAGTTAAAAGTCGTAGTTAGTGAATCGTTAAAGGGGTATGTATCATCCGATGCATAGGTAAACATCTCTACAGTATAAGTGCCAATTTTTGTTAGTTGAAAACTTCCAAAATCTATATTTAGTGTGTCTGAAGAAGCGAGATCATCAACCTGCATTGAATCAGAAAATGCGATTAAGAGATCTGGATCGTAAATGTTTACATAAGTTTTAAAAGAATAAGTATTGCCCCCATAGTTTTTAACTGTTCCATTAACTTGGACAAAGGATTCTATAGTTGTATCTGAAACAGGACTGTTTATTGCGTACATCCCTGCATCGTTTACAGCAACTACCAATCTAAAACATTCATCAGTAGGAGAATGTCCCGAAGAAACAGAAGTATCTCCCATAAAGCAGTATATTACACCTAAAGAATCCGGACCATCTCTTCTCTGGGCGAAATCACCTCTTAATATACGACTTGTTGGGTAATCCGGGAGGGATGTCCAGGTTTCGTTTTGTATATCATATTGCCATGCTTCATTGATGCCGCCGTCAATATCTCCACCTATCATATATGCTTTGTTGTTTTTAATTGCAAGACCGGGAGCTGCGTTATTAGCCATTGGTAGTGTTTCTCCCCAGGACCAGTTTATCTCGGAAGGATCAGCCGGGTTGATTTCGCCAAGAAGAATTCGTGATTTGTATCCGCCGAAAATAAAGATAGAATCTCCTTTTATTTCTGCTGTTCCGCAGTGCATTCCTTGTGGCATAAAGGTGGCAGAGTCCCACGAATTGGTTGTAGCGTCATAGAAATAAACATCGTCTCGGGCCACATGGGATACGTCATAACCTCCTATAAGATAAACGAGAGAGTCCCTCCACGTTTCAACAGCTGGACGAGCTACCCTAAAGGGTGATGGTGCTGCCGTGTCCCAGGAATCACTGCTTATATTATATACTGCGTGGGTTGTAATTTTAGTGCCGGATTCGTTCATTCCGCACAAAACATGTATGAAGCCGTTTCTATATGCGGCGCAGTGTCTTCCTCTTCTTGTAGGCATAGGCTCTTTAGTGTTCCAGGTATTGGTTTTTGGGTCGAACTCAAGACATATATCCATAAAGTCGAAATCTTCAAAATCGCTTGAGTCGCCGCCCATTATAAAGAATAAGTCATTTATTGGGTCATAAACAACTCCATGTGCGTGTGTCCTGATTTCCGGAGAAGGTAGTTCTTGCCACTGGTAAGCTGTTACTGAATTAGCTAGTATAAAACATAAAGTAAAGATCATCTTTACCCCCTTAATTAAATTAGAAAAAATAATATATACTATTATAATAGATTTTTTTTTATATGTCAACACATAAATTTTAAACAGAATGTTCGTTTAAAGATAGATTCTAAAATTACTTTTAGTGAATTAGTAGGGAATCTACGGCTTCTTTTTCCAAGGATGTGACTTCTTTCTCTGTGATATTTTCCTTTTTTGTTCTTACACTGACTTTTGCGCTTTTTCCGGCTCTTTTTTTACTGTATCTTACGCATATAGAAGAAGATATATCAATATCTTCAGGACTTTTACTGTTCTTCAGTAAGGCGATGGGGCTGCCGAATCCTACTCCTTCAATAAGTAAGTCATCATCATCGGCAAGTTTTTCTATTATATTGTTCTCTTTCTCGTCTCTTCCTACGATTAACTTGGCTCCGCTTTTAAGTCTGAAATGACGCCCAAAGTTTAGCAATTGTAACCCATATATGTCATCTTCGTTGTGCTCAAATGCGTCGCGTAATCGAATAGAAAAATCAAGGTCGGTGAGGCAACAACCGCCTGCAGGAGATGGATATTCCGTTATGCCTAGTTCTTTTGCTTTTCGTATTTGAGGTTTTCTGCTTCTACCCTCAAAAGCACAAAATTTTTCTCTTTTGACCCAGCCTTTTTCTTCAGGTATGGTGGGATGGAGGAGTTTTGCTGAGAGTGGGCGTAGTAGAAGCCCTTCGACACCAGCTTCCTTTTCAATTAATTCCATTATTTTCTTTCTTTGACTCATCGGACGTTGGCCGAGGACTTCACCGCTGAGCATAAAAGAAGCTCCGATTTCTTCCATAAAAGTTTGAGCCTTTTTCATTATGAAAATCTTACAATCTATACACGGATTCATATTTTTCCCGTAACCGTTTTTTGGATTTTTAACTATTTCTATGTAATCTCTTCCTCCGCGAAAAATTTCTATTGGAATATTCAATTTATGCGCAGTTTTTACTGCCTTAATTTGTTTTTCATCTTCAATATAATAAAAAGGCAGAACAAAATGAAATGCTGTAACATCTATTCCTTGATTTTGAATGAGTTTGGCGGATAAGATACTATCCAGCCCGCCGGAAAACAAACTCACAGCCTTCATTTTTTTGTAATCGTTCCGCCGCCTACGACGATATCACCTCTATAAAAAACGACTGCCTGACCGGGTGTTATCGCACTTTGAGGTTTTTTAAATTTAACAAGGATAGTGTTATCTTTGTGAGGTGAAATAAGCGCCGCTGCCTCCCTGTGGCGATATCGTATCCTCGCTTTTACTTCCATTTCGCACTCGAGATTCGGAGTAGAGACCCAATTGAGTTTATCTGCCAACAGGGTATCGTTAAGAAGATCTTTTTTCTCACCTAAAACAATTGAATTGGTGGCTTTGTCAATTTCGACTACATATAGAGGTAACCCCTTTGCTATTCCGAGGCCCCTTCTCTGCCCTATGGTGTAATACTGGATTCCTCTATGTTCGCCCAAAATGTTTCCTTCTTTGTCTAGAATTTTGCCTGGTTTCCCCTTTTCTCCGAATAAAATCGATATGTCTCCCGAAAAGAAATCCTGACTTTCTTTTTTTTCTTTAACTGGTAAGTCCATTTCTGTTGCCAATTTTCTTACTTCTTCCTTAGTATAATCGCCGAGAGGGAAAATACATTTTGCTATTTGCTGTTGGGAAAGAGAATATAGAAAATACGACTGGTCTTTTTCTTTGTATTTTGCCTTTAGTAGAAGATAACGATTTTTTTCTTCATCAAATTTATTTCTTACATAATGCCCCGTAGCCACATAATCAAACGAGAGCCCTGCATCAGTAGCCTTATCCAGAAGTACGCTGAGTTTAACCATTTTGTTGCATAAAACGCATGGATTAGGAGTTTTTCCGGAAAGATATTCATCCACTACGTAATCAAGAACAATATCACGGTATTCTTTACTGAGATCGAGCACGGTTAATGGAAGTCTGAGGTGGTCTGCCACTTTTTTCGCGTCTTCGATATCTTGTAATTCTCCCGGTCCGTAACAGGCATGGGAATTTCCGGCCGAATTTGCGCATTCTTTTCCATCCCAGATTTTCATTGTAACGCCGGTTACATCATAGCCTTTTTTCTTAAGAAGAGCGCACGTGACAGAGGAATCAACACCCCCGCTCATTGCAACAAGAACTTTTTCTTTAGACATACTTAAGCATTGCTTCTAACGATTTCTTTGATGCGCTTATAATGTTTTCGGGTAAGATTATTTCATGTTTCTCTTCGTTTAAAGCGTTGTAAACATCTTCTAAATGAGTGAGTTTCATGTTTGAACAAATTTTAGGTGTTCCCGGGGAATAAAATTCCTTGTTGGGGTTTTCTTTTTTTAGTCTGTATATAATTCCTTCTTCGGTGCCTATTAAAAAACTTTTTGCACTGGAATTTTTTGCAAATTTAATCATTCCAGAAGTAGATAAAACCTCATCGGCTATGTCGATGACTTCTGGCTTACATTCGGGATGTACTAAGATTAGTGCTTCCGGAAATTTTCTCTTTGCCGTGAGAATTTCTTCTTTTGATATCTGGTCATGCACATAGCAGAAACCGTCCCAGAGTATAATCTTTTTGTCTGTAAACCGCTTAACATATGAACCAAGATTTTTGTCCGGTACAAAGATGATTTCATCCGCATCTATATTTTTTACGACTTTGACTGCATTTGCCGAAGTACAGCAGACATCGGTAACCGCTTTTACGTCGGCGTTAGTGTTTACATACGAAACCACTTTCGCGTTCGGATGTTTTTTTCGCATATCCAATACATCATCCGGTGTTACCATATTTGCCATAGGACATCCTGCTTCTTCTCTTGGCATTAAGACTTTCTTCTCCGGAGAGAGTATTTTCGCGGTTTCCGCCATAAACTTTACACCGCAAAAGACGATTATTTCGGAGTCAGTTTCTTGCGCCTTTTGTGATAATCCAAGTGAATCACCTAAATAGTCAGCTATTTCCTGAACTTCACCTCGCTGATAATTGTGCACAAGTATAACGGCATTTTTTCTATCTTTTAATTCTTTTATCTTCTCTGCGTAATCCATTTTTTATTCGAATCCCTATTTTCCCTTCTGTGTTCCTATCTTACATAAGCGCCTAAAAGTAATATTACTCCAAGAGTAAAAATAAAAAAAGCCCCCAAAACAGAGATTGTTTTTTGAAAAATCGAATGCAGGTTGGCTTTTTTTGATAATATCTTTTTAATATTGTCTTTTGCGAAAATAGTGAGAATACCGACGGAAGAAATGGTGACCGCCATGCCCAGAGCCATGAAAATTATAGAGATTATTCCAATTTTTAATATTCCCAAAGATAAAGAAAAAAGAAGTATTATTGTAGCTCCCGGACAGGGAATTAATCCTACGGCAACAGAAAAGGGAACAACACTTTTTGCGTCTCTAAGGATTGGGAGATCTTTCTCTTTAATATTTTTTCTTTTCTTAATCTCGTATATATTTTTTATTAGCAAAAACAGCCCTATACAAATTATTAAGCTATAGCTTATTATTTTAATTGCTCCACTCGTATTCTCAATGTTATGCAGGTAAGTTTTTTTGGCAGTGAAATATATGATCAATACGAGAATTAGAGCTGAGGTGGCATGCAAGAAACCTATTATGCATCCTACGGTAACTCCTTTTTTAATATTTGTTTCTTCTGAGAGAAAATATGAAAAGGTCAAAGTCTTGCCGTGTCCGGGTCCAATGGCGTGAACTACTCCATAAGCAAATGTAACAAATAGTATAAAAAGAAACAGTTTAGTTGATTTTCTTTCTTTTAGTTGCTTGGTTAATTCGGCGAGACGTTTATTTAAAGAACGTTGAAAAAGAGCTATTTTGCCAATGATTTTCTGAGTAAAACGCGGATAACTAAGAGTTTTCCCGATTTCTTTTCTTTCGGAAGAGGATTTTTCTTTTGACAAAAAAGGATTATCCTGTGCTATAAGCGAATTAGTGATAAAGAGTAAACTCAGCAGAATAATAAATTTTCTCATGGATTCTTCCGAAATTTTATTTTTAAAGCTTCTGGTATTATTTGTCCGTAATAGTAGGAGTTTTTTTCATCTTCGATAACTTTGCAAGTGAGTTCTAATTTTGAAGTATCCTCAAAGGCATAGGGATTTTCAGATGCCCATAATACCTGGACAAAGTAAGTTGGGTCATATACAGCTATTTTTACTTCTTGATTGCTTGAGGTAGCAGGAACTTCACATGGGAGAAAAAAATAGTAAATCATTGACCCACTGTCAATCTCGGCATGAAAATCTTCGAATCCTTTTATTTTGAATTGATTTCCATTTATAGTTATATAGGTAAAATAATTATGTTCTTTGAGGTTGGAAAAAGCTCCTTTTATTACTTCTTTGATTTCATTTTCATCAAACTTACCATCAGCATTAAGGTCAAATTCATGTATTATAGTGCTGCTAAACATTTCATCAAAGGTCCATTCGTGTCTGAAACCTGTGAGTCCTGTATCGTCAAAGATTACTGAGGTTCTGTTGTCGATAAAAACATGAGGATGAGCGATAAAGAAAAAAGGAGCAAAAGAGGCAAAAATAAATATATGTAACATACGAAAATCACCTCAGGTTCGAATAAGAAGAAATTTTTTTGGCAAGAGAAGCTCTATTCATAGTAAAAAGATGGACCCCGTCCGCTCCGTGTTTCACTAGATCTTCTATTTGTTTTACGGCAAATTCTATTCCGGCTTTTTCCATCTCTCTATCATTGGCACGATATTTCTCCACCAGTGAGATTAACTCGGAAGGAACGGTAGCATGACTCAATTTTATCATTTTAGATAAAAGCTTTGCTTTAAAAACGGGCATAATTCCGGCAGAAACAGGGACATTGATTCCTGTTTCACGTATTTTATCTAAATATGCGTAAAAAAAATCATTTTTGAAAAACATTTGAGTTATTATGAATGAAGCTCCTGCCTGTATTTTTCCGGATAAATTTTTTATATCTTTTTCTAAAGAATATGCCTCAGGATGACCTTCAGGATATCCCGCCACTCCCAAACAGAATTTATTCGTATGGGAGTCGACGTAAGAGGTTAAATCACATGCGTGTGAAAAATCGGAAGCAGTAGTTTTAAGATTTCTATCGGTTGGGATATCTCCGCGGAGACTCAGTATATTTTCAATTCCTTCTTCACTTATTTTATTTAATATTGTATCAATATCTTTTTTTCTACTGTCGATGCAGGTCAGATGCATAAGTGGTTCCATTTTGTACTTATTTTTTATTTCACTTGCTATCTCGATTGTTCCTTCTTTTGTTTTTCCTCCTGCACCGTAAGTGACGCTTATGAAATCGGGAGATGTTGATTCTAAATCTCTTATAGTTTCCAGTATATCGTCTTTCTTTGCACCGGGCTTCGGAGGAAAGACTTCACAGGAAAAAATATTTTTTTTATTTCTGTAAATATCACATATTTTCATATTATTTGACCCATTTACCTGATTATATTAACAAAGTAAAGATAGTCAAGGAGATATGTGGTATTTTTAAAAAAGAAGGCTCTGATAAGTGAGCTTATCAGAGCCTAAGAGCGAGAGTGTTGTTAATCTACGAGTTTCTAAATATAATTTACGATTAATTCCACAGTGCCTTTTATATCTGCCGGCAGCTTTAAGTTGTTTAATTCCCTTTTTATTGACTTTTTAATGCATTCTTTGCATGCCTTTCCTTTAGATGTTTTGTAGTTTTTGATTTCGAACTTTTTAATTTTGCCTGCTTCTATTTCTAATAAAAGGGTTAAAGTTTCAAGATTCCAGTTTTTTAAGATAGTTTCAAATCCTGCCTCAAGTTCGCCTGAGAGAAGCTCTTCCAGTTTTTTAAGGTTAGTTTTCGGCCCTACTGTTGCTTTGCTAATATAGAAGTTTGATTCTTTTATCTTTTGTTCGGTAAGGCTTGCTGGTAGCTTTGTTTTTTCCATTTTGGCAGATGAGGCATATTCTGCTGATTTCATCATGAAGCCTCCTCTTCCGAGACCGCTTGGTGCAGAAGGATATCCTCCTACCGCATAATCGCTAACACCCTGTGGAAGTGGCAAGGGCTGTTTTACGCTAACTACCTCTCCGGTTTCACGTATAATTTTATCCACAGCTACGAAAGAAGTATATTGAGTCATTAAATGATATTTAAGTCCGAGTCTGGTGACCTCGTCTTTTACATCTGTTCCTACTTTTGCGTAATCGTCAAGCTCTGCAATTTTCTCCCTTGCCCATAGATATTTGATAGCAGAATTCTCTCTATTTTCCATAGAAGATTTAATACTTATTTCTTTCTTATAATTGCCGTTCGCTGTTTTACCAGTTACAATTATACTCCCGCGAGCGTTTATATATTTACCAAAAAGCACAAGAGGTCTTTCGGCAAAGAGATCAGGTATGCTGATTGGTTCGGTATCGTATGCATCGAATCCTTTTAGGTAAGATTTTATATCGGTTAGAAGCGGGTTTTTTACGTAATCTAAAAATTTGTCGGCTTTTTCTTTAGCTTCGTTCTGATTTATAACTACAAAAGGTTCGCCTTTCCCCGCTCTAGCCATTCCTTCAATAAGGTAGCGGTTAACAGATGAACCAATGCCAAATGCGAAGAAATTGTTTTCTCCGAGGTTTTGTCTTATATGATCGAAGGCTTCTTTTTCTACGGAAATGTACCCGTCTGTAGCAGCAACAATAATCCTTGAAAGGCCTTCTTTTTTGGGGAGAGAGGATATTCTATTTAGAGCATCAAGTAATCTCGTTCCGCCACCGCCCGTCTGAGACATAACCATTTCTATCGCTTTCTTTTTATTCTCACTTGTTGCAGAGAGTGGTTCCGGGGAAAGCACTGCCGAACCTCCCGCGAAGAAAAGAATGTTAAAATAATCCTGTTTTCTTAATCCTTCGATTATCTTTTTCATCAGAGCTTTCGAAACGTCAAGAGGGAAGCCATGCATTGAACCTGAAACGTCAACAACAAAGAGGTATTCGCGGGGAGTTACCATATCTGTGTTTACTCGGTCCGGTGGTTCAAGCATGAGAAGGAAGAAGTTTTCTTCCTCGCCGGGATACAATAGGAGACCGGTTTGTATTTTATTTCCTTTGAGTGAATAGTGGAGAATAAAATCTCTATTCCCTCCGTATTTTTCTTTTTTTGATAAAGTTATTGTTGCCTGATCGTATTCTTTCTTTATGTCAACATTATGCGTGGGCACGACAACCTTTGATATAGGAATACCTGTTCTTAGATTAACTTTTATATCAAATTTATAAGGGGGAAGTTCCTTTTCGTGAAGATAAGGAGTGGCTGTCCAGTCTTCATTATCTTTTTGTTCTCCTGTGAATCTTGGACCGACCACTGTTGGGAATACATATTCATAAATCCCTTTTTCCGGAATAAGCATTTCTGTATATTTGACAATTACTTCTACTTCATCTCCGGGCATGATATTTGCGACTTTCATCTGGAAAACATTTGGGCGTTTTTGTTCTAAAAGTGATGCGACTTTTCCGTCGTTTTTCGCGTCTTCGTATATTTGCCTGGCTTTTTCCGTTTCTTCTATTTCCGCGTCTATTATTCTTTCTCCAATTTTCATCCTCATGGCGTGTATTGCCGATTTTGTGCCCAGAGGGAAAACGTATACTGCTTCTATAGTTTTCTTGCCGTCATTCTTATAAACCTGCGTTAATTCTATTTCCGCGATTACTCCGGCAATATTAACCTCAGTGGTTGTTTCGAGGAGTGGAAAGCTTTCAACATCCGATTCTCCCTGAACTAAAAAATAAGGAGAAGAAGCATCCTTTTCACTGGTGGATTCTTTTAGCTGAGCGTAAATCGAGACAGAAAGAAAATTTACTATTAGAAAAAATATTACAATTAAAACTCTTTTCATCTTATCCCTCCTTTTGGGGTTGTTTATCTGTTTTGATTCAAGAATTATATTTTAGTTCCAGAATTTGTTTGTTGAAGATTCTGTTTTATTTGAAAAGGGTAGTTCGTGGGAGCTTTTTTATCCCCAAATTTTTAGGCTCTTTTTTTCTTAGCAAAAAACTTCTTGTTTTTAGAAGTAAGCTCTAAGATAGAAAGCAGGAGAAATCCCAAAAGAAGTTTGCATATTCCAATCGTTATAAGCACTAATTCTGTAAGGATCGGGGTATTCTGTGCGCCCTTTTCTGTAACCAAGAGAAAGAGTTCCGTAAATATCAGCACTTAAAGAATAACTTATGTTGGAATATTTTTCCAGGAAAAAATGTTCTATTCCTATAGGGAAGTGAAGTGTTAAATCCGTTAAATAATATTTGTATTCTCGGCTAATATCACTTTCAGGTATATAAGAATCATCATAAGAAATACGGAAGTCTATGCCTATGCCTATGCCTTTTACAAAATACATACCTTCGGTTCCGAGATCTTTTCTGTTTAGGAAGATATATGTGATGTCTGGCATATTTATACTTTTGGACCTGGTTGTTTGTTCGATTTCTATTCCCAGAGAATCTTCTTCGGTACTTTCTCTTCTGGAATAACTTATATAGCTCCTATTTATGATTAATTCTCTTCCGCTTCCATTTTCTCTCCACCAGCGGAAAGAAATGCCGCTGGCATCCCAGGGCAAATCGTTTATTCCGATGGAAGCACCTGTTCTATATTTTTCTAGATCAGACGGTAATAAACTTTCTGTTGGCCTTTCGGCAAATATGGGTATAACAAATAAACACATCAAACTAAACATGAAAATACTTTTAAATACTGACATACTGCCTCCCTTTTTTTCAATAAGACCCAACAATTTTTAAAGTAGTTTCAGAAAAGTTTATCTTTCGACTTTTTCCAGATTTGCCCCCTTATTCAAATCGGCATCATAAAATTCTTTTGTTTTGGGTAAAATTACTAAAAGTTTATCTGTGAAATCTATGCCGATTTTTATTTTTTTAGTCTCGCACTCAAGCAGATGCCCCCCTCTTTCTTTATCTGCAGTGATAAAATGAAAATGATATTTCGGCACGTTTATTCCGTTTGTATATTCGGGAAGTCTGAAACCAACTATTGTTCCTTTTTCGTTGCTAAACTCGAATTCGGATTGGCTTTTTACGACTTCAGTAAGGGGCGGGTACGGTTTTTCCTGTGCCGGTACGCTTCGTGTACGGATATGTTTAAAAAGACCTTCTATTTTGATTGCGTAGATCAAGTTTTTTGTCGGGATAAAGTTATCCAGAAATTGTTCTAACGATTTATAATCAAGGGCAGAATCCAAAATTATCGATGTATCCTCCTCGAAAAAAGTAACTACTGAAAAAGGAGTTTTTAAAGAGTCGCTGCCCAAGTAAGCATTTCCATTCACTTTTATCTGATATATTTTACTGTCAAGCATCAACATCTCACCGTCAAGTGCATTAAAAGTACCGAGACCTAAATCTCCGTGTCGCTTTAACTCTTTTAAGGTAGTTTCCCCGTCATATACTCCTTCGAGCAGTGCGTTAATAGTTGATATCTGAAATAAAACGTCTGGATTGTCAACTTTCTTTTTGCATCCACTTGAAAGGCCAAGAAAAATGAGAACAAAAAATAAGTGATTAATTTTATGCATTCTACCTCCTGGTAGTTTTATGGAAATTTTGCAGGGCTTTGCGTCTCTGCAGTTAGAATTTACTTTAACAATTTCTCGTAATATTTAGAACTTCCTGTTTTCAATATTTCTTTTATTATAGATTCAGTTACTTTTCCGACACCTTTTATGCTTCGCAAATTATCTTTCATTCCGGATAATGGTTCTTTTAACTTTGATATTGAATGAGCAGCATAGCCGTATGGAGAGGGTTTTTCTTCGAGTTTTGCCAGATAATCAAGCTGTTCTAGTATAACTGTTACAAGATCATTTTCCTCCAGTATATCTTTGTAAAGATAAGCAGGTATGCGCCGCGGAATTTTATATTTTTTGCTGAGCAAATTAAATGTCTGGTTTATCGACTGGTTGTATTCTTTTGTCGGTTCTCCCCACTTGTTCTTTAAGTATATGTTTTCATAGTGAGGGAGAAATCCGGGGAATTTTTCTTTTAGTGTTTTCATAAAATATTGCTTTTGTCTTCCTTCTTTTAAAGTCATTCCAGCGAATACTATGAAATCAAGCTCCGCTTCTTTTGCTTTTTCTATTGTTTCTTCCATAACTTCCGGTGTATCCGTTATAAAAGGAATGACGGGCATTAAATACATGCCGCAGGCAATCCCCTCTTTTTTGAATTTAGATAAGGTTCTCAATCGCTCTGTTGGAGGTGGTACCCCGGGTTCAAAAATAGAACTTATTTCATCACTTGCGGAAGAAAAACTGAAAGAAACAATTGCTCTGGTTTGCTCGTTTATCTTTTTAATTATATCTAAATCCCTTTCTATCAGGGTGGATTTCGTAAGAATGTGGACCGGGAATTTTTTTATCAGAAATAATTCCAGAACCTGACGGGTCAATTTATATTTCTTTTCAAGAGGCTGATAACTGTCTCCAACCCCTCCTACCAGACCAACAAAATAATGTTTTAAAGGTATTCTTTTTCTTTTCGGGTCTAATTCTCTTCTTAGAACTTCTATTGCGTTTATTTTTACGGTTACCTCGAAACCGAATTCCCCATCGACATAATAACCTTCACTTCTTCCATCACAGTATACGCAGTTATGAGTGCATCCTCTGTAAAGGTTCATTCCGTAATTTATCAGAAACCACGAATCCACTTTTTTGGGTTTTCTAAGAATCGATTTTGCTTTAACTTCTTTTACGAGCACTTCTCTTATAGGTTTTGTTCTTGTATTTATATTCGTCGACTTTTAATAAGTTCATAACTTTATTTTTATCTTTTTTGACTAGATTTCGGCAAGCCCGGTATGCAATCCAGTATGAATTTTCATTTCCGCTGTCAACAAGTTCACCTGCGATTTTATAAACCAAATCGGGATTTTGCTTTGCCAGATCGCTTAGATTGTTGCCGACGGCGGTTCTTGGATACGGAGAGCTTTCCTTGAATAAGTTTCTGAGTATCGATAAAGGGTATTCAGGTCTTTCATGGAACCATTTATTCTCTTTAACCGGTCTTAAGGTTTCGGCAACAAATCGGCGTATATTGGAATAGCTTGAATTTACGAGGTTAAGTAAGATTTTTTTTGCCGTTGGGGGGTATTTTTTTATGATTTTCCTGAAAAACATTTGAGCCATCTCTCTAGTGTCGAAATCCGGAGAATCGGCAGCCGAAACGAAATAAGGCAAAATCCTTTTTGGGTCCTCTAATCCGTAGGAAGAAATTATTCCGAGAGTGACGCCTTTACTTTTAAAATCTTTGCTATTCTCGTATAAATCGGCGGCTACATCGAAGTTTCCATAGCCGCTTTCGGATAGTTTTTCATAGATGTACTTTGAAAGTATCTTTATTATATGAACTCTTCCGTAAGAGATTCTTTTTTTGTCGGGGATTTTTTTATATAATTTTTCGAAAATCATTGATATATTTTTAACTGCAAGATTATACTTTCTTTTTATTATATTTTCAATAATTTTCTTATCGATATCTTTTTCTATTTTAGCAGTTAAGAGTTTCATTGTTATTCCCCCCTATGTTCTAAAATTATACGGATATTTTATGTATGAATCAAGGGTAAATTTTGAATTAAAAATTAAAAAAACCGCATGAACATTTCATGCGGTTTTTAAATTAGAAAAGAATAAAAGAAAATTCTAAGCTGTTTTTTATTTATCTCTTGATTAGATTCCTAATTTTAAGCCAAACGAGGTTCTAAAAGTAAGATCGCCGTCAGTAGCAGGACCATCTGTGAAGATTAAGGATGGTTCGAGAAATATATAATTTCCTTTTTTCATGTATTTTTCAAGTCCGACGCCTCCTCCAACCGAAATGGTGGTTCCTCCAGACACTGAATACAATCCGAATACTATATCAACGTAAGAGAAAATATCCGCAACATTAGTATAATATAGAATATCGAAATTGCTTAAACTAAACATATTTCCTGCGTTTAGAGAAAAGGCGGTATTGTCTCCAAAAACCACTTCAGCAAGGTTAACTCTTACCCCCAGATTTTTCATTGGGTTTACTATGATATCACCACCGATACCAAAGTTTACACTGCTTATATAAAGGGTTCCTCTTGGCGAGAACTCTAATCTTGGTCTGGCGCTTAGAGGTAGAGCGACCAGTACGACTACTAACAATAAAAATATTCTTTTCATTACTCCTCCTTTTTTTCCAAAGTTTCAGGTATTATATGGATGACAGTATTAAATGTCAAGTATTAAATAATTTGTTTCATTATTATAGAAAGGTGTCATATATGGGCCATACTAATTAAAAGATGACACCACATTGTAGCCAATGTAATGTCATCTTTTATTTGTTATTTGTTTGATAGTAGTTACTATTCGGCTTCTTCTGCTGCTGGCGCTTCTTCTGCTGGGACTTCTTCTTCTGCTGCTTCTTCGCCCGTGGAGTCTGTTACCTCAGCCTCTTCAGCCGACATTTCTTCAGTAGTTTCTTCAGAAGTTTCACCTGCTTCAGGAGCTTTTCCGCAACCGACAAAACAAACTAATAGTAAAACTAAACAACCAATCAGTATAAATCTTTTCATGTTAACAATACCCCCTTTCTTGATTTTGTTTATGATAAGCATATTTTGAAGTTTGTCAATGGTATTAATACACAGCTGTTAGCAAAAAACAAATATAAAACTCTGTGTACTCTGTTCTATTCTCCTACTATTTTGTTCCATATTGGGTATTCTGTTGCATCAGTAATAGTGGGGTCTTCTCCCTCTATTTTGATATCTTTGTCCTTGGGTACAAAAGAATGAGCGTTTGCCGGCCCCCAAGCTCCTCCAGTCTTTTGAACATCTGCATCCCACTTCCAATCGATTTTCTTAAGAGGAATCCATTCGTTTCCTTCGCCTTCCGGTTTAAACATTAGGTATAAATCAAAAGTCATTCTAACACGGAAATATGTACGGTTTTCAGGAAGAGTGTTTGTCGGTATAGCCGGTGCGTCGTAAAAACTATTATTTTTTGCGCAGGGATAGACCTTATCGAGACCCTTCTCACAATTTTCATCTATTGGTGGTGTTTTTCTCGCTTGACCGGCAGAATCATACTCTTCTATACGTTGACAGTTTTCAATTATCTGTACCCATTGAGTTTCTCCCGATATATCGGATTCCGACTCGCAATAAAAAAGAATTCCATTGTATTCTAATCCTTCTACCACTTCTCCCTTACCCAGTTTTCCTTTATATTGCGGATCTACTCTATTATCGGTAGGCCACTGGTCTCGCAGGCTTGGATTGCCGCCTGTTGTAACACCAAAGTGGTTGTCTCCACTGTTTTTGTACTTCACCTCGTATTCCGGTTTTCGAATTGTAAATTCGACTTCTTTTGAATACTCTTTGCCGTCGACTGTTGTCGAATATTTAACGTTGCCTTTTTCTCCCTTAAACCAATAAAACTCGATTTCTGATTTTTGTAAATCTTCTTTTTTTAATCGAATCACTTCTGATTTTTTTTGATCTTTAGATACTTTGAATTCTTTAATATAATTCTCGTTGTTATTACCATCTATAACCCAGTCACCTTTCTTTGGGTCTTCGTCTTCCGGCAGCACTTTTGCCTTCAGTTTGACTTTCTCACCGGCTGTGATATCGACCGGTTCGTCATCGATCTTGATCCAATCTTTTGAGTCTCTGTCCCAGTATGAAATTTGCAAGGTGGCAACTTTACCGAAGTCCCAGCTTACCTGAGACGTTGTATTGTAACTTCCTTCACTCGGAGTAAAGCGTGTAACACCGCCGCAACTGCCGTAACCCAATTCCTGGAAGGTATGAGCGGTAGCCGGATGGGTTAAGGAGCCTGACATACCCTTCTTTTCATATTCAGCTATTAACAGCTGGAATAGGAATGAGCGCGGGAGCGATGATTCGATTTCGTAGCAATCTTCTTTCTTCTGTACTTTCGTTTTGAAAGGGACAAGTAATTTGAAAACGTAATTGTCATTGTTAGGCTGATTGCCCATATCCATTATTTTGTCAGGAGACATACTTCCGAGCCACTGTAGCATATTCATCTGACCTCCAAAACCGAGCAATGCCTGTAATTCGAACACGCCATCGCTGGGTCCGGTAGCCTCGTCACCACTTTTGATCTTTACAGAACCCATCGCGTTTTCTTCGGCGACAACTCCATAGCATTTATCATCCGGATCGATATTGTACCATTTGTTGCTATATTTATAAGAAGCCTTCATTCCTTTTGGACGGTACACCAGAAATTCACTATCATCTTCTTCTTCGTCTTCTTTGTATTTTACAATTTTTCCGGACATTTGGATTATGCAGGAACCCTTCTGCTGAATTCTACTGTCGCCTACCTCTTCTTCCCATCTAATCGTCCAGCTGAAACGCGCATCCAGCTCATCTTCATCCTTTTCTGAAGCAAAACCTCGTATGACAAAAAGAGAAGATACGAACGCAAACATTAATAGCATATTAATTATGTTCTTTTTTGACTTAAGAGAGAGCAAGCAACAATGTTGGATTTTTCCTAGCAACATAACAACCTCCTTATGCTTAATTTTCAGTTTTTTTCGAGTTTTGACTTAATTTTTTCCCAGTCCTTCAACGCGTTTTTGAAGATTCTATAACCCCGTAAACCATCCACAAGCATACCCTCTTCTTCGTAAAAAGGGATACCAACAATTCTGGCCTTTTCGTAGTTAAATGTAATATCTGCACCTTTAAGTCCCATGAGTCCCTTATCTGTATGATATTGAATTGAAAGAAACATTACTTTTGCAAGTTCGACTGCGTCTTCTAAAGAATACTCGGCGCCAACCATATCTTTAGGAAAATCCTTTTCAAACTTTGGTATCTTTACAGTGAATAAATATCCTGGCTGATCCATTAGTTGGTATCTGTTAGTAACACCAAAAGCAGGAACAAAAAACATCATCTTATCTATAGGTTTTTCTTTGTTGATTAGTTCTGCAAGAAAACTGCTAAATCGATCATTGGACATGATTTCCGGAGGAATTTGACTTATATCTATTTTTGGTTTCTTATCAATAGATATTTTACTTAAAATCTGCCACATCGGTAGATAATACAATTTCTTATTTTCAATCCCTTCGTGGGGTTTTGCGAAAACAACCTTCACTTTTTTAAGTTTATCAAGAATAACTTCATATCCGGAGCCACAGTTTGAACAGAAATGAACAAGGTCATCTTCTCCACTTTGGATATCCTTTCCGCAATCCGGACAACGCAGGGGTATAAGTTTGATATCAACGATTCCCATATTGTAACCACCAGAGTAAAAACCCGGCAAATAAAGCAAAGACAAAAGCAGCTCCGCCACCCAATAAAAAAGAAATAAAAGAAAATAAAATACCGGATAAGCCTATAATACCATATAACGCGTTCAATCCAAGAAAAACTTTTTTAGGCGCTGCTTTTTTCTTTTTAGCTTTATCTTTTACAAGAGCCTTACCGTCTACGGCGTCGAAAGAATATGTATAAAATTCCCCGCCTACTTTGACTCTCGCAAAATATATGGGATTAAAATAAATAAATGCTTTTTTCTTTATCGCTCGCAGATAATATTCGAATTCATTAAAATCTCTATAATCCCGTATTGTTTCGTCGATAAGCATAACGGAAGCTTTTTCCATATATTCGTTTATGGGTAAAGGCAAATCGAAAACATCTCCGTATCTATGAAGAACTTCATCTTCGTAGACCTCGAATTTTTTTCCTTCTGTACTCACTCTATTTATTCCATAACGATAAAATTCAGAAGGATCTAATTTCACTTCCAGAATACGTCTTATTCTCTTCTTAACTCTTTTCTCCCCAACGACACGGGGAGTACTTATTGTGTCTATATTTATACCGGAATCTGTATAAGTGGGCTCCTGCGCGACAATACCCTTTTTATACCCCCCCAGCCAGCCTATTATCTCTGAAAAGACCTTTATAAAGGGAACATAGATAAGAGAGACATCGATAATGTTTACACTCATACCAAATCTTTCTCTTAATATGTTTTTTGGTTTTTTTATTTTTGGTTTTGCAAAAACCCGCGGAGCTCCAATCTTATTAGTTATTAAAAGACTACTGTCGCAGAATCTACATTTTGTATTGGTGTAACCCTCAATAACGTCGATCTCTGATCCGCAATTTGGACAGGAAAAAGCAATTACAGCAGCAGTATCTTTAGCCATTTTGTTTTCCTTTATCATAGTACCATAATAGTAATGTAATAGCGGTTACAGAGATCAGCTTAAAAGGTAAGGTGGGGAAAAATAAAGCTACCAATGTGATAATACCAAAGGAGAGTAGTACAAAAGGATGATGGTTTCTTGCGCTTTGCGCTTTACTCCCAAGTTTATTCGAAAGAATGTTTCCTCTTACCCCGTCAATATAGTAAACTGTATCATCGTCTTTGTATGTGAAAAAAGGAAGATAAATCAGGCCGATGGATTTAGCGTCGTTTTCTCCAATAGAATCGAGTGCTTCCTCGATTGTTATATCAGGTGGGGGGACTTCGATTTCAAGAGTTATTCTGTCGCCCTGAGGGATATAGCTGTTGATTCCTATTAGGTCAGTTTTTTTTCCGGGTAAGAAGATGGTTTTCTCGTCCTTTTGTATTCGGTAAAAAGGAAAATATTCTAAATTTAGCTTTGATTTTTTACCTGTTTGTTCATAAAGTAAAGCCTCAGCAACTCTCACCTCAAGAGTAGGCTTTATAGATTCTTTTGTAAGAACTTTATTTTTTTCGTAATATAAATGAGTGTTACAATAGGGACACTTTACGACTTTGTGTTCTATCCCGGTCTTTATTACTGCGTCACATTGAGGACATCTGATTTCCATTCATCAGATATTTACTGTTTTTCGCCGCATTCAGGACAGAATTTTGCATCGGCAGGCATCTCCTTGCCGCATTTCGTACAAAAAGCCTTTCCTTCTATCTTTGACCCGCATTCAGGACAGAATTTCGAATTCGCCGGAACCGGTTTACCGCATTTAGGGCAAGGCTCATCAGAAGGGGCTGCTCCCCCTCCTTTTCCCTCACCGGTAGATTTCTGCATCATGCCGGGTATCATTGCCCCCATTCCAATACCTGCGCCGACTCCGACTCCTGTTCCCGCAGCACCTCCTTCCTGTGAAGCGGCGTCCCTAAGAGCTTTCGCTGCCTGGAACTGAGTGAATTGATTTAGATCGCCAACAACACCCATACCTGAACGTTCATCTATCATTTTCTGCACTTCCGGAGGCGGGGTTATCGACCTGATGTAGAAATCTCTCAAATCAAGTCCATACTTGTCGAAATCTTCATAAATTCTTGATTTAGCACCTGCGGAGAGTTCGTCATAATCCTTTGCAAGATCAAAAATAGTTGAGTAATTTTCGCCTAAAAAATCGGTCAATCTCGATATTATGACATTCTTAAAGAAATTTTCTACTTCTTCTCTGTCCTTAATGTTTTCAGTACCTACAATCTTGTTTATAAAAAATCGAGGGTCAGAAACCTTATATGAATATATTCCGTTTGCCCTTATTCTTATCATCTTCAGCTCTTTATCCCTAAACGGAATAGGTTCCTGGGTTCCCCATTTTGCATTAGTGAAGACCTTGTTATTGACGAAATATACTTCGGTACGGAACGGACTTTTACCTTCAAAAGCGGCACCTATCAATTTCTTTAAGAGAGGAAGGTTTGCAGTAGTCAGAGTGTGCCTTCCCGGGCCAAAAGTATCGAGAGCTCTACCGTCACGAAAGAAAACGGCTGATTGGTTTTCTCTGACGACCAACTGACTGCCAATAGAAGTTTCTGCAGAACCTTCTTCGGGTACTCGGTGTACTACTTCCCTTCCTTCATTATCTAAAAATTCGATAACTTCGAGAAATAATCCCATTTTAATCCCCCTCTACGATTTTTAAGCGTTTAGCAAGTAGATCAAATCCTGTCTCAATATTTTTCGCTATTTCTGCGAGATCGCTATCAACAGTAGAATTATCCGTGAAATCTTTAACCCACTCCATTAAGCTTAAATCAGCTTTATAAATTGAGCGGAGAGTATCCAGAGAAATTTCTTTCTGGTCGAAAAAACCACTATAACCATAATTCGCGTATCTGATTGAATCGATTAGTTTTTCCAAATTTTTGTCGATTCTTGCAATTGCATCAAGAGGTCCGAGATCTCCGGATTTTGTAACCAGGCGACCTTTTTCATTTAGAATATCTTTAATGGCCTTAAGCTTTTTCGCAATTTTTTCCCGGAGCAACTGGTCGGTTTCTCGCCTCTCTTCTTTCTTATAATAGCCCTTAAATCCCGGAATACTTTTTGCTATCTTGTCTATCCATTTCTTGAAAGCTTTTTCTTCGCTCATAACAAACTCACTATTGATTTAAAACTTAAATTTCTGAGACAGCTGATATATACCGAGCGGAGCTTTCCAGTAGATGCCGGAGAGGGATTGAACGATACCAATAATAGCTATTACGGCTATAGCCAGCAATGCCAGAGAGTCAAGGACTCTAATAAAGGGACTTAATATTAAGACAACAATCCAGAGTACTAATAGTACAATGCCCTGTTTTGCGTGATGTTTACAGAAAGTATTCTCGGGTTTTACCAAGAGCGGAATAAAGAGCAATAAACCCAGATAAGACAACCATGCTATGCTTTTACCATCATCGATATCCTTTTTACTTACTTTTATTTTAGTTTTTTTGTCATCCTCACTCATTTTTCTCTCCTTTTTTATAGTTATAATAAATATTTAACATTTTATTCGAAGTTTATTTCTCGGCATAATCTATTTCTGGCCTTCCGAGATTAAAGGCAATATAGTTTCCACCCGAGAGGGGTCTCTAAGTAAGTTTTTAATATCTCTTATGTTATCTCCAAGATGATTTATCCTGAACTTAAACAGGAAAATAATATTTAAAAGAATAAAACCATAAAGGAGAATTTGTTTTAAGTCCAGAGGGGACGACATGCTGCGTTTTTTCGCAAAACTCTTTTTCCGTTTCTTGATTTTGCCTTTACCCTTGGTTTTTTCAATGAGTCCAATTTCGATAAGCTTATATGCTGAATTATAAGTTCTGAATTTCCCAATTCCCGATATTTCGACTAATTCATGTAAAGTGATGTCTCTTGTGATTTTTTCTAATATGATTTCTTCGTCTTCTCCGATTTCAACATCTATTTCTGGTTTTTCGAGTTTTCTCAAGATTATGTTTTCATCAGGCAAAGCTTTTTCTATCAACGGCCATTCGTCTATTCTTCTTATACCTTCCATAACCAGAGTATTGGGTTCAAGTTCAACAGAAAATGTGGAGTGTTGATATAGCTTCTTTCCGGCTTCGAAGGAATATTTGCCTGCATTCCAGGTTAATATTTCGCAAGTCGTCTCCTGGATTTTGAAAGCTATTATTTTCTCGATTTCTTTTTGAGATAAAGCTTCTCCCTTCTCAACAATCTGCATCAAATTGAGCTTTAATTCCTTAGCTCTTTCATTAAGTTTCTTAAATGTATTGGGATCAATTAAACCTGTTCTCTGGATATATTCGCTTATAGAATGGAAAAGTTTCTCTCCCTTATGAAGGGCATCCGTTATTTTTCCCCTTTTAAATCCGAAATCTATTTCTTCCCTTCCCGATTTGAGTTTAAGTACTCCGTCTGCTTCGTGCAGAGATAAAAACTGCAATATTTCAGGAACAGAAAATTCCTCTATACTACCTTCCATTTCCATGTAATTCTAACCTCCAGCTTGAAAATGTTGACAATGAATAAAACAATATAATAGCTATTATAAAAAAGTCGTTTCCTATATAAGTTCTATATTGTAAAGATTCTTCAACTTGAAATAATATAGAAAAAAGAAAAATCAGAAATAATACAGCTGCAAAGAAACTGATTATAATACCCTCAAGGTACCTTTTTTTGTAAAAATGGGCACTTCCTGGGATTATCAAATTCATCAATATGTTAGTTATTTTATCAACTTTGAATGCCTTTGAGATTATACGCCTTTTAAGTCTTTCTCTTATACTTTTCGATTTCGTTAATGATAGCTTTTTTATACATGAAAGACACATGTTTTCTTTGCCTTGACCGGTCAACATAAAGCCTTTACAAATTGGACAGTATTTATTTTCTTCTTTTTTAAAAGTTGCCATTATTGCGAGACAAATTCCTATTATTATCATTAAGTATAGATGATTGCGGGCGAGTTTCTTAAAGAAACCCCTTGGTACAAATATATACTTGTAAAGCCACCTTTCAGGTGGATAAATGTATAAAGGAGGCTCCAGATTAGATATACCCGCAAGTCTAACCCCCGTTTTCTTCATATGAGCTTCAGCTCCATCGAAATTAAGTTGGTCATAGAGTATTTTTATGATGGTAATATTTGCTATCTCATTTTGAGGATAATTAGAGATAATGTTTTCGCACATATTAATTGCTCTGGCAGTGTCTCCTTCCGCGTAATAAACGGAGCTTAGGTTTTCTAGATAGTTTACATCTCTTCTAATGTTATAACCTTTTTCAAAGAAATCTTTGGCTTCGGTGAAATTTTCCTTAGTAGCTTCTTTTATGCCTTTTACAGAATATCCATAAGGCGTTAACGGGGAATCAATGTTGTAAGAATAAGGATTAAAACGTGTTTTAAATTCTTTATAGATAGAACTACCCGGATTGAAATTCTCACTTATAATATAGGAGTATGAAATTAAAAGGGGTAGTAGAATTAAGAGAGTAGCGCATCTGATTAGATTGGCCTTATTAATTTTTAACAAAGAAATAGCTATAAGTATAAGAAAAACAAATTGTATAGGTATCCATACAAACATAGAAAACAATATAGCTCCAATCCATAATCCGCTTATATTAATTTTATTCTGTATCCATTTCGTGATATAGGATATAAAAAAAACAATACTGGCACTTAATGTCGAAAGTAAAATCCAGGAAGCAGATAGAATTAAAAGCAATATTAAAATTTTTATCAGAAAAACTTTATTATTTAGAAAGTGGATTGTCAGGATATAATTCCATAGATATTTAAAAGTTTTGGTTATACTCGGAAAACTTAATTTAGCCATAGTTAGGGGTATATGTCTATTTGACGGATCGAGCCTAGAGGCAAAAATGATTTTCCTTTTTCCTCTTTCAGTTCTTCTCTTTTTTAGATCTTTTATTCCCTGACTCAGGTATTTGTTAGCAAGACTTGAATTTATGTAATTATTATTTTTTCTTACAACTTCTATCAACTTATTCTCGGTAAGCTCACTCTCTTTAAAATTTCCCTTTGAGAGCAAAAGAGAATCCAATCGATAAAGTTCTTTAATTGAATAAGACTTAGCCGAAGAGTCCTTAGAGGATATTTGAAGATTGGTTGCTGAGGAATCCTTTTCCGATATTAATTCCTTGTTTGTGTTACTTTGACCGATAAGAGATATTGTTAATATGAAAAAAATCATTCTAATTTTATCTTTCTAAACTCGATTTCTAAACTCTTTTGTTCTGTCTTAGCTTCAATTTTAAAGGGACAGGGTATTCCTTCTTGCATACGAAAATCCGAATATTTAATTATGATTTTATTGTCTCGGTGTAGTACCACTCGAGTTGGCCTGAAATCAGTTGAAATAAAAATTTCAGAATTATTGTCCGATAAAAGCCAGCCGTTCTCCAGGGGGATCACTTCCGAGTTACTGGGAAGAGGTACGTCCCACATGAGAAATCGAGGTAGTGAAGCATCCGGGTTTTCTTCAAATAATGAAAGGACTTCTTTTTTTACCTGTTTGCCATCTTTATCTCTTATAGAAATCGAATCCTCAGAAAAATAAAAAGTACCAATTGACATTCCAAAAGATCCTAACAGTTCACCGTTTAAGGTTTGTTGATTAACAATATAGTTGCAAGAGAAATAAGAGGAAAAACGCTTGTCTGGTTCAGAGACAGTCATTTCTCCTGTACCGCTTTTTTGTGTAACTTTACCCTGCCAATGGTCAATGTTTTCTAAAAGAGTATCCTCGGAGATTGTTTTTTTGACAACCTGCCTTGCACAATTAAAGAAACATAATATTATTATGACAAATAGCGGATAAATAAACTTATTCATTGTCTAAAATTATATTGAATATAAGGAATAAGTCAAGGTGGAATTCATAAGTAAAAAAGTGATTGCTAAAAATAGAAAAGCTAAATTTGAATATCATATTCTTGATACCTATGAAGCCGGTGTTGTTCTAAAAGGATCAGAGGTGAAATCTGTGAGGCAGGGTAAAGTTAGTTTATCTGATTCTTTTGCTGCGGTGGTTAGAGGGGAAATTTTTCTTTTCAACATGCATATTTCTCCTTATGGAAAGGCGCAGGATAGTTTGGATGCTAAAAGGGAGAGAAAGCTTCTTCTGAATAAAAATGAAATAAGAAAAATTGAGGGCAAGCTGAAAAACAAAGGGCTGACTTTAATACCCCTTGAAGTATATATAAGAAAAAACCTGGTAAAAATATCTTTGGCTGTTGTGAAAGGAAAGAAAAAGTACGAAAAGAGAGAAAAAATAATTAAAAAAGAGCAAAAAAGGGAGATAAAAAGATACTTATGATTTTTCTCTTTTTCTCTTTAAGTGTTAACCTGTCTGGAAAAATGCATACATTCCATGAGTACAGTATTGGTCAACATAAATATATAAATGGCGGTTCAATGCTCGAGGAGATGGATTTTTCTTATTATTGGGATCTTAATACGCAAATCTTAACAATTCAAAAAGAAAACATTGTTTCCATTATGCCTGATAATCCTTTTGTAAAAGTAAATCGGGATATTTTTCAGACAGAGATACCTCCAATGAAAAAAGGAAACAATCTGTATGTTCCGGTTTCTTCATTGCCCCTGATTCTTGGGAGTTTAACGAATATGGAAGCTAAATTTAATCAAGGAATACTCGAAGTTGGAACAAAAGTGAATATCCGTAAAACTGATTGGGAGGTTACTCCGTCCAGTACTATTTTTAAAATTGAATGTTCTTCTACTTTAAAACATCTTTTTAACAAGGTTAAAGACGAATGGGTTTTGGTTATTTTTGATCCGATATATAACAAAGAAATTGCAGAGGTTTCTCCAAAAGGCTTAATAGAGGATATAAAATTCGAGAAGGGAGATGGTTTTATAAAGTTTCGTTTTAAAGTTAAAAACAATCTTGCGATGGACGCAATAAGAAATGGCAAATTCTTAAACATTAAGGTTAAAACATTTGTGGAAAGGAGTTTAAAAACCATTGTTATCGATCCGGGACATGGTGGAAAGGATCCGGGAGCAGTATGTAGTAACGTTCTCGAAAAGGATATAGTTTTGAAAGCGGCGAAGAAGATTGCCGCAAAGCTCGCAAGGAAAAATTATAATGTAATAATGACAAGAACTGAGGATGTATTTATTCCCTTAAAAGATAGAACGAAAATTGCCGATTCGGCAAGGGCCGACCTTTTTGTTTCGATTCATTGTAATGCAGCTCCCAATAAAAGGGCAATGAATGGTGCCGAGACATACTTTCTGTCGGCAGCAAGAAGTGATTGGGCAAGAACAGTCGAGGCAACCGAGAACTCCGCGATCAGGTTCGAAGCAAAAGAAGGTGCAGGTTTATCCGAACTCGATTACATATTGAATGATCTTGCTCAAACTCAGTTTCTGGAAGAATCACAACAAGCAGGTATTTGTATCCAGGAAAGTATGGTGCAAAAACTCGATCTTTATAATAGAGGATTGAAGCAGGCAAACTTTTATGTCCTTCGCCTGAATTATATGCCGGCGGTTTTAGTTGAGATAGCTTTCTTGACGCATCCTGAAGACAGGAAAAAACTGCTGGATAACAAATTTTTGGAGAAAGCCTGCGATGCAATTGTTGAGGGTATAGAAGCTTATGCAAAATCAAGGACATAAGCATGATCCCATAGGCGTTTTCGATTCCGGTATAGGCGGGCTTACTGTAGTTAGAGAAATACGTAAAATATTACCAGAAGAAACAATTATTTACTTTGGTGATAGTGCCAGAGTACCCTACGGGACTAAATCCAAGGAAACCATTTTGCGTTTTGCAAAGGAAGATATTCGTTTTCTCCAGAGTTTCAAAGTTAAAGTTATTGTTTCGGCTTGTTTTTCGGTTTCTTCCAACGCGTTGGATGAATTAAAAGAAGAAGTTCCTATACCTATCATAGGTATGATAGACCCGGGAGTTAATGCTTTGTCTAATAAAAACAGTGAGAAAGTCGGGGTAATAGGAACAAACGCAACTATCGAGAGCGAAGCTTTTAAAAAAAGAATAGCAGATAATTTCGAAGGAATTAATATTTACTCGGCAGCCTGTCCTCTTTTTGTTTCTCTCGTAGAAGAAGGCTGGACCGAGGGCGAGGTTCCTCTTCTTATAGCGGAAAAATATCTTTCTCCTTTGATAGCAGAAAATATAGACTCTTTAATATTAGGATGTACCCATTATCCTTTGCTTTGTTCAGTGATAAAGGATGTTGTGGGGGATAATGTTGCAATAATCGAACCCGGAAAAGAAGCTGCACTGCTTCTGGAGAAGTTTTTAAATGATAAGGATTTAAGGAACAAAAGTGAGGGTTCTCTTAAGATATATCTTTCGGATATACCGAGAAACTTCGAGCGAACAGTTGTGAATTTCTTGGGAGAACGTCCCGGCGAGATTCAACTGATGAATTTGAAAGACTGAAAGAATATTAAACCACGAAACACACTAAATACACTAAATTTTTTATTTTTCCCCCGAAACTCAAAACACGAAACCTGCAATTTACGCAAAGAACACAAAGATTTTTTTTGTTGTTTTAACCCTCTAACTTCCCAACCACCTAACCTCCTAACTAAAATATTAACCACAGAGGGCACAGAGAAAAAACAAACTCACAGAGAACACAGAGATTTTAATTTTATTTTTCCCTATTTCACTCTGGTTTTTTATCAATCCAAACTATAGCTGTTGCTCCCCAATGTTGTTTCATCCCTGATGTCCCATATTTTTTCATATTGACTATCGCGTCTGCACCTATTTCTTTTGCTTCAGATTTTATTTTCTTAATTATTTCAGAATTACTCATATTTGCGTCAACATATATTGTTCCGATTACCTTGTATTCTCTTGGCGCTCCGGCTTCCGTATATACTTCTATTTGAAAATCTTCAGGTTTTGGAGTTCTCTCAATCTCGTCGTATTTTACGGTTTCCACTCTTGTGCAGTTCATCAAGAATATTGGTAAGGTTAATAAAAGCAACAGCAATATTTTAATATTTTTTATGATATCCTCCTTTTCCGAACTAACTAATTTTTATATATTATACACTAAAAGCGGGGTAGCTGTCAAGGGCTTAAGCAGCGTTGCTGATTAAAAAGTAAAAGTCAAATATCAAAAAGTAAAATTACAAATCAAGATTCAAAAATTAAAAAAGAAGAACAACAAAACACACAAATAACACGAATTGTTTAGACTGTTGGTCTGTTGGTATGAAAGACGGATGACCGAAGACGGTAGACCGGTTTAGTATAATCGCAGAATGGGAGAATTGGGAAATGGGGAAAAGAGACAACTATTTCTCTATTTTTCTATTTATCTAGGATTCAGAGAACGCTTGTCTGAAACCACGAACAAAATTCTAAATCCCAACCCCTAAATCCAAAACCCTAAAAACACTTATCTATTCTTCCAATCCCGCTTGATGGTACAATTCCATGGGCTTAAGTTCATTAAGCTCTTCGGTCTGTTCTGCAATAGATTTTCTTATATCGAAACAAAGATGACATTTTGAAATATACCCTTCTTTTCTTTCTTTATAATTAAATTCCGACTTCCCGAAATCATACAGATTCTTTATATCGGTAGATAATGCACTAAGAATCGGATGGTTTTTTAAATCTATCTCACCCGAAATAGAATCCATATTTCGTACGTTACCAAGTGAAATTCCGCTACAAAATCCAGGTATATAGTTATAATAATTATCGATATGAACGTGCCAGTCTCTCGTTATTTCGTCTATACATGAAATCCCAAAGAATTTCTTGGCAGGATATCTCATAAATAATGGCCCCAGTGTATAACAAACCCTACCCATTGGTAATAACTCGATAAAATTTAGATAATAGGAGTATTGTGTGAGATAATCCTGAAGAGGTAAAGTACCATTTATACCAAGCTTTCTGAATTGCTCATAGAAAAATTGCTGATAAACAATCACATTTTTCCCGAAAATTTCTCTACCTATTCGAACGGCTCTTTCCGTCTTTTCAAAAGGTATCTGGTCAAGCAAAAAAGGATTTACACTAATTAGCATACCAAGAAGCCCTGCGTTCTTTAGAGCTTTAAGTTTCTCTCTCGCAGAGTTATCATCTTTAGCCCAGAAACAATTTGTTTCAACAAATATTGAAGGGATATGAAGCTTATGCGCAATTTTTGTCAAATTAAGCAATAGATCAAAATTGAGGAAAGGTTCCCCACCGGTGAAATGGATGCCGGAATTTACACCTATTGCTTCATCACCAAATTGACTCCCAAGAATATTTCCGGAGAGTTTGGTAAGAATTTTTTCTCCTTCTTCTAATGACATCCAGTCAGCATCACAGCGATGAGAGGAAAAATAAATGCAGTGTTTACATTCACTGCTGCACTTATACGACAGTAATATTCCTGCCGAAACCGGTTTGGGTATTCGTAGTTTATTATCCATAATCTCAATATAGGCAAAGCATACATACTGTCAAGAAACCTTCTCACTACCCCTATTTTTAACCACAGAGATTTTCTGCCGTCAGCTGTCGGCTGTCAGCTGTCAGCTATGTTTCTCACATGTAGAACCTGCAAACAATGTAGCTTGACATAAAGATTAAAAATAGCATAATATTTTTGGGAATAGGTATGTAATGATAAGAAAATGCGGAGAAGAAGATTTTCAAGAAATCTATGAAATAATTAACGACGCCGCCAAAGCGTATGACGGTTTCATACCTGAAGATTGCTATCATAAGCCTTACATGGATAAGGATCACCTTAGAGGCGAAATCGCAAGCGGTGTCAACTTTTACGGATTCGAAGAGTATGGGAAGCTAATAGGTGTGATGGGTATTCAAGATGTCCAAGATGTGACTTTAATCAGGCATGCTTACGTTATAACAAAGGAAAGAAATAAGGGTATAGGAAGCAAATTGTTGAGTTTTTTAAAAACTAAAACCGACAAACCGGTTTTAGTCGGAACCTGGGCTGCAGCAAAGTGGGCGATAGGTTTTTACGATAAACACGGTTATAGATTAGTATCAACCGAAGAAAAAGATTTTTTACTCGAAAAATACTGGAATATTCCCGACAGGCAAATCGAAACATCAGTAGTCCTCGTTGACAGTAAATACGTAAGCGGGAAAACTGCCGATAGATTCTTCGAATCTAGGTCAAATAGTTAAATTGTGAAATAGTTAAATAGTAAAAAAAATCCATACGTATCCGTGTAAATCCGTGGCAATACTTAGAATTTTGGATTTAGTGATTGGGATTTAGTAGAACAATAAAAATATTCGTGCTATTAGTACTATTTGTTGTTACTAATTTTGTTGGTGATAGTGGGTTGGTGTGTTGGTGGTTAAAAAACAGCCCAACTGACTAACCTACCAACAGACTAACAGTTTGTGTTTTTTTTATTTCTTTTTCTTCCCTTCTTCAATTCCTTCAGTATCTCGGCGAGTAATTTATTACTTTTTTGTGCGAGTTTATGTGATTTTTCTATTAATTGCATCTGTTTTTCACTCAAGTCATAGGCATAATTCAAGTATCTTTTGTTTTTTTGTTGTACATTAAAGGCAATTATCAAAATGACAATGATAAAAAGCAAGAATAAAAATGGAAGATAGTTGAGAATATCAAAGAGAAAATTAGTAGGCATTTTTTCTTTCATTTTACCGTAATATTCCTCATCAGACAACCATTTTTCTTCCTCTGTATCGTAGTATAGTATATTATCCTGCATCCACGCAGAATAACTGTAGGAATATTTCTCCAAAAAGTCCTTTGGTAAATTGAGAAGCTCAACTTCCACTACACCAAGTATAAATCCACCCTCAAAACTTGAGGCTTGTTCATCCACGGTAACGTTTAAGATTTTTAATTCCCCATCAAAGGGGAAACGTTCAGTTTTAAAATGGTAGCGGTTTTTAGAAACCTTTTCAAAGATAATTGTTTTGGGGTCTTTTTGCTGAAAGCTTTCCCAGGCTTTGATTAGAGATCCTTCAGTTGGAAGTGCATATAGCATAGTTGGAACTAACAAAAAGAATAAGCCAATGATAGTAAAAATATTAAACCTCACTTTATTCATTAACAAATCTCCTTTTTATACGACAAATCCAAAACATTTTTTCAAGATCGATATTATCAATATAAGTGAAACGCTATGAGTGTCAAGTTATATTATGATTTGTGAGTTAGGAGGTTGGAATGTTAGGAAGTTAGGAAGGAAAAAGCTTTATGTTTCTGTATTAATTTAGGTTTCGAGGTTTCAAGGTTTCCAGGGTTCAAGGAAAAAATAAAAATAAAATCCTGATAATCTGCTTCCTTATTCTGTTTTTAAAATTTACAATTTGCAATTTCCAACTTGCAATTTAAAATTAAATACTAAGAAATATTGTGCTTCTTTGTGTCTTAGTGCCTTCGTGGCTAATTCTGGAGGATGGGTGGGGGGTAAGTTTTTGCTCTTGCTTTCTCCTTCTATTCTTACTAAAATGTAGATATGTTAAAGAAACTAAAGGTTTATCTTTTTAAATACAAGACTTTACTCAGTGCGGTTATAATTGTTATGATAATCGTAGCCCTTTTAAGTGGATTTGCTATAGGTATGATAAACCCCATTGTATCGGCAATTTTCGGTGAGAAAAATGCAAGTGCCGGACCGGGTGTTATGCGATGGCTTATCGATTGGATTAAGTCCGGAGAAAGAACTAATTCCCTAATGCGTTTGGCGCTCTCTCTCGTACTAATATATGGAATAAAAGCTCCCTTTTCTCTTTTGCTGCATTTTCTTTCAGATACTCTTGAACAGAAGACTATTGCTGATATACGAGTAGATATGTTTACAAGGCTGACTGAGCTTTCTTACATGTTTCACTCAAAGATTCATTCTGGGACTCTTCTTTCTCAAATCACAAATGATACGGAAAAAATACGATTTGCACTAAAGAGGGGGATTATGGACCTTGGAGGTAACCTTTTCCTCCTGCTTGTATATTTAGGATTAGCTTTATGGGCTTCCTGGAGATTGTTTTTGGTGTCTGTTGTAATTATTCCTTTTATTATTCTTTTTATGCAATTTATAGGGAAAAAAGTTCGTGGACAATTCACCAATCTTCGCAAGCAAAGAGCTTTTTTGAATACATTGGCTTCCGAGATGCTCTATGGGATAAGGATAATAAAGTTGTTTGGTATGGAAAAATATGAAATCGATAAATTTAAGAACGAATCGAATAAGTACCGGAAAAATTACGTAAAGAGCCATTTGATAGGTAGTCTATTGCCTGTTTCATCAGAATTTTTAGGAGCAATTTTTGCGGGTATTATACTGGTGTTTGGAGGGTTTTTGATTGTTAAAGGGTTTATAACACCCGATAAGTTTCTCATGTTTCTTGGTTGTGCAGTTCTCCTTCAGCAGCCTGCCCGACAGATAAATTTAGCCTATGGTGACCTTCAGCATGGGTTAACTTCTATTGAGAGTGCCCTTGAGGTAATTGAAGCAACTGAAACAATAAAAGATTCGGGGAAACTTACCTTTGATTCTTTTAAATCTTCAATTAAATTTGTCGGAGTCTCCTTTTCTTATGATAGCAAAAGCTATGCTTTGAATAATATAAATTTAGAGATAAAAAAAGGAGAAACGCTGGCCTTGGTTGGCCCTTCAGGTTCGGGCAAGACGACACTGGTTCAACTTATTCCAAGGTTTTTTGATTTGCAGGAAGGTAAAGTAGAGATAGGCGGAAAGGATGTAAAAGAATATACTCTTCGGAGCCTTCGCAGTAAAATAGGCATGGTACCTCAGGATGTGTTATTATTTAATGATTCCATCAGGAATAATATTAAATATGGGAAAATAGATGCTTCTGAGGAAGAATTACAGGAGGTTATTAAAAAAAGCCATTTAGAATATTTAATTGAGCGTATGCCGCAGGGTTTAAATACTCATATTGGAGAAAAAGGGGGAAGGATCTCCGGTGGAGAGAAACAGAGGATTGCAATTGCCAGGGCTTTGCTTAAAGATTCTCCGATTTTGATTTTAGATGAAGCGACTTCTTCTCTTGATGCAAAATCCGAAAAGTTAATTCGAGATGCAATGGAGGAGTTACTTTATGGGAGAACAGCGGTAATAATTGCTCATAGACTTTCAACGGTAATTAATGCGGACAGGATTGTTGTTTTAAACGAAAGCCGTATCCTGGAAGAAGGGACACATGAGACGTTGTTACGAAAAAATGGTTTGTATAGAAAACTTTATGATATTCAATTTAAAGATTCAAACTCCTGATAGATATCAATAAATTTTCCGTTATAGTTGTGTTAGTAATGAACTTTTTTATGAGAGATAATTCTCCAGTGTTTCAATAGTCGGATTTTTTATGGGTCCTTTCATCGAAATCCGAATTTTTGCAAAAGGAAGAGGTAACATGAATTTGTCCCAGGAAGAGAAACGAATACAGGGATGAGCTTCAATTGATACTGCAAAGATTGGCAGCCCGGATCTCCTAGCTATATACAATACACCTTTTTTTGCTTTTCTCCTTGGTCCTACTGGTCCGTCTGGAGTGATGGCGATTTCAAAACCCTTATTGCCATATCTTATTAGTTTTATCAAAGCTTGGCTGCCTTTCGATTTTGTGTCCCCTCGAAAGACTTTAAAGCCGAAAAGCTTTAATACTCTGCTCATAAGTTCTCCGTCTCTACTTGGGCTAACAATAACCCCCACTCTTCTTCCTCTGTGTGTAAATAGTGGGGGCAACATGTTTTCATGCCAGAATACATAAAAGATTCGTGGAGAATACTTTTTTATAAGAGATAATCCCTTAAATTCTATTTTCCAGGTTGCTCCTAATATTCGTATTAAAAGAGCTGCTAAGAAAGGTTCAATTAACCATAGAAAGGATTTTATTAGCGACCCTATCATAGGCCCCCTCAGTGCCCAATAATGGCTTTAAAATTTTTAATTTTTTTGAAATTTCTTCTCTGTTTTTATAGACATTTTCCAGTTCTTTCGCAATCCTCCTGGGATTTACTTCTTTTTGGATTAGTTCCGGTACTACTTTTTCGGAGAAGATTATATTTACAAGACCGAATTGTTTAACCCGAGCTAGAATTCTTGAAATAATCCAGGAAATATATGATAATTTATATACTATTACCATAGGCGTTTCCAATATTCCGGCTTCGACTGTGGCAGTTCCGGAACTGACGATTGCCAGATCTGCCATTTTAAGAATGTCGTATGTTTTCCCGTGGAAAGTTTTAACATCTCTAAGTCGTTCTTTTCCGACTTCTTTTACTAGATTAATATGTTTTTGTTCATGCAGGGCAATAACCGCTTCGCTTCCCGGATGACTTCCCTTGAATATTCTAAAAGCCTTTAATATTGGGATGAGCAACCTCTTTATTTCGGTTTCCCTTGAACCCGGTAGGATTGCTATTAAAGGGTTGCCGGAAGGGAGGTCTTTTCTTTTTAGTTCTCTTGGCGGTTTTACTATTTCTACTAAAGGATTGCCCAGAAAGAAAGAGTTTATTCCTTCTTTTTTAAAGAAACTCTTCTCGAAAGGGTATATAACAAATAAGGCTTTAAAGTATTTAGATAGGCTTTTGCTCCTCCATTTGCCCCAAGCCCATACCTGAGGTGTGATGAAATAAAAAACAGGTATACCCTTGTTTTTAAGCGAACGAGCCAGGGGAATATTAAATCCCGGAAAATCAACTGTAACGGCGAAATCAATTTTGTTTTTTCTCATTAAGAGAAATATCTGCCTTCTTGCTTCTTTTAAATTCGATAGCTTTGAAAAAACTTCACTGAATCCAATAACACTTATTTTATAAGAGGGGAAAATTGTTTCGGTTCCGGCTTGCCTCATTTTTCTCCCGCCAATGCCGTAAAATTTAATGGCGGGATTAATTTTTTTAAAAGATTTTATTAAATTAGAAGCGTGTAAATCTCCGGATGCCTCGCCGGTTATAAATAAGATCTTCATTTGTCATTTTTCTTAGGTAATTCAATGTTTGCTTTTTTCGCTCGTTTTTTTATCTCTTCTAAAATTTTTTGGGCGAGAGCTAAGGCATTTCTTGCCTCTTCGGGTTTGACCTGGACTGAGTTTTTCCCCAGGCAGGCATCGATGAAAGATTTATCCTCAAGAAACAAAGGTTCTTCTGCCCGTACGTAAACTTCTTCCTCATTTATTTCAGGTTCTCCGTTTTTTAACTCTCTATGAAAAACATTTACTTTTTTATTTAAGGAATCAACTGAAACGTATGAGTATTTTTGCCAGAAGCGTATTTTTCGAATTTTTATTAATGAAATTCGCGAAGCTGTGATATTTGCTATTGCCCCGTTTCCAAATTCAAGTCTGGCGTTAGCAATATCGATGTTATCGGTTAACACAGGTACTCCGGCTGCAGACACATTTTTTACCGGAGATTTAACTGTTTTAAGTATTATATCCAGGTCATGTACCATGAGGTCGAGAATAACTGAAACATCTATTCCTCGGCCGTAGAAAGGAGAAAGACGGTGTGCCTCAATGAAAAGAGGGTTCCTAACAACCTTTTCCGCGGCAAGAATAGCCGGGTTGAATCTTTCTATATGTCCAATCTGTAAAAGCAGCTTTGATTTTTTCCCGGTTTTGATTATTTCGTCGGCTTCCTTTAAATCCAGCGAAATCGGTTTTTCTATAAATACGTGGTTCCCCGTATTGAATGCTTTAATTGAGATGTCTCTATGAGTGCTAGTCGGAGTAGAAATTATAATACAATCTGTTTCTTTTAGAAGATCCGAGTAATCCCGGAAGAATTTACATTTGTATTTTTTTGCTGTTTTTTTTCCGCTTTCCTCATCGATGTCAGAAATTCCCACGAGGTTCGTATTTTTCATCTCTGATAGGATACGAGTGTGATGTTTCCCCATATGTCCTATACCGATGACTCCGCATTTTATCATAATTACCCCTTTAAAAAATCGGTTTTTCTTCTTTTTTGATAAGTTTTCTTATGTTTTTTCTGTGCGCTATGACAACCAGAATCGCGAGCACTATAGATACGATAAATACGCTCTTAATCATAGGATGGGATAGATAGAAATATAAAACAGGTAGAGATAAAGCTGCTCCCAGGGAGCCGACCGAAACTCTTCTTGAAATAACAACGAGTAAAATCCAGACACCAAAAGCGCTGAGAGCGGGTATAGGCATGAGTGCAACAACTCCACCAAAGCCTGTAGCGACTCCTTTTCCGCCTTTAAAATTCAGAAACGGAGTTGTCATATGTCCTAGGATTGTGCCAAGAAGGGCAAGAATTCCTGCCGGGATAGAAATGTCGGAAAAGTAAAGTACAGGAAGGAAACCCTTTAAGAAATCTAGAATAAAAACGAAAATTCCTTCTTTTTTACCTACAACTCTAAAAACATTTGTAGCCCCCATGTTTCCGCTGCCTTCCTTTCTTAAATCGCAGCCTTTTACTCTACCTACAAGGTAACCAAAAGGGATGCTTCCGAGAAAATAAGAACCGATGAATGCTAGGGTTTCCCACATAAAAACTTACCCCCTTCCCAATTTTAATGAAATTGGAATTCCTTTTAAATCGATTTCCTTTCTTATTCTGTTTTCCAGATATCTTTTGTATTGTTCATCAAAACTTTTATTTTCGTTCGTATTCAAAATGATTTTTCCGCCATTCTGTTTTACAGAATACAATTTGACTTTTTTTCTTGAGCCGGGCGGAGGGCGGTAATCAATAGCTTTTCTCACCACAGACTCAAGTTTCGGGTATTCTTTCTCCAATTTATCCACGACTTGTAGAGCCGAAGATAAAGATTCTTCTATACCCTGCATTTTTAAAGACGAAATAGCTATTCTCGGAATCCACTCGAAAATCGAAAGCTCTTTATCGTAATACTTCATAATTGTTTTTGTTTTGCTCTGAGGTACAAGGTCAAACTTTGATAGAAGTATAATAGCGGGAGTCTCTCGGTCAATAGCCCATCTAATTATGTTTTTATCCTGTCTGCTTACCTTCTTTGTTGCATCAATCAAAACAAAAACTATATCGGATCCTTCAATTGTTCTAATTGCCCTTAGGAATGAGTAATATTCAAGAGAATCCTTTAACTTAGATTTTTTCTTAAGCCCAGCTGTGTCTATTAGAATAATTGTCCTCCCTTTATAATCCAGATAGGAATTTGTACTGTCTCTCGTGGTACCGGGTTCTTCTTTAGTAATTGTCCGTTCATACCCCATAATAGCATTAACATAAGTTGATTTTCCCGTATTTGGTTTTCCAATAATTCCAATTGTGGTCCCTTTTGCGATTTCTCCTTCTTCGCAATTTGAGAGTATCCAATTAAGCAGATTTTGAACCCCGTGGTTGTGCTGAGCGGAGATTTGAAAAATGTTGTCGAGTACCAGTTTCCCAAACTCGGAGAAGACACTATAGTCTTTTCCTTTATCCATTTTGTTTACTACCAGGGCTTTTTTAGCTGCAGCTTTCCTCACATAATTAGCGATTTTTTTGTCTAAAGAGGAAATACCTTCTTTGCCGTCTACTAACAACAAAACAATATCGGCTTCTTCCAGGGCAAAGTTTATCTGTTGCCTTACCTGAGTTTCAAGAGGGTCGTCTGAAAACTGGAGCCCGCCTGTATCAATTAAAATCAGGGGTTTACCATCTTTTTCCACAACACCGTAAACCCTATCTCTTGTAACTCCGGGTTTTTTATCTACAATAGAACTTTTTTTATTCAGGAGGCGGTTAAAGAGCGTGGACTTACCCACATTTGGTTTTCCTACAATAGCTATAGTATTCATTTGGTATTCCCAAGCTCTAAGACGTTGTAAGGGCTGACGATTATCTTTTTACGCAGGTTTGTTTTCAGGGTTTCAAGAGAACAACCATCTATGAATAATTGTTCTCTATTAACGATATCAGGAGGCAAAATTGCAATTTCAAAATCCTTTACGGAAAGAAGACCCATTAAATCCCATCCTCCTAGTAAAGCAGCAACTTCTACAGAATCTCCGAAAAATCTATTTTTAACAGAAATGACTTTTGTCTTTATCCCTGCCGCCTTGAATTTATTCGCAAGTTTTTTTATTAGATTATGGGCAAGCGTTCCTGTGACAAGAAGCACTTTACCGTCAAAATCAGGTACATTTAAAGACTCCACCCCATCCAGGAATTTCCTTGCCATCCCGACCCCATTCTCTAATTGAGGAAAATCATCATAATATTTAGAAGGGGGAATATCATTGTTTGTTTTGATATAGAATTCATCCGCGAGATAAACAATTGTTTTTCCTGTCTTTCTTTTTGTTTCTTCTTGGTACGGTTCGGCCAGTTTTATTGCTTCGTTCATCCATTCTGGAGTTGGTGGTTCGATATAAGGCAGGCCATCTCGCAGGGCAGTCAATCCGACAGGAACAATGCCAATAGATTCCACTCCTTCCAGAGAGAGAAGGTCTTCTATTGTTTCGTGGAGAAATTCTCCGTCGTTTACACCAGGTAGGAGAACTATCTGTGTATGCAGTTTGATTCCGCCTTCGCTTAAGTATTTCAGATCATCCTTTATACTTTCGGCTTTTTTATTTTTCATCAGCTCGACTCTTTTTTTCGGGTCTGTTGTGTGAACTGAAATGTATAAAGGACTGAGTTTTAATTCAGAGATTCGTTCGAAGTCCTCATCAGTAAAATTTGTTAGCGAAAGATAATTTCCATAAAGAAAAGACATTCGGTAGTCATCGTCTTTTGCAAGTAAGGATTTTCTAACATCGCTTGGGTTCTGATTGACAAAACAAAATATACAGTTGTTCTTGCATAATTTCATTTTAAACTCTGAAGGTTCTATGCCAAGGGTCTCCGCTTCTTCTTTTTCGATATTGTAAATGCGGGTCTTATTTCCATCAGAAATTTCGACATTTAGAAAAGTCCCCGTTTCAAAAAATTTAAGATCGAGGGGATCATTTATTTCTTTGTTGTCGATCGAAATAAGTTGATTCCCGGCTTTTACACCGAGTTTGTCGGCAATGGAACTTTTCTTTACCCCTTCTATCTTAATCATAATCTAATAAATTAAAAACTTTACCCTTCACAAGACCCCAAAACGCAAAAGTTTTTAATTTGTTGGTCTGTTGGTCGGTTGGGCTGTTGGACCGATTAAAAAACACACCAACACACCAAAGCACTAACGGACTAACAATGATTTCGCAAATATAGGTGCTTTTCCAATATGAGACATTAAGTTCGTTCATTATTTTAAAGACAGATTGTATCAAAAATAGGGAATACTTAATTAACGTTCGATTTTAATTTTGCCTTCATTTAAAGCTGCGATTCTTAGAAGAGCTTCTTTATCCTCGGCAACGTCGAATACGCTTTTTTTAATCTTTCCCTTCTTAATCTCAACACTTCCTTTGCCAACAGGCGAAGAAATCGTAAGCTTACAGTCGATTTTGTTCTCTTTTAGACTACTTATAATATCGACAGCAAGAATATTTTCGAGATCTACAGTGTTTTTACCTTTTTCAATTATTTCTTTTAGTAGTTTGCCGGAAGCTATTCTTTTTTTAACTTTTTTAAGCAAAACATCGACGTCGAAAGGTTTAGTCAAATAATCTGTTGCTCCAAGTTCGTATCCCTTCGTATAGTCATCTAATTCGGATTTGACTGTCAAAAAGGTAAAGGGAATCAACGGGTGTTTTTTTCGAATTGCTTTAAGAAATTCGAAACCATTCATTTCAGGCATAATAATATCAGATATTATTAAATCCGGAGTCTCTTTCTTTAAAATTTGCAAACCTTCTTTTCCGTTCTCGGCTGCTTTAACCTCGTAGCCTGCCTTTTCAAGAGCTTTTCTTACGATCATCCTCAAGGCTTTATTGTCTTCTAATACTAGAATCATTAGTCCTCCTTCCGTCTACCTTTACTTCTTCTTCGCTCTTTCCCCGACCGTCTATCAACGTAATGAAAGTCTGCTGGCATTTCAATAATAAATTCTGTTCCGCATCCTTCACTACTTTCAACGCTAATTTTTCCAAAGTGTTCATCAACAATTTTTTTTACTAAAGATAAGCCGATGCCGGTGCCTTTCTTTTTTCTGGACTTAAAATTCTTGAAAATCCAGATTACGTCTCCTTTTATGCCTGAACCGTTATCTTTAACCCATATTTCTACCATGCCCTCTCCTAAATTCCTGCCTCCGACCTCTATTTTTCCTTCCGCTCCGACCTCTTCAAATGCATTATTTAAAAGGTTCACCAGAACCGATTTCATCAGATTTTTGTCGCACATAACGGATGGGAAATCTTTACTAAAATTTAAATTGATAAGAGAATCATTCCCCATTACCATCTTAGCGCTTTCTTTACTTAGTTTTTTAATATTAACTTTTTCGAGATATAAATCAAGAGTACCGGTCAAACTTAAGACATCGAATGTTATATCCTGTAGATATTTTAATTCTTCAAAGAGTGTTTCGCTGATTTCTTTTACGTCACCACTCCCCATGTCTCGTAACATTTTAATCCCGGTTTTGAGCCCGGCTATAGAATTTTTTATTTCGTGCGAAATTATTGATACGCTTTCCTTATCCTTTAATTCTCTTCTCATTACTCTTAAATTTTAATCCCATATTCAAACATGTCAAGCCTCTTGACTTATGTGGTTCATTTCATATATTTTCAAGGTAAGCCGGAGTGGCGGAACTGGCAGACGCGGCGGACTCAAAATCCGTTGTCCCTTAAAGGACTTGTGGGTTCAAATCCCTCCTCCGGCATTGTTATTTTTATCATATATACATCTCCTTGATTTATAATAGCATAATAATTCAAAACTTGACATATTTCTATTTTGTGCCTACCTTGTGACTAATAGATATGGGAGTAGTTCGTAAAAGAGATAAAAAATGGTATATAGATTATATAGATTCTTCCGGCAAAAGGATAAGGAAAGTCGCAGGTACAACAAAAAAACAAGCCGAGAGAGTCCTCTTTGAATTGGAAACCAGAAAATATTACGAGAAAGAAAGTATTCCAGTGTTGGATAAAATTTCTGTAGAAGAATTATGGGAGAGATTTATCTCGATGAAAAGAAAGAGAGTTCGTCCCAGAACTATGGAGACATGGAAGCCAAGGTTAAATTTTTGGAAAGAAAAACATCTACAAAAATCTAAAAATTTTTCTCTTTTAACCCCTTTGTTGATCGATAAGATTGTGGATGAGCTTTTTGAAAAATATTCTGCTAAAACTGTCAATGATTACATAAATGTATTACAACAAATTTATAGATATGCGAATGATTTAAATCTTTTGCAGCAAAACCCCGCAGAAAAGATTAAACGTTTAAAAGAATCTCCAGAAAAACCTCCAAGGTTTCTTTCAAAAAAAGAAATTAATAGAATATTAGATCACTCTAAAGATTTTTACAAAGACCTATTTCAGTTTTTTCTCTACACCGGTATGAGACGTAATGAAGTTAGATTTTTAGAATGGTCTGAAATAGATTTTAAAAATAAAATTATAAGATTGGGTAATAAGGAAAACTTTACAACTAAAAGCGGTAAAAATAGAAATATTCCTATGCATTCTATAGTCGAAAAGATTTTGAAAAAACTTCCACAAAACACAACGCTTGTTTTCGAATCTCCGAAAGGAGGAGAATTTGGTAGGGGGACATGGCGAACTGTTTTATTGCAAGCCGCAAAAAGAGCTAATGTTAAAGATGTAACTCTCCATACCTTTAGACATACATTTGCTTCATGGCTTGTTATGGGGGGCGCAGATCTTAATACAGTAAGAGAATTAATGGGTCATTCAGATATAAAGACTACAATGAAGTACGCCCATTTGGCACCGGAACATGTGAAGAGAGCTGTGGAAAGGCTGCGGTTCTCTTTTTGATAATATATAAATTTATTTTTTTCACTAGTTGTTTTTGTCTATTTTCTCCTGAAGTTCTCTTATTCTTTCTTTTGCATGTTCGATTCGTTTTTTATCCCATTCGAATGCTCTTTCTATAAAATTTTTATATGCCTCTATCGCCTTTTTGTTGTTTCCCTTTTTTTCGTAAGCTTTACCGCAGTTGTAATAGGCTGGAGCACTCCCGGGCTCCAGCATAATAGCATTTTTGCAATCTTGGATTGCTTTATCATAATCGGCTTTTTTGTAGTAAGCAAGTCCGCGATTGCAATAAGCATCAGCAAATGTCGGATACAACTCAATAGCTTTATTGTAGTCTTGGATTGCTCTGTTATATTCTCCCTTATCGTAATAAGTGAGTCCTCGATTGAAGTAAGCGCCAGCATACTCTGAATTCAGCGTAACAGCCTTATTGTAGTCTTGGATTGCCCGGTTATAATCTTCCTTCTTGGCGTAAGCACTCCCTCGATTATTGTAAGAACGAGCATAATTTGGTTCCAATGCAATAGCCTTATCGAAGTCTTGGATTGCTCTGTTATATTCTCCCTTATCGTAGTAAACATTTCCCCGATTATAGTAGATGATATAGAGCTTTGGATTAAAATTCAGAGCTTCGCTGTAATATTTGATTGCTAAATCATTATTTTTTAGGATTTGATTACAGTATCCAAGATTAAAATAGAGTTTAACTTTTGCCTTTTTATCAAGGAGATTCTCATGTTCTTTTGTATTCTTCAATATTTCCAAAGCCCTCTGATAATCCGCCTGCTCGCCAATAGAAATACCTTTACCCATCAAAGAGAGAACGAACAAATACTCTTTACCTAAAGATAAAGCTTCTTTGTTTATTTCATCGTAAATATTATAGGCCTCTTTATATCTTTCCGCATGATACAGAGAATCAGCTTTTTTGATTTTGATTTTGAGGGGTTCATCCTCTGGAGTGTTTTCTGCAAAACCGTCTATGAAGGACTGTAACTTTCTGCCTGTTTTTTCTAACTCTATTTGAACTTGTTTGATATCATCCTTAGTTGCTGCGCTTTTTCCATAATGAATATTAATAATGATTGCTGGTACGCCCAGAAATATTGTTGCTGCTATTCCTCCAATTCCTATTGCCCAGCCTGGATGTTTTTTACAGAAATTCATTTTTGCCTGGTTCCATTTTTTAAATTTTTTTATTGCTTTTTTGATTGAAAGTTTTTTCATTGGTTATTTTAAAAGTTTCTCCACTGCCAAGCTGGTACATTTTTTCTTCCGAGATTATCCATTTTTTCAAAGAAATCCTTTAGCTCTATTTCTCGAGTTTTTTCTTGGAATTTAGGAGAGACAGTATATTCTATTTTAAAAATTGTTGGGATATCTTTACAGCCTTCAAAATCTTCTCTGGTAAACGATGTAATGCTTTTTATTTCAAAAGGGAAACGAAATAACGTATCACCTGGATCTAATGGTATTTTCCGTTTAAGAAATGAAAACCCCATACTATGTATCCCTTTTTCAAATTTAAACTTAAAGAACTTAATCTCTTTTTTGGGATAGAAATCAATATTGTTTATTGTTGCATTGATCTTTTTTTCTGTATTGTTTGCAAAATTAATATCTAAGGATAAGAGCATTTCACATCCCATATTTCCCATAAATCCATTAAAACCTCTATAACCTATATTAGGATTGGTTGTAATGGTTAGGGGTTTTCTATTTTTGCAGAAATTTTCAATCTTTTTTAGTAAATACTCTATAGGTACGATATCCATGTATCCTTATGTATCTATAGTATACGTTAAAAGTGAGTGGTATGTCAAGGGTTTTTTCGTCTTTAGGTATAGGAAAGTTTGACATTTTGAAATATCCTCGTATAATATTAGTATCGTAACGAGGATAGGAGATATGAGAAAATTATTATCATTGGTTTTTATATCTTTAACACTAGCAGGCAGTAGATATGGATATATAGATAAAACCGGCAAGGTGGTAATTGAACCACAATTTAGCAGAGCCGGGGATTTCTCAGAGGGGTTGGCGTTGGTAGAGATGGATGGTAAATGGGGATATATAGATAGAACTGGTGAGGTTGTAATTAATCCGCAATTTAATGTTGCAGGGAGTTTCGATGAGGGATTGGCGGTAGTATGGAAAGGCGATAAGTGGGGATACATCGATGAGAATGGAAAGATGGTAATTGAGCTTGAGCCGGAAGTTAATGTAGCCTATGGTTTTTCCGAGGGATTAGCGACATTTAGCGAAGGTGATAAATGGGGTTATATCAATAAAACAGGGAAGGTAGTAATTGAACCTCAAATTTATTATACTTTTTTTCCTTTTTCAGAGGGGTTGGCGTTGGTAGAAATGGATGGTAAATCGGGATATATTGATAAAACTGGTAAGATGGTCATCAAACCACAGTTTGATTATGCTTGGATTTTTTCAGAGGGGTTGGCGCCTGTAAAGGTAGTTGCTAAAAAGAGTTTCTGGGGCAAGAGAGGAGGCAAATTCGGATACATCGACAAGACGGGCGAGATAGTGATTAAACCTCAATTTGATAGAGTTGAGGATTTCCACGAGGGGTTGGCGTTGGTAGAGAAAGGAGACGAATACGGATTTATCAATAAAACAGGGAAAGTGATAATCGAACCTCAATTCGATAGAGTCGAGGATTTCCATGAGGGGTTGGCGTTGGTGAAGAAACGTAGTTGGTTAAGAAGTAAATGCGGATACATCGATAAAACAGGGAAGGTAGTAATTGAACCTCGATTTAATGCTGCTAGGGGTTTTTCCGGGGATTTGGCAGCAGTAAAGATAGGAAGCAAATGGGGCTACATCAATAAGATGGGCGAGATGGTGATTGAACCACAATTTGATAGCGCCGGGGGGTTCTCCGAGGGATTGGCTACGGTAGAGATAAAAGATTAAATTCGGTTTGAGGAATGACGCTTCCATCATACTTGACAGAAGATAAAAAAAACTACATAATTGTAAACTACTATATTTAGTTTTTTTATACTTACCAAATAGTAGATTTTTTCTTCTACTTTTTTTGTTATAACTGTCTAGCTATCTGCAAATAAACGGCGTGGCTAAGTACTAGAAATTAAGCAACAAAAGTTATCACGTCCACCCGAAACACATTGTTATACAAGTTTGGAAGATTTCTGGTGTTGAATGTTACACGTTGCGAATACACATTAGCGTAAATTGCTCCCCTTTTCATCCGGCAATAAATTTCAGGAAATCAGGGTTGAAAAAAGCTATAATCAATATTGCAATTACTATAAGTATGATAACTACCCACCATAACGACCGCTTTTTTCTTTTGTATTGCATCGGTGGAAGATTAGGTTTAAGATCAGCCATTTTACCTCCCTATTTTTTTCTGTTAAGTTTGCGATAAAGGAATATTATCGATAAGATCGATGGATTTCAAATGCAATTGATTTAAATTTTGACTCTGAGTGATCATCGATTTTCTTTTAGTGTATATGGCGATTATTTTAATTGGCATAGCATAGTTTATATGTACTAATATTAAGCACAAGTACTCTGTTGTTAGGTCGTATAAACTGATTTCTACATTTCTGGTTAACTCCATATACATCAACATATTTTCAATATTATACCTTTTTTTAATTATAGTTAAAAATAAAAAATATGTCAAGATAAGGAATTACTCATATTCCAGAACAGTAGTTGTTGGCTTCGAGTAATTAAGTCTTAAAGAAGAAAGTCTTAGTTTTTGTTATATTTTCAACAGTCAGAAATGTTGCTCAAGTAAAGGCTGAAGTTTTTCCCATAAAGAAATTAGAGAGGGGAGTAATTGTACTGCTTCCTTAATTCTGTTAAAAAGAGGTTTTGCGATACTTTTTTTTGCTTTTTTGTTTTCTGGTAAATTAGCTTGCGATGAAAGAAATGACAATTGTTCAAGTATTTCATTTTTAAGTTCTTTGTTCAATTTTTGCTCTTTGATGACGGCCTCAGTAAACTCTTTTAAAGGTGCTATGATTTCATTGTTATGCGAGTTTTTGAACATTTCTATTGAGACGTCTATTTTTTTAGCTTCTCCTAAATTTAAAGAACCAACTACGCTATCGCTTATATTGATATTGTTAAAAGTAAAAGGCTTATCGATATTTGATGAGTGTTGAGGACGAATATTGTATCTTGGTAAAACCCCATATATGCCAGCCGTATATTCTGCCATATCCATTAAATAATTCATTTCCTGCATATACTTTTGGTCTTCCATTTGTTGAATTTCTTTAAGTTTATAAAAACAATTAATACATAATGGATGCCCTCCAACAATTACAATAGCGTTATTATTACATTGTGAGCATTTCATCGTTTTTTCTCCTCTTTTAATTCATTTGTTGATTCTCAAACAGTTTGTTCTTTTTGACGTTATTCTTTCTTTTTATCCTCTTTTTTGGGGGATTCAGCGTATTCGCCCTTAGTGGGCTTTGGGCGCTCTATTATATCTTTTTTTTCTTCCGTTTCAGGTATCCCCTCTTTTTCTTCTACGACTGGCTTTGGGCGCTCTGTTTCTTCTTCTAACGTTATTGGTTCGGGTCTTTCTGGTATAAAGTTATCGTTGTTATCCTCAGGCATTATTGACCTCCATTAAGTTTTAAAAATTGAATTATTAAATTTTTCCCTGAATAAGCAAAATATGCTACAATAAAGAGTATAAAAGCAAAAGCAGAATATCTTATCATTCGAAAAGTCTTTTTGTATTTTTTAAGTTTTCTCTCAGTAATTGTAAAGTTTTCTTCATAAGCTTCTCTATTTATTTCTCCTAAATTGAAATAAAGATCTGAGAGATTGCTTCTTCTGTTTTCGTCCTTATCAGTATCCTCGAAGTATTTAACCATGTGTTCGTGAAGAGGCATTCCCTTTCTCGGTTCCGTTTGAAATGTCTGAAAAGCGTGTATCCAGGAGACCAAAAAAAACAAAAGAAGTATTACGCTAAGAGAAAAGAAAACAACATCAGTTAGACATTGAGGGTTAAGGGTCTTGTCTAAAATATGCTTCCACAAGAGACCGTAAATGACCAACAGTAAAGAAAAAGCAGTTAGGCATGCTAAGGATTTTTCTTCAATTCTTTTATATCTTTCTTCATCAACCTTGTATATCTTACACGCATAGTCATAAAACAATTTCCATCTTTTTTCTTCTTCAGTAGGTAACTTCTTCTTCGTTTCTTCTTTCTCTTTCATTTAAAACAATTCTCCCGGTTTCGGTTCTTTCTTTTTTTGTGTATTTATAGTATATGTTAAGGGGGTAGGAGATGTCAAGGGTAAAAAATACTGCCTGATATAGTATCTAAACAAAATTCTATAATGTTATAAACCTCTGAAAACTTTTTCAATCGCGGCTTCTTTTTGTTGTATATGTTTTTTAAAGGATTCGCTTTTTTCCTCAAGTATATTAGGATGAAGATGTTTATCAAGTAAAAACAATACTTTATATCCACCATTTTTTTTAAGAAGGGCCTGAAACTCTTTTGCGCGTTCAGGATGATTCATTTTTGAGCAAATAATAAAAATCTTTTTTAATTTATTTTTACTAGGTATTTTTGCTTTTAACTTACCAATTTCTTTATTTGATTTTTTCTCTTCCTCTGAGACAGCGTTGACGATATACTTAAATCTGCAATTAGTGGCGTCCCTTTTTTCTTTTTCCCTTTGAGCAAATTTTTTGCTTTTATAATCATTAATGTCTACCCAGCCAAGGTCGATCTTTAAGTCAATCATAGCAACTACTTCACATTTATCAATTTTATTGACGTTAAGGTTTTTTAAGACTAAAATATCGGGGTAAATCGTACGTAACCATGTTTCTCTTTTGTAAATAGATATTGGGTAATCTACAAGGAAATAATATTCCGGATATACTTCAGATAATTTGTTAGCTGTTTCAAATTCGAAAACACTTGACAAAGATCTTCCTCTCCCTTGCCAAACTCTTTCTTCTGGTTTTTCTCTCTGCTTTTTTCTATTCTTGCGGGATTCTTTAAATGCTTTATGTAGAGATATAACAGCTTTTATCAATGCATTAGTTACAGTTTTATTCATAAGTAAACCTCCTATAATTTATACTACAATGCTTTTACCTATAATTTCAAATTCCTCTTTATAATAATATATATTTTAGAATGATTTTGTAAACAAAAAATGTATTTATATTTATATTATACTTGAGAAGCAGTAGGAACGTCAAGGGTTCTTTAATCTTTTGGGAAAAATTTATTGACAATTTGGAATAATCTAGTATACTATTATAAAAGGGGGGATATCATGCTATCAAAAATTAGACTTATACTGGCATTAGCTATAGTAATATTATTCGCATTTTGTAACAAAGAGGGAGGAAAAGACTCTGATAACAGTAAGAAAAACATATCGTGGACAGGCAATGTCAAAAAAGTTTATTCGGAAGAAGTAGTTGATGGCAACACTGAGATATTTGCAGCGGATTATGCTGGTAACATTAAGCGTCTAACTTCTTCGCCATCGAGAGATGAAGCACCAACTCTTTCTCCAGATAAAACTAAAATCGCCTTCAACTCTGATCGGGATGGTGAACCAGCTATTTATGTAATGGACTGTGAAGGTAATATTCTCAGAAGACTAACTAGCCTACGAAATATTGACCTCCTTTCAAGAGAAAATCGTTGGAAGGATAACGAGCAACTTATAACTTGGGAAGTTAGGGGGTGGAAGGGTTATGATACTCAGAGAGATATGCGTATCTATCAAGTTCATAGAGAATATGTTAATGTGAATACTGGTGAGTCGAGTGGTATACGAGTTGAAACATACTCGGAAGGAACAGGGCAATTGCTTGAAGTTAAGTAAATTGCAAACAAAATACTGTTTGGGAAATGCTGGCATCTAAAGACTTTTCAATAAAAAACGTGACTATAAGGAGCCATGGTCATGTCTATAAATAGAGGTAAATTCAAACAAGCAATACATTCAGAGAACTATGATAAGTCAAAGGGTGGAAAAATACAATCTAAGCTGTTAATTCTCACAATAATAGTTATTCTCATACTTTCTCCTTTAGTATACATTGTATTTAAGAATAGCAATATTGTTGCCGTTAGAAAGGAGGGCATCGCAATGTCTTCTTCAGAAGAAAAGCCCTCTCGTCCCACTACTGATGATAATGTGTTTGTGCATGTAGACTCTACCGAAAGTGCTGGCAATGATAGAGAAGCTCCTTCAGAAATTCGAAGTGAATCGTTTACAGGAACATGGTTAGGGGAAATAAAAGAGGATGGCGATTCGTTTGAAATGGAACTACACTTGCTATATCAGGAAGGTAGGTTCGTAGGTGATATGAGGATTCTCAGTGAAACAGGTACCATTCTCGATAAGGGCATATTTTACTTTCCTCTCCTTCAAATCAAACAGACCGGAGCTCTTCTAACCTTTGTTGTTCCTTTCGGCGGACCAATAATTGAGGAATCCTGCAAGGAGGATGCTTTTAAGTTCACATTGCGGCTAGCGGGTTCAAGGTTGTCAGGGAGTGCCTATGAATTTAGAGAAATAAGCAAGAATTACCCAGTAGTTTTCACAAGACAAAGAAATGAACAATTAAATGTTCCCTTGATTATTGAATGGCAAGTTGGTTCTCTCGCTGCTTTATTTTTGGGCATGAAATTTCAAGAGGTACCCCCTTCATTAGAAGGAGATTGGAGAAAACACACTAGTATGCCATTTGATAATTTTGAAGACGTTAATGATAGGTCAAATTTTTATCAATTTTTTATCGATAAAGATCATTCTTTTGTGTTAGTTTCACTAAAGTATGAATTCGATTTTTATGATATACCTATTACAAGTCCTGTTTTGATGTTCACTGTTAAAAACAAATTACATGTCTTAGATGCGCTTGCAAATATAACACGATCTGAACGGAATATAGACAATATAGACTGGGGATCAGAGAGAGTACAGTCAGTTATGCGCGATTTTGTTCGTAAACAGGAAGCGGCTGCCCTTAATTCTACATTAAATAGTATATTTTTAATACCAAGTAATAGCAATGGAACTAATAAATATGACATATTACGGAAAAAATTAGGTGAACCATTAAAAATTCAAAGATCACAAGATGTTCCATTTCCCCTAATTGATCAAGGAAAACGGTTTAGTTTTGTTTATTTATCATATAAAAGCTATGAATGGCAAACCGATAAGGTAAGATTAGTATTATTTGAATCTATGGAAAATTTCAGGGTAATTAATTCATATTTAATTTTATCAAAGGATAAAGCCATTATACCAAACAAGGTTCCTGAGCAATTTAAGAAAAAAAAAGGAGTGTTATCTCCAGAAATATTATTAAAAACGGTGGATTTGATGGAACGAAAGAATTGGCAAGTAGGTTCAGGCTGGTTGAGAGATCAACTAGGTCCACCTATGTCAGATATGACCCCCGAAAACCTTCCATATTGGTGGCCTGATGCATGGAATCCAAGTATAAATAACTTTGTCTATTTAATAGACTTTGGTATCACATTTCGGATTATAAATTTTAGATTTGATAGTAGGGGATTCCTTCTTAAAACATTAATATATCCGGTTACAGAGGAAGGTCGTTTGTTTTGAAAAAACATATTTTTGACTTGAATAAATACAGAAGACTTTTGATGAAACTACAAGTTGTTACCGCTTTAAAAAGCATCTTTATATGTTTATTATGGGTTGTTCAATTCTATCCGTGTAGCCTACTTGCTCAAGAATGGTATAATGGTTTGTGGGATTCTTCTATTTATAATCGATCGGAAAAACCGAAAACAATCGCATTACGAATCGAAGTCCTAGACGCTGAAACAGGAATTGCTGTTTCTGGGGCCAAGATCCAGTTGAAAGGTAACTGGCTGGAAGAACGGATCGGGGCTTCGGGTGATGAGGTTGGAATTCCTTACGAACCGCAAGAATGTGAGTTTGAGATGTCTGCCACTTCAGGCCCTGACGGGGTTGTGGTCTTTGCTTTGTCTTGGGAAAAGGAATATCCTTGGCAATTCGGCAGACCGGAACCTAAAATTGATAAAGGGGGGAATGTCGTTTTCTATGATGTTCATACCTCGTGGAAGCGAGCGGTGGATGACATCGAGAAGATTCGCGAGATTGAGATTCTCCACCCTGATTACAAGTTCGTGCGTGTTCCCTTTGATTTCTCACATCTGACGGAGTTTGGGCAGGACAAGAGGAGTGAATCTCAGGAGCCGTACTTGTTCGAGGAGTTTGAAAACGCATGGCACCAAGAGATGAAAAAGCAGAACGTGAAGTTTTGCGTTCTCAACCTCGGCAAGAGCTTTAACGATTTCGGTAACAAGCATTGCACGCGTCCAGAGTTCTTCGAGAAAGTTAGACAGAAGGATTTCGGTACTGTTTACCGCCAACCGTCGAACTGGTTCAGCGTTGGTGAGTATCCGCAATCGGAATGCGGTCCATATTTTGTCTACCTTCTGTACTTTAATATTGAGCCACGATCTGGTGTGATTGATATCCATTTGAAAGGCGATAGATAGAAAAATTACTGACAATTTGGAATATACTCGTATGATATTAATATAGTAAAAAAGGAGGCTCTATGTTCTGGCTTAGATTAATCTTTTCCTTAATAATATTAGTAAACTGTGTGAGTTGTGATCGAGTAGAAAAGGCTCGACCTAAAGCACCTGAGCAGGCTATTCGAGGGCTTTGGATTCAGAATCAACTTGACGGGTATTTGAAGGATCCTTCGGGCAGTTATGGTGCGGTTTTTTATTTTAGTGATGATACAGCATCTTTGTTTTCCCTCCATGAAGGTGGAGTCCTAGACAGCCAAGGGCCATACTCTATAAAGTCCGTATATGGTTCTACAATATATTTGGTATTGGGACGTGGCATTTTTAGCGCAAGGTTTTCTGATAATCGGAAGAATATGATATTAGAGGAAGTAGATGAAAGCATACCTGAACGTCGACGTTGGCGCAGCGAATTTAATTATCATGGTCCAGATCTGCCGGATCCTTGGAAGCAAAATACTGTTTTAGATCGGCGCGGAAGAAAAGCACGTGAAAAATTATTAGAAAGTTTATACGGATTATGGCAGTCGAGTTCTGGAGCTGTAGCAAGAGGAACAACTCCACCCTTCGTTCAAGTCACGGAATCCACTTTTGTATTTATAGAAGAGGGATCAAGCGCTGATTTAAAAATACCGTATCGAATTTGGTCTGCTTATGGATCCACTATCTTCTTTAGGGCTTTTGTGAAACCTTTTGGTAAGGAAGTACCAGTCCTATTTAGGCTTGAGCTTTCGGAAGACCGCCGTAGATTAATGTGGACTGGCGATGGTAAATGGGAATTCTCGTACCGAGGTAAATCAGCACCTCAAGGTGTAGTGCCCAGAAAAGGGGGAGGTTCTAAATATTCAAAGGAGAGGGAACTTGCAAGCGCAAGTGGCGGGGCGAATACTCCAAATGCGCAGATCGCTATCGTAAATCCTGATTCTTATAGAATTGTTAAGTTTGGCTTGCTTGTTGGCCCATCACCTGGGGATTATTACAGTATTGCTCATGGGGAAGTCGCTGACGAATGTGATGGAGGGTATACTAACCTTGATTGCTGGACCGGTTTTGGTGGACAACAAGATTTTATTGGAACAGTGTTGAGCAACTCAGGATATACTGTGGCTTATTTTACACCAGATAATTTGCCTCCTGTAACTCCAGCCGATTATCAAGTCTTGATCGTCCAAGATCCCCTAAAAACTAATGCAAGAGAATTGCCAAAAGATGTAGAAAACACATTACCAGACTTGCTCGAATATGTTTTATCTCAGTCATTCATTGACAAACTTAAGACTTATTTTGACGATGGTGGGAATATAATCTTAGTCGGTGATGCAGTAAAATTGTTAGAGGACGGCGAATACAGGTTGAATTTCGGTAAGACAATAAATACAGACATCATTTCAAATATCTTGAGTAATCCTGATTCTTGTGTTCCCTCAAAATGGCTTTTCATACGGGGTAATCCCTTTTGTGGGAAAGATAGATCCGGTAGTGCAACATATTCAGTGGAAACAAGTGTCTTATTGCCAACGGGTACAAAATTATCTGATATCACCTTATTTGATGGGAACGATTTACCACAGGCGTTGACATGGTCTGACGTAGTCTATTATCCAAATGATGGTATATCCTTATTAGATGTTCGCGTGCAGGGGACTGGTCAATATGTACTCAGAGGCGATATCTGCGACCCCCCGGTATACACAGTTACTGTAGACGATGTCCTAAGTAATTTTATGGGTTATACTTTGTATGATGGTAAAAAGATCTTCTATATCGGGAGTGATACATATTTCGACTATGATTTTGTCAATCATGATGGTGCCTGGCATGCTGGCCAATATCTTGAGATGAAATATACTGTAACCGATGCTGGTAAACAAGCAATTTTAACTCTTATAGATTCAATCCCAGGTTTGATGCGCTCTCCCCGGCGATAGGCTCAGACGGCACCATCTATGTGTGCTCCGCTGACAACAATCTCTATGCGATTTACGGTTCTTCAGGTGGACTTGCAAATACCCCCTGGCCAATATTCGATCACGATCTGAAACATTCAGGTAAGGTTTGTCGGTCCGTAATCGGCACAAATAATTGGATTACAACATTAGTGCGTTTCTTACTATCTTAACATAAGAAAAAGAGAGCTGTATGATTGTAAACTAGGATGTTTGGTTTTTGTAACTATTTTTGATTATCTGATTTTTTTTCTTCTATTACTATTGGCTCCACTCTGAAGGCAAAACCCTCTCTTATTTTATAATTATTGCAGCTATAATTAGGGAAAAGAGTTTTGATAATTTCATGCCCAATTTGACGAATAGCAGCTAAATGTGCGTCTTTAAAATCTTCAAAGGTTTTACCATCCCGAGTATACTTTTGTCCTAAAGAATTGTCTCTTGAGAGAAGAGCGTATATTTCATCTAGTTTAGGGTCTACATGAGCTCCTCCATCTTGGTCGGCAACATATAGTATTAACTGCTTTCTTGTAAATTCATTGCCCAGGAAATCAATTAAAACTACACCGTTCCACCAATTTTCAAAATTTATTTTTTTCGCAGATTCTATATTCCAATCTAAGATTGGGATATGTTTGTTGGCGTATATTAAGGTCAAACCGTGCCAAGCGGTTTTAACTTTATCATCCTTTATTCGCTTCTCTGATGTATCAACAAATTGAGTATTGTTTAAAATATTGAGTTGTTTTAGAAGAGAATGAGAGTGTTCAGTGTCATGAACTAAAACACGTATTGCGAGTGCTATACGTTTTGCCTCTTTGGAATAGCCTTGATCATAAACTCCAGCAGATATTTTAATAAAGTTAATTTGCTCTTTTAGTTGTTCATTTAATTCTTCTTTGGATTGCTGTCTGGTGACTTTTTCTCCATCTTCTAATCTTTTGTTGTTTTTATTTGTTTCCTTTTCCATTTAATACAATTCTCCTGGTTCAGTTTTTTTTCTTAAGAGTTTTTTCTTTGGTTGAAAGATTATTTCCAATCAATGTCTATAGTAATTTTGTTAAATTCGCCAAAAGTTTTCGGTGTAATTAAAGCCCAATCTACTCCATAACCATATATAACATATTCGGTTCCTTCATTATTGCTTTCATATCCTATTACGCCCAATTTAGTTGGTTTGCCAGATACATAGAGTTCATTTTCCTCTCCAGTATAGGGATTTTTAAAATTAGGAGGGAGTTCTTCTCTTGCCCAACTAATATCACTGTTTTTAGGATAGAAACCATTATCAATTTTAAAAGATTCTACAGCTATATTAAAGGTCATCATGTTTTCTTCTAACAAAGCTTGTTTAGCTTCAATATATCCTTTTTGAACACCTTGGATATGAGGATAACTAAAATATCCTCCGACGAATCCAACGATTAAAGCTATAAGAACAATTAACACTACTATACCTTTTTTCATTTTAACCTCCTTGGTTTATTAAAGAATGTTCGTTTTTTACAAAAAAAGTATTTTGTATTTGCTTTGAATTATAAAGGCTGTGAATGCTAGTTTTCAATTCTAATAAGATTATTCTTCTTTTCTATTATCTCTTCAAATTGATCTGCCTGAGCTTCTTTCTTCCATTGGTACCCGCTGCTAAAAAAACCTCTCTTTGGTTTTTGTAATTCTATATACCATTTACCAGATTTCTTCCAAACTTCCCAGCTTACACCAGATTTTGCTACCCCAATAATTCTTGTCTCTTTGTTTTCCATTATCCAATCAGGAGGTTCGATTAACTCCCACTCTTTTTGTTCATTAAGCCCCTGGACTTTTTCAAGGAGGAAGTCTCTTGCTTTAATCAAATTATCCCATGAGCTTATGAAGTTTAAACAATATCCGAGACGACTCTGGTAAAACATTAAAGAGGGGTCAATGTCAAAAGGAGCATCTTTATCCGTTATAACTAATGACCAGTAGTCATTGTAACTTCTTTTGCATGCCATCCATTTAACAGAACCTTCGACTTGTTTTTTTATAAGTGGGCCTGAAGATAGCGGATTGCCGATCGGTTTTGCGTCTCTCCATTCTTTTCCTTTTGCCGTATACGTTAATCGCCTTATTCCTGCAATTATCCCCATAATTATTGAAACAATTAGTAACATCAAAAATAATTCCATTTTATCTCCTTAGTAACCTCCTGTATCTATAGTATACGGTTGAAGTGGGGAAGCTGTCAAGGGTGTTTTCTTTTGACTCGTGACGCACGATTCATGATTCGGTGCTCCGCACCAAGGAAAATCGCATTAAAATCAAGTTGTTTGGGGGAAAAGACCCCAAAATCGGATAATATAAATTCTATCCTTGACATTTATGCTTTTTTTCGATATGATATATGTATATTAAGATTATCTATGAAGATAATTCTATTTTTTTATTATTTTAGAGAATAAATATTTGTTGTTAAAAAGGAGGTTGGTATGCCTTTTTGTGCAAATTGTGGAGAACAGTATAAAGATGGCGATAAGTTTTGTCCGGAATGCGGTAAACAGATTCAAGGTGTTCAGAAAGATAGTGAAGAGAATCAACATAAAACTCCAAAACCCGTAAAGAAGGAAATGTCAGCAGGAGTGCAACTAGGGATGTTAACAATGACTATTAGTGGGTTTGTGGCTATAATAGCATTTTTGGCTGGTAACCGCGGAGTTGGTTTTGGAGGCCTTAAAGCTGTGGCGATAGGTCTGATAATTTTCGTTATTGCCAAGTGGAAAAACAGGAAAGCTCTTATAGTTTCTGTATCTGTTATAGTTATATTAATTGTCAGCAGTCTTATCAATTCTGCATGGCAAAACAGAAATGTTGAAATCAAACAGGTAACGGGAAAACAATGCAAAATTTGCAAAACTATAATTGTAGCAGATACTACTACTATAGAGAAAAAATACACCGACGTAAGAGGTAAAAAATTCTTATATTCTTATACTGATACTCTTTGCTCTACCTGCAGGAGTGAAGGTGTGAAACTTTTCAATGAAGGGAAAAGCCAGTATTATAAAGGTGATTTCTCTTTAGCTATAGAGAAATTTAAAGATGCAAAACTGAGAGAGTACCAAGATGCTGAATCCTGGTTAAATAAAGCAAATAAAGCATTAAAAGACAAGAAAGCAAATGAATTAGCCGTAACCCTAAAAAAGTTAAAAAAAGAATATGATGATGTGTCAGGTGTAACATGGTATAAAAATCGATACTTCACACACTACAATAACAGAAATCTAACTTCCATTTATATGGGAAGTAAAGAAAAATCAACGTGGCTCCGTTTAAAAATGTCATACCAGGGAGACGACTGGATATTTTTCGAACAAGCTTATCTTTCTTATGATGGGAATACTAAGGAAATTTCTTTTAACAAATACAGCGATAAGGAATCCGAGAATAGTGGCGGTTCTGTTTGGGAATGGATAGATGTACTTGTTTCGCCTGATGTTGAGAAATTTCTACGAGTATTTGCGAAATCTAAGAATGCAAAGATGCGTTTATCCGGAAAGTACTCAGAAACCAGAAATTTGACATGGAACGAAAAGCAGGGAATAATTGACGTTTTAAACGGCTATGACGCCATAAAACGAGGAATAAAGTAAGAAGTTCCTCTTGTAAAACGTATTGGGGTAAAGTCTTGAGTCGTGAATTTTCGACTTTGGATTTCGGATGTTGGGATTTCGGACAGGTTGTTCATTCCAACTTAATCTCCCTCCCACATTCCGGGCAGATTATTTTCTTTTTCTTTCCTTTTCTTAGCTCTTCCGAAAAACCGGATGCAAGAAAGCCCGCAGGTAAAGCAAATAACCCTACCCCTAAAACAGAAACAAATGCGGCAAAAATTCTTCCCAAAACCGTTATAGGATAAATATCCCCATAGCCTACAGTCGTCATAGTCACAACTCCCCACCACATTGCGGTAGGAATATCGGGAAAGGCTTCCGGCTGGACAGGATTTTCTACTAAATACACAGCACTTGAAAGCAATATCAAAAATATAAAAACTGTAAAAACAGTAACTATTAATTCTTCACGTTTCTTTACTATCACGTTTTTTAAAGTCGATAGAGCGGTGTTGTATCTTGCCATTTTCAATACTCTAAACAAACGTATAAGTCTTAAAGCCCTCAGGAATCTCAAATCTACGGGAATGAGTCTCGGCAGATAAAAAGGTAAAATAGCAAGCAAGTCTACGATTGCAAAAGGGGTAATTAAATACCTTAATCTGCCAGATACAGGATGCTTAAACTTTTCGTTAATAGTACAAGACCACATTCGAAGTATATATTCGATTGTGAAAATTATTACAGAAATAATCTCAAAAACTCTAAAGAAATTCGAATATTGAGAGGAAAGACTCTGTACGGTTGCCAGAGCAACAGCTAATACGTTTAGAGAAATAAGAGACATTATAAACCAATCGAAGACCAGACTTGCAGTATCTCCCTTTTGCGCCTTTTCTAAAATCTCATAAATTCGTTTTTTCAGTCATCCTCCTTTTTCTTTAATTTAACATATTTATTTCTGTATCTTCTCTAATTTATCTAACCTAGTGTTCTTGTTGAATGCATAAAGATATAACCAGTGAGCATCTAAATTTTCGGGAACTGGCAGAGAGCTTGGAGTATATTTAATATCATCATAAATGAATATTCTAATATTAGAAGCTCCTTTCTTTTTTACTATTTCTTTACATAATTTCTCAACTTCAGATTGATTTGCTTCTTTCTCGCTTATTGCAACAAAGACAACCATTGCATCTGTTGGTCCTTTAGTAGCTTTTTCTATATAAGGCAAAGAAGGTATCTCTTGACTTGAAGTTTTCTTTTTCTCTTTAGTCTTTGCCTCACATCCTAAAAACAATAAAGAAATAACAACAAATGAAATAATTAGTAATAAGATCTTTTTCATACCAACCTCCTGTATTTATAGTATACTTTAATTAAAAACTTCAAGAGAGTTATAAATCTCATTAATTTGCTTAATCCTTTTTTCGTAAATTTCCGGATCAGGTTTTACTGGATACAGAAAGTCATAGATTGTAAAGATAAGAATTTTCAAATCTCTTTCCGAATAATCAAAGTCTCTTAAGTTATCGGCTATAACTTCTGCTTCTCTCGCTTCTCCTGTATTTGTCATTCCTTTTCCTTTTTCTACAATATCCTCAAATGGTCCTTTAAAATCGTTCAAGTTTCGGCCATAGAGAGCTTTTTTAAACCCCCCAACTGAAGATATAAGAATATTCAAACATGTAAAATTTGCCATAATTTCTGGTATTTTCGCTTCGTTATTTGAAAAAATATTTTCAATTGCCATTTCAATAGCTACATCATGAGGGTAAGCTTTCTTTCTATAAAAATTATAACAATCAATAATATTCTTAATAAAATTTATTGCTTTGGTTTTTTCTAATAACTCTGTATATATTATCTTTTTATCTTCAACGCCATACTTTTTACTAAAGGAAGTGTAAACAAGGTTCATTTTTTTGTATATCTTTTTTTTCAACTCGTCTTTTGGTGGTATACCATTTTCATGGCATAAAATAAGATAGACTAAGTTTTCTAACGCTTCTTTTTCTGTATCTACAGTCATTGAAATATTGGTTTTCGCCATTGACTTTAAAATATCTTCCGAGTTAATTCCAGGGCGATTTTGAATTACTTTGCTCAATGATGCATCGTGAGACAATCCTTGATTTCTATAATAAAAGTAAGTTTTCATATTAGATTTAATTGATCCAGTAATTAATGTATCTTTGTGAAAGTACATAGCTATAAAAACTATAACAGAAATAATTCCAGCAAAAAGATTGCCTAGTAAGGGGTTAAAAAGCAGAAATGCGATAAGACTTGTTATTAGCGTTAAAAAAAACCACATTTTTTCTCCTTTTTAAGGTAAGACTTATCTCCTAAAATTTTTCAATGCGTCTTCAAGTTCTTCGTTTCTTGTCTCCTTTCGTGGAATCTTATAATCGCCTCTCGTATATTTATCGGAAGTTTAAGATATATCTGGTGTGTCAATTTCTTCCAAAGCCTCGGCTGCTAGACTGCGGACTCTCCAATTTTTATCCGTCAAAGCCTTGCTTAAAGCCTCTACCGCCCGCTTGTCGCCGATTTCACCCAAAGCACTGGCTGCTGAAATGCGGACACCTTCAGTTCCATCCTCCAAAGCCTTGATTAAAGGCTCTACTGCTGGTTCGCCTATGGCAACCAAAGCCTTGCTTGTTTCATAGCGGACATCTTCATCCGTCAAAGCCTTACTTAAAGCCTCTACCGCCCGCTTGTCGCCAATCTTACCCAAAGCACTGGCTGCTGCAATGCGGACATCTTCAG
>CAZHNS010000001.1:151195-156377 GCA_964534175.1 uncultured bacterium | reverse complement strand
TGCTCATTATAGAAATCAGTCTACGGAAAAAATATCCTCTTGTCAAGGGTAAAATTTTTGCTACAGAAAACACAGAGAAACATGACACTTTTCAGTGTCTAATTGTAAATTGCAATTTTGAAATTGTAAATTGAAAAGATTACTGAGATGGATTAACGCGGATACACACTGATTTTCTCACTCGAAACACGAAACTCGAAACCCGAAACTACTCGGTTATTTGCCACCACTTAACCGAGATTCGAAGAATCTACCTATCGAGAATTCTCTAGAATAAGATTCAATAATTCGTTATTTGTTTTCAATTCTTCCCATATCAGGTCTAAAGAAGAAAAACATTCGAACGGATTTTTTTCACTCCATGAAATATGATGTAAAGACAATTCCCCTTTTGGTCTCACATAAAAGCGAAACTCCCACACCAGAGGAGCTCCCGAATGATAACTTATGCAATACAATCTGATATATCTATTACTACCCGGAAGAAAATTTGAAGTAATAATGCCATAACCGTAAGAATATCCGTATTTTCCATTAGGAGGTTCGATAAAAATTTTATCTAAATTAGCCTTATAATCATTTTTTGTCTTTTCTTTTTCAGATTCGTCCAAGTAATATCCTGTCTCTTCGGCTATCATCCATGCTATTTTTTCCGTTCTTTTATTTTTAAGATCGTCAAAGAATTCTCCGATAAATTCTTTTACCTGACTATTTACTTTTCCTTTTTCTGGGGACGTAGCTGTCTCAGCTGATATATATAATGGACCAAAAAGAAAAACTATAAGAAATATGGAAATATAAAACTTCACATATACCTCCCTTTTATTAGTAATCATAACAGGAGAATCTACTCTGTCAAGACACACACAACCCTCCCTTCTTTAACCACAGAGGAACACAGAGGATTTAAACTTTTGGTCGGTTGGTGCGTTGGTCTGTTTTTTTTACGCTCTAACGCTTCTACGCTCTAACCCACTAACAAGTTATATACACGAAATACGAAATCCTTAAGCTCTATCTTCTCTGTTGGTAAAAATACAGGGGTGGAGTTGTACGGCCTCTGTGAACTCTGTGTTTTCATTGGGCGGTGGGTCGAGGGTAACCAGGAAACAAATCTCTGTGTCCTCCGTGGTAATACTAAAGAATACCTTGACAAATCATTCAAATATCGCTATCATAAATGCGTTATGAAACGGATACTTCTAATTATCTGTATCTTAATTTCTTTCTTAAACGCCAATGCACAAGAAGAAAGGAAAATATCAGTATCATTCGAAGATCTTCCTGCCCAGCAGGCAGTACAATTATTAAACCAGCAATACGGATTGAATGTTGTCTTAAGGTCAGACGTAAAGGGTAATGTAACTCTTTTTCTTTCAGACGTTACAGTAGAACAACTTCTGTCTACTTTAGCGCAAACTCTTGGATGTTCTGTTAATAAAGAAGAAAATGTATATTACCTTACCAGAGGCAAGACAGCAAAATTAGATGTTGTAGTTGAAGATGGTTTGTTAACTCTCGACTGCGATGATGTGGAAATAGACCGCCTGATAAGAGAAATTTCTAAAAAAAGCGGCTTAACAATTATTGCAGGGGAAAACGTCCGGGAAACCAAGGTCTCCGGATACTTAAAAGCAGTTCCCATCAAAAAAGGATTAGAAGCATTTCTAACTTCCAAAGGCTTTGAAGTAATCGAGCGAGAAGGCATTATCGAAGTTTTAAGGATTGAAGAAAGAGGTAGAGATAGAACAAGCAGAAGAAGGTCTTCTTCAGAGGTAAAAGTAAGCCGCGAAGCACATATTTCGATAAATGTTAAGGATATGGAATTACAGAGATTTATAGATGATATATCAAAACAAACCGGAATGAATATCGTGACTTATGGCGAACTTACAGGTAAGGTATCTGCCACAATAAAAGACCAACCTCTAAATAAGGCGCTCGACCTGGTTTTAAGCGGAACGAGTTACGGATTCAAAAAAGTAGAAGACGTTTACGTGGTTGGAAAGATAGAAGGAAAAACTCCGGGAGAAGGCCTTATATCTTCGGTTACACTTATCCCACTAAAATATGTAAAAGCGGAAGATGCTTTCAAACTACTACCTTCTACGATCTCTTCATCTAATATAAAAGTTGTGGAAGAACACAACGCTTTTCTTTGCTCGACAATACCAGAACAGTTAAGGCAAATCGAAGAATTTTTAGATGAAATTGATATTCCGGCCAAAAGAGTAAGAATGAGGGCTATTATTCTTTCGGTTTCCAGAAAAAAACTTTCGGAATTGGGTATAAACGCGGGTGAGAATATAACGAATGTTTCAGATGATAATTCGGAAGAATCAGGCTCGGAGGGATTCAAATTTACTTTTGACAAACAAGATATAGATGACATCCTGGAATATATTTCCAGCTCACTGAATCTGGGAACATCTCTAGATATCCCCGACGGATTCAGAATAATGGTTAACGCCCTGGAACAAAGGGGAGTGGCAAAAGTCCATGCCGAACCGAGTATTGTAACAATAAGCGGCCAAAAAGCGAGTATTAACGTAGGTTGGCAGGGTTATTATAGAACCAGGGTTGGCACCGCTGAAAATCCTCTTATTCAGGTCCACTCGGTTGAAGCAGGTGTTAAACTGATAATAACACCCTGGGTAGGGAAAGAAAATGACGTAACGGCTGATGTGGAAGTGGAGGTCTCTTCTCTTAAAGGAATAAGCGCAGACGGGTTGCCCGAACTCTCTAAACGTTCCATTCAAACTACATTGAAATTACAGGAAGGAGAAACGGCAATAATAGGCGGACTAATACAAAAGACGGAAACTATAAATAAAAATAAAGTTCCTCTATTAGGTGATATTCCAATAATCGGAAATTTTCTATTTTCCAGTCAATCCATCAATGTCGATGAATCCGAACTTATAATATATTTAACTCCTGAAATCGTACCATGGCAAAAAGTAGAATGAAAAATTTTTTTATTGCATCGATTTTTCTTTTAATAAACTGCATGCCAAAACCTTTCGCAATACCTCAGGAAGGGGAAACCGTAAAAGTTCACTTTAAAGAGATTGAAGGAATATACAATCAACTTGTGGATAAAACACAATTTTATGTCTTCCGAAACTCGAAGGGGTGGGTTGTTCCTGTCGAAGACTCATTGGAGGCGGAATATTATATCCGATTTTCAATAAACTCTTCTCTCGTGCGTCTTAAAAACCCTGAAGATAAGATGTATGATGTCATCGTAAAGGTAAAACCAAGGGAAAATTCTTCACTAATCGGCATGACCGGAGCAAAAGAGGAGGGAAGGTGGAATGAGATCGTAACTCCACTGTCGAAGGAACTGGCAAACAACATCATCCCGATTTTTAAGGATATTTTAATAGAAAAAAACAAAGAAGAAATGCCTGAACCCGAAAAAGAAACAGAAAATGAATAAATACCAGCGGTACACATTTTTTGCTGTACTAGGGCTCATTTTATATTTTTTCTTTTTTTTAAATCTAATTGGTAAAGTAAAAGAAAACAATAGAGAAATTCTCGAAAAACAAAAAAACCTTCTCCTTTACTCACAGGTAAATTCTTTACATAATTACTACTTATCACTGGAAAAATATTTATCAAAAAGACTTGTAGCGTATAAAGAATTTGAAAACGCGTCTGAAGGAATTACCAACTTGCTGACCCTGGTTAAATCTTACGATTTGCACACAAATTCAGTCTCTCATTCTGTCGTTAGAGAAACTGAAGATATATCTTATATTACTGTAGAGTTGGCACTCTCCGGAGAATATCCCGACCTTTGCTTCTTTCTTGATGAGTTAAGCAGTGATGCATTCAGGATTGAGAAATTAAAGATTTCTCGCGGGACAACGGGAATTTTGACCTCTCTACGCATAAGATTATTTCTTTCCGATAATGTCAATAAATAAAACGGTAGTTTATCTACTAATTTTTATCTTTATTGCTGCGTTATACACTACATTTCCAAAAGAAATTAAATATTTCCCTCCTGAAGTAAAAGTAAATTTTAAAAATAAACATTCAGAAAAAGTAATCAGAGTAGAAAGAGACCCTTTTAGATATAAGATAAAAAAAAGAAGCACTCCGCAAAGGCTCTGGAAACCTTCCTCTATTATCGTAAAAGGGATTATCTGGGATGATAAAAATCCCTCTGCGGCAATCAGTATAGATAATGGAAAGACAATTTTTGTAAATGAGGGCGAAAGGATAAATCATATAAGGATTTTAAAAATCGAACGTGATAAAATAATAATAGATGAATACGGAAGAAGGACAATTAGCTTCAAATAAAGGTTTTTCCCTGCTTCTCACTTTAACCATTATTATAATCATATCTTCCCTGATAACGAGTTTTCTCTTAATAAGTAATTTACATAGCTGGAGATTAAACAAACGTATAAATTGGGAACAAGCCTTTTATATCGCTTCCTCAGGAATGACAAGATCAATGCAAAGTCCATCTCCTTCGGAATACGAAAATAAAGATTCGCTTTTTGGCGGATACTTAACCACTGAAGCGGAATTCGAAAAAGGATTTATGAGTATTGTTACCACCGGAAAATTTAATAATGAAGAGGTTTCAATGCAGTCCGAGTTCGGCTCAGAGCTGGATTCAATTATCTCTGAATATGGAGCGATCCTTGAGGTAGACAAAGAGCCTGAGATTTATGGCGCGATAGAGGGAAAGATAAAAATAGGACATCCTCTACCCGAGTTAAATAAATCTGCCATCGAAGACAAAATAAGTTATTTTAAAGCACATCTGCAATCGCCTTATCAGGCGGATACCGAATTGTTTTCTCCCCAAATATTCTATGAAGCAGGCGATCTACCGAATAAAGAAGTCATTTACATTAATGACGCGGTTTTCCTCAGGGACGGTATATTTGACCAACCCAAAACCATTATAAGTACGTCGGATATTATCGTTGAAAACGGAATTTTAAAAGAATTGACTCTCATTGCTTACGGAGAAGTTAGAATACAATATGATTCAGAATTACGGAATGTATCTATATTTTCTCCTAATTCTGTAACTTTAAGCGGTTATAGTTACTTCTCAGGAGAAATTATCTCACAACAGGAAATTAGAGCCGCCGAGTACGCAACAATAGCGGAATCATCTGTTCTAATCGGAGAAGGAGAAACAAATCGA
>CAZHNS010000001.1:72601-151185 GCA_964534175.1 uncultured bacterium | reverse complement strand
TTCATTCTCAGGAACAGCCATATCGACAGCTGAAAAAACTATAGCAGGTGCTTATCAAAATGCAATTACAATAGAAAAATATGCACAATGCAATGGACTTATATATTCATCTGGAAAAGTTTCTGTAAAAGGCGAATTGGAGGGTCTGGTCTGCGCACATTCTTTGTATGGTAGAAGTTCCAGTGGTTATTATGGAAATGTAATAGAAGGAGAGATAATCTCCGGGATACCAGAGTCATTGGTCCCCTCCGCTTATATAAAAACACAAACATTTAAAAGGAAATCTTGGAAACTAATACAAAAAAAATCTCACACAGAAAATAATTAATGTTGCTAAAAACCCATCCCACAAAACCAAAAGAATATCTCACACAAAGCACACAAAGACCACAAAGAAAAAAGATGATGTTGTTTAAAACTCACCACACCCACTATCTTTTTGTTCTTTACACGAAACTTGCAACACGAAACACGAAACCTTTATTTACTCGAAACTCGAAACACGAAACACAAAACTATAGTAAACCACAGAACACACAGAGAGATTAATTGTGTTAAAAAAAGAAAAAAAAACAGAGAAAAGAAAAAAGGGGTTCACATTAGTTGAGATTGTTGTATCAATAACAATTCTTGCAGTTGTTTTTCTCTCGCTATATCAATTTTTTTTTAAGAGCTATACATTTTCAAAAGACGTACATCAGAGGGAAGTTGCGTTGCTTCTCGCGCGAAAAAAAGCAGAACATACCCTCGCAGGAATAGAAGCAGAGGACGACACGGTTACAGTGGACACCCTCGACGGAACCGTCTATAGAACCACTCTAAAAACCAATGAAGAAATACCTTCAACCTGTAGTATTGAAGTTTATGTAAATAAAAAAAGAATCTTGATGCTTCAATTGCTAAAACCATAAAAGATATGAACCACAAAGCGCACAAAGATCACAAAGAAAAAAAGATGATGTTGTTTAAAACCCAATCCACCACCCAAATAATTAGCCACGGATTCACACGGTTAAACACTGATTTTTTTGTAGTTTTTTTAACTCGTAACCCGAAACCCAAAACTGTGATTCACACGAAACCCGGAACTCGAAACCCGAAACCCTTAAGGGCCTCTGCGGCTCCGTGTGGTAAAAAAGGTTTTACATTAATAGAATTAATAGTTTCCATTCTTATCTTCGGTATCCTGAGCGCTCTTTTATTCTCAACCTTTATACAGATACAAAGAAATATAAGCAAGAACAGATGGAAGAGCCAGCTAACAGAAGAAAGTGTGAAAATATGCGATATAATAAGAATAGAATTAACCGGAGCTCGCGAAATACATTATGCCGACCAGGATAGTATTTCGTTCATAAACCAGGAAGGAAAGCTCTCCTCTTTTTGCTGGAAAAATTATCTCCTATATAAATCAAATAGAAACATTGTCCCAACGGATATAAAAGTAATCTCTTTCAGATTTATATACTATCTTCCAAGTGATATTATTAACGAGAGCTCGGAGCCTATATATTTCTTACCTGTTGAACCAAAGAGTCTTAAAAGATTAAAAGTTGTAGATTGGGAAATAGGAATTAAAAAAGGAAAAACCACTATTAACTTAAAGACAGGTGTTTTTATTCGGAGTATAAGATAACAGTGAAAACGAAACTTGTAATCCCTTTTTCGTTCTTAATTTTTTTAATATTTGTTTCTTCTATAATTTCTATATTCTGAATTGCAGAGTAAAATTCCATAACAGCTTCTTGCGTTTCACCTTCACCTGTTAAATAGAAAATAAAACCCCTTTTATTTTCTATCATCGTAGGTTCGCTCTCAAGCTCAATCAAACAAACATTATTGGGAATATTGCGAGAAATCTCGGAAAGGAAGAAACCCCAACGTATAGGCGTTCTTGTCTCTTCGTGTAATTTTAATTTTTCCCTTAATGCCACTGCTTCTTTACGAATATTTTTTACTTTTTCGTACGAATTGCTTAATCTTTCAATCTGTCGATCGAATACAAAAAACCATACTCCTCCCGCAATTAATAAAAGCAATGGAACTGCCAATAAAATACCCATCACATAAGCTGAGATACGTGTAAACTTTTTGAATTTTTCTTCTTTATTCAATTCTTCTCTCTTTGTAGCTATATATTCAGGGGTAAGATCGTTATTAAATCCTATAACCGGAGAAAGCGAAAGTCCATAAGCAAGAATTGCATCTGAAGAAAGCTCCGCGGGACCCTTTAATTTACTCATTTTATTTTTATAGGATGTAATTTCTTTTTTGAGCTTTTTTAAACTTTTATCCGTGAACTTACCCGTAAAATAGATCTTCTTTACAGAGCCGGCTCTATGCAACAAAATATCAATTTCTTTCTTCAAAGAATCGACCAAATCTTCTCTATCATAAAACACACTTCTTGTAAAAGTTACCGCCCTTTTATCTATACGGTTTAGTATCAACTCCTCAGTTCCTATTTCCACAACCAAAAGCGAACCATCCAAATCGTCTTTAATCATAAATGGATATGATACAGCAAAATTATCCGGTATAACACCCGAAATTCTGAAATTTTCAACAGGCAAATCATCTATTCGAGCATAAATCTGCTCTTCTTTACCTTCTATAATATAAACATTAGAACCATTTTCCTTTGGTACGGCAGCAATCTTTACAACATATTCTTTACCTTTACCGACTGAAAATTCATTTAAATGCTTTAATACATAATTTTTTGCCTGTTCAGGGTTTCTATCAGGAAAGAATTTTGTTTTTACAAGGAAATTATTCTCTCCGGCATTAATATATATCTCATTACATCTTTTAATTTCCTTCGAATTAAACAACTCTTCAAGTGTATTGAATTTAGAATAAGACACCTTACCACTTTTATCATCCCTTATCACCAGGATTCGCCTTTCAATATGCACACCGGCAATTCTCATCAGACCTCCCTACCTTTCTGATATGCTGCTATCGCTTGAGCGAGGTACATGTCTGGAGGATAGGTAACTTTAATATTGGAGGGGTCGCCTTCTACCCAGCGAATATCATAATTTAATTTCTCTGCAAAGGCTAATTCATCGGTAAAACTATGCTTTGAAAATAGGCTTATAATATGCTCTAAAATATCTCTTCTAAATCCCTGAGGGGTTTGCACTTGAAGTAAATTAGTTCTACTTCGGGTCCATAGAATTTCATCCTTTTTGTAAATTTTTAAAGTGTCTCTTACAGGTATTCCCGGAGCACAAACACCAAATTTCTTAACGCCTTTAACTACTCTATCAATTAAACGGGCGCTTATAAAAGGTCTTACGGCATCGTGAATTAATACTATTTCACCTGAAGTTTCCTTGAATCCGTTGTAAACAGAATCCTGCCTTCTTTTCCCTCCCGCAACCACTTTAATTTTTTGATCGAATTTAGAGACCTTCTCTTTAGTATTTGAAATTTTTTTTTCTGGAACAACCAGAATAATTCTCCCCACTCCGTATTCAAAAAATTTTTCTAAAGGGTAAAAAAATAACTCTTTTCCGGCAAGCAACGAAAATTGCTTGTATACATCCCCCATCCTTTTCCCACTTCCACCCGCGACAATTACAGCTTCAATTGCCTTTTGCAACTTTTGCCCAAACTTTTCGGTTAAAATTACTTTCAATAATAGCTTCCACAACGCACTCTATTGAAACCGGCTGATTTTCGGGTACATCACCCACAATCTCTACAAGAGTTCCATCAGCCAAATAACCTTGAGCCTTATCATAACCGTAATCTATATGATTTACAATAATTTTTTCTCCTTTTATTAAATTTGACCTTCCAACTTTATCCAGGTCTTTTAGGTTAATACAATCAATACCCTGAATTTCTAATTCCTCTTTATTATTTCCGGCAGTTATTGCCGGACATTTCAATGTTTTGCAAATGGTCGATAAATCGCTATTTATTACCTTTAAATCCAATTCCTTTAAAGTGCGAAGATCATCTTTAAAACCTTCCGGAAGTTCGTCTGATTCTAAATATTCAGATATCTTTTTCATATCTTCTTCTGTAATCACGGGCATACCCGTTATCAACCCGGATTTAAATAATTTTCCTACTCTCCCATCCCTGATGGCGGAAGAGTGAATAGCTTTGTATTTTTTCTCTTCTTCTACCCTAATATTACGATAAATCAATAATAAAGCGATAATCCAACCTAAAAACCCAAGAATAATAACAGACGAAATCATAATTTACAAAGCTCCTTTGCCTGCGAAACATTTGAAACTTTCAAAAGTTCAATATCGCACTTTAAATTTCCTGTTTTATTCGGAACAATAATTTTTTTAAAACCCATTTTACTTGCTTCTTTAATTCTGCTTGCAATAAAAGGAACCCCTCTAACTTCTCCGGAAAGACCAACTTCCCCCACAATACACAGATCATCCTTGACAGGTTTTTCTAACAAACTCGATAATATCGCTAAAATCACCCCAAGATCGATAGACGGCTCGAATACATTCATCCCTCCTGCAATATTACAGTAAACATCATAACCGCTCATATCCATCATAAGCCGTTTCTGAAAAACAGCCATCAAAAGATCGAGCTTCCGCTCTCTAAATCCTCTCGCAACCCTCTGTGGATAAGAAAACCTTGTAGGAATTACAAGGGCCTGAATTTCAACCATAAGAGCTCTAGTTCCTTCAACTGTAGGAGTAATTACAGAACCGGAAGACTTTTTTTCCTTACCGGAAATAAGATAAAGAGAGGGATTCGGAACTTCCTTTAATCCCTTTTCATCCATATCGAATATACCTACTTCATTTGTAGACCCGAACCGGTTCTTTTTTGATCTCAACAGACGAAAAGAATGGGCGTCATCACCCTCCATAAAAAGCACGACATCTACCATATGTTCCAAAGTCATAGGACCCGCGATATTTCCTGACTTGGTAATATGGCCAACAATAAACACAGTAATATTGTGCTTCTTGGCATTTTCCATCAATTCCGAAGTTATTTCTCTCACCAGAGAAACCGAACCTGGTATTCCACTCCTGCCAGAAAGCGCCATAGCCTGTATAGAATCAATAATAACTACCCTGGGTTTTTCCTTTTTAGTTAACCCGAGGATACTTTCAATATTTGTTTCAGAGATAGTTAATAGTTTTTCTTCTCCCAATCCAAGTCTCTGGGCTCTCATCTTAATTTGATTTAACGATTCTTCACCCGAAACATAAAGTACCTTAACAGACCTGGAAAGAATTCCGGAAACCATCAGAAGCAAAGTCGATTTACCAATACCGGGGTCACCTGAAATTAGAACCAGTGAACCCGAAACAATACCGCCACCCATAACTCTGTCAAATTCCGAAATGCCTGTTTTAAAACGCCCCTCTTCTTTTACAGAAACTTCACTTAAATATTTTGGCTTTAAAGATTTGATTTTCTTGGACTTAGACTTTTTTTCTTCAATCTCCTCCTCTAATGAATCCCAGCTTTTGCACTCGGGGCACTTACCCATCCACTTAAGAGTTTTATAACCGCAGTTTGTGCATACAAACATATTACTTTAAACCTGCAGTGAGCTACTCTTTATAAACATATTCATAAACTTATTCTTGGTTTTTAACGCTTCCTTGGGAGTTCCATCAAAAACTATTTCTCCATCGGCAAGCATCGCGACTCTATCCGTAACCTTAAAAGCTGAATGGAGATCATGAGTTACCATAATTGTTGTCTTTCCTAGTTTAACTTTCAGGTGAAGCATAAGCTCGTTCATTTTGTCGCACATTATTGGATCGAGTCCTGTGGTAGGTTCATCATATATAATATACTCAGGATCAAGACTTATTGCTCTCGCAATAGCAACCCGTTTTTTCATGCCTCCGGAAATCTCTTGCGGTTTCTTTTCAAAAGAAGATTCGTAAAGACCAACCAGGGCTAATTTCTCCTTTCCTATGTCTTCCATTTCTTTTCTGTCCATATCGGGAAAATGTTCTCTTAAACCTATAGTTACATTTTGTATCACGTTTAAAGAATCAAAAAGGGCTGAACTTTGAAATACCATACCAAATTTTTTCCGTATTTCAAAAAGATGTGCCGAATCCTGGTTAATGTTAATTCCATCGACTAAAATCTCTCCCCTATCGGGCTCGAGTAAACCAAGTATATGCTTTAAAAGAACGGTCTTTCCGCAACCACTTGAACCGACGATCGCGATAGTCTCTCCTTTATCTATATTAAGACTTAAATCACGAAGAACCTGGTTTTCTTCAAAACTTTTCCAGACATTTTTTATCTCTATCATTCTTCCGTCTCCAATTTTTCGCGATGATCGAACCTAGCATATTTTCTACTGAAGGATAGAAAAAAACTTCCTACGGGTCCATTTCGCTGTTTTGCTATTATAAGTTCAGCATCCTCCCTCTCCTTTTTCATATCAGAACTCTTTTCAAATTGGTCGGGACGGTGAATAAACATAACAAAGTCCGCATCCTGTTCAATTGCTCCTGATTCCCTCAAATCAGAAAGAATAGGTCGGGAATCCTTACCTCTTCTTTCTGGTTGTCGAGAAAGCTGTGAAAGAGCAACCACGGGAATATTTAACTCCATTGCAATCGACTTAAGAGCCCGGCTAATAGAAGCAACTTCCTGTTCTCTTGTTTGTAATTGCGGACCTTTAATCAATTGGAGGTAATCTGCGAATATTACACCGATATCGTATTTCTTTTTCATTCTTCTTGCTTTCGCCCGGAGCTCAAAAATCGTCATAGCCGGCGAGGCGTCAATGTAAAAAGGTGCTTCTGTTAATCTGGAAACTGCAGAAGTCAACCCAACCCATTCATCTTCCTTAATAAAACCACCCCTTATCCTATTTCCGTCAATACGAGACTCAGACGAAAGCAGCCTAAAAATTAGACTTTCCCAATGCATTTCAAGAGAAAAGAAAAGCACGGGAACTCCTTGTTTAATGGAAATATACGAAGCGAGATTTAGAGCCAGAGCAGTTTTCCCCACAGAGGGTCTCGCAGCCAATATTATCAGTTCCGCATTCTGGAAACCGCAACTCATCCTGTCGAGTTCGGTAAAACCTGTTTCAATACCAGTAATAAGACTTTTAGTCTCTGCTCTTTCTTCTATTACTTTCATAACTTCCTTAAGCAAAGGGGTAATAGGTTTCACTCTCTCGTAGCTTTTTTTCTTTCTTACGTCAAAAATTAAATTTTCCGCTTTGTCAAGAACTTCCTCTACTTCTTCTTTTCCGGAACTTGCATTATCGATTATAGTCTTACTTTTTTTTATTAAGTCTCTGAGAATAGACTTTTCACTTACAATATCAGCATAGTATACAATATTTTCAGCTGAAATATTGCCCTTAACAAAAGAAGCTACAAAAGATGATCCACCAACTTTTTCAAGCAATCCGTTTTTCTTCAACTGCTCAACAACCGTCACGATATCCACTTTTTGACCCTTGTTGTAAACATCTAAAATAGCGTTATATATAATACTATGTGCCGGAAAATAAAAATCATCCGGATTCAGAGTAGTACTAACCTCCGCTGTAGCTCCCATATCCATAAGCATACTGGATATTACAGCAACTTCTGCTTCTTCGGAATAAGGCATTCCAACTCTTTCTGTCAAGTTATACTCCCGAGCGCCTTTTTGAAATCTTCAATTACTATTTTTTCACTACCAGGATTTCGAATTACATAAGCGGGATGAAATGTAGGTATTGCGGGACACGACATGTATTCCATTGTTTTCCCTCTCATTTTTGTAATACCGCTTGCAGTTCCCGTAACAAGAGAAAGCGCTATATTACCAAGCAGTACAATAACTTTAGGACGAATCACCTCAACCTGCCTGACTAAATAAGGATTACATTTCATCATTTCATAGCTTTCAGGATTTCTGTTTCCCGGTGGTCTACATTTAATAACATTCGTAATAAAGATTTTATCGATTTCAATACCTGCAGAGGAAAGCATATTATCTAATTGTTTCCCTGCTTTACCAACAAAGGGTAAACCTTGAAGGTCTTCATCTCTACCTGGAGCTTCTCCAATAAGCATAATTTTCGCATCGATTGGACCTTTTCCGAAAACAGCATTTGTTCTCGTTTTATGCAAGTCACATTTCTTGCAGTTTCTAACTTCATCTATTAAATCACTAAAAGGCGGATTGGACGAAAGGGAGTTATCTACCTCTTCTAAACCCATGTATTTTAAGAGTTTTAAAACCTCTACGACTTTATTTTGTTGATAACTTTCCATGCTAACTCGTCTTTAGAACAATTAAAATCTTCTTCTCCGGAAGTAGATATAATTACACCAGAAATATTTTCGCTTCCGATAGATTCAGGACTGTTACCTATCATTAAATCGCAGCCTTTCTCTTTCATCTTTTTCTTAGTCGAAGTTTTAAGATTTTCAGATTCCAGAGAAAAGCCAACAACAAACTGTTTCTTTTTTCTCTTTTTCAACTCAGAAAGAATATCAATATTATTCTTTAAATTTAAAGTTAACTCACTGGTTTTCTTTATTTTTTTCTTAGCTTCTCTACTAACAGCAAAATCAGATACGGCTGCATTCATAAAAAGATAATTTACTTTCGCCCATCGATCTATAATTGCCTTAAACATATCCTGTGCTGTTTCTACGTTGGTGATTTTATATGGAATATCGCCATCAGGAACAACTGAATTTCTTCCTAAAACCATTTCAACCTTCCCGCCTGCAAGATAACAGCTCTTTGCCAGAGAATAAGCCATTTTTCCGGAAGAATCGTTTGTCAAATATCTAACAGGGTCGATTTTTTCAAATGTTCCACCTCCGGTTATAAGACAAAAAGCATCTTTAAAAATACTCGGGGCAAGAGCCTTCTCTGTTTCAAGAACAAGACGAGCGATTGAAGGAAGCCTGCCTTTCCCTTCAACTCCGCACGCAAGGGGGCCCAAACTCGGATCAACTATCATATGGCCACAACTTCTTAGATAATCCATATTTCTTTGAAAAACTGGATTTTCAAACATCCTGCTATTCATAGAAGGAAAGAATACTAATTTATTATTATAAGCCGCGATCGAAGACGAAAGAAGATCATCAGCAACACCAGAAGAAGCTTTTCCTATAATGTTATAATCAGCAGGTAAAATAACGAAAAGAGATGCTTCTTCAGTTAAAGTTATATGAGGAATACTGCTCTCCCACAAAGAATTAAAAACACCATCGCTTAAAACAGATAAAATTTCCGGAGAAATAAATTTTTTCGCATTCTCCGTTAAAATTACCTTAACAGTAGCGCCTTTCTCCTTAAGTGCTCGAATGTAAAGAGGCACTTTATAAGCAGAAATGCCTCCTGTAACTCCTACGAGAATAACTTTTCCTGAAAGGAAATTCAAAATTACTCTTCCTCTTCTTTAATTACCTCGTACTCTATTTTTCCATCTATAAACTCTTCGACAGACTTATATATAGGTTTTTCAATAGTTGTCCTCTTAAAAGTACTAAACCACTGAGCACCTTTACCCATAATCACTACAGCCTTGTAAATATTTTTCTCTTTATTCTTAACATTATCTAAGGAATAAATCATCGCTTACCTCCTATTCTGTTCTTTACTCTATGTCTCTCTGCTATGATGATAGACTGAACAACTTTAACTGTTTCTTTTAAGTCCTCATTTACTACAAGATAATCAAAATTCTTAATTTCTTTTATCTCACGTGTAGCTGTCTCCATCCTATTCTTAATTTCAATCTCTTTTTCTTTATTGCGTCCTTTAATTCTTTTCACCGCTTCTGACATAGTCGGCGGCAATAAAAATATCGAAATCGCATTTTTTATTTTTTTACAAATACTTATCTTACCTTTTACATCAACATCCATTAAAATATCTTTTTCTATTTTATCTGATTCAACAAGACAATTCTTTAAGGTCCCATAATAATAACTGTGTACTTTTGCAGTCTCCAAAAATTTACCTTCCTTTTCCCAGCTCTTAAATTTTTCTTCAGTTATAAAATGATAATCAACTCCATCCTTTTCCCCTTTTCTTCTTGCCCGAGTAGTAGCGGAAATCGAATATAAAAGTCTATCATCATTCTTGACCAATAATTTACATACGGTAGTTTTACCAGCTCCTGAAGGTCCCGCTATAATGATAATCATTCTATATTTTCAACCTGTTCTCGTAATTCATCAATGAGTTGTTTTAAATCAATAACTTTGTGAACCACAGCAGCAGTGTAAGCTTTTGACCCTATAGTATTTGCCTCCCTAGCCATTTCCTGTAATAAAAATTTCAATCGCTTCCCAATAGGACCATCTTCGCCTAACAATTTTCCGAAATAATCTATATGACTATTCAGCCTGACCAACTCTTCATTAATATCTCCCTTAAAAGCAAACAGATTGATATCATCCCGGGAAATCTGTATGTCGAGATCATTCAGACGCTTAATTTCTTTCATAATTTTTTCCTTTTTCTCTTCAGAATCTGTATCTATTTTACTTAATATAAAATCAAGAATATCTTCAAAACTATTTATTTTCTCTTCAAGGTCCTTTTTTATAAATTCTCCTTCTCTTTTCTTAACTTCATTCAGTTCGGAAAGAAGATTATCTAAAAAAGAATCGATCTCTTTCCATCCTATATCGAAATTAGGGATATCTCCACCCAGGTTGGTGAAATTTGTAAGAATAGAAATATCTATATCTCCCTTAAGCCCGAACTTCTTTTTCAGTTTTCTTAATCTTTCTATATCTCGTTCCATATTTTTTTGATAGATTGGAGAATCAACAAAATCACCATCCTCAAGATAAACCTGCATCTCTATTCTTCCTCGCGCGACTCTATTTTTAATCTTATCGTAAATATTCAACTGATAAGGTAATAAAAACTCCGGTAATGTGAGATTTATATCTGTAAATCTGCTATTATAAGAAGCAATATTAAATCTGATTGTTAATCCTGAAATCTCTTTTATAGCAGAAGCGAACGCTGTCATTGATTTCATTTTTCCACCATTAAAGTAACCGGACCATCGTTAACTAACTCTACTTCCATTTTTTCACCGAAAAAACCTTTTTTGCAGGAAAGTAAATCTTCCACCTGCTCGCAGAAGAAATCAAACAACTTTTTTGCTCGTTCCGGTCTTTCTGCCGCAGTGAATTCAGGTCTTCTTCCCTTTTCAGTATTTCCGTATAAAGTAAATTGGGGCACAGCTAGAACCTCACCTTTAATATCTGCAAGTGATAAATCAAATTTGCCTTTACTCTCAAAAATTCTAAGATTAAATATCTTCTTCACCAAGAACTCAACTGTATCTCGATTATCATTCTTACCTATTCCAATGAAAAGTAAAAGCCCCTTCCCTATTGAAGCTTCTTCTTTAACCTTACCCTCTTTAATCAAACGAACCGAAGCAGAAAACACTCTTTGTATTAGAACCTTCAAGATCACATCACATCCTGAACTTTCCGAATTCTTCCGGCTTAATGTCCTCCATATACTTTTTTATATCCTGAATCTTTTTGCTGTCATCAATATCCAGTTTTATACCGCCTTTCTCCATTACTTTTTCCTGTACGTATATTGGGATATGATTCTTAGATGCCAAAGCCAGTGAATCACTTGGGCGTGAATCTATCTTGAAAATTTCATTTTCTTTTTTTAGATAAATTTCTGCAAAATAAGTATCATCCCTCAGATCTGAAACTACAACTTTAGCTATATCTACTTTTAACCCCTTTAACACATTCAACAGCAAATCATGTGTAAGAGGGCGACTAAACTTTTCATTCTTTAATCCCTGAGATATTGCCTCAGCTTCAACAGGTCCTATCCATATGGGAAGAACCTTTTTCTTTTCCTCCACATCTCTTAAAAGAACAACAGGTGTATTTGAAGTCCTATCAATTGCAATACCAGCAATTTTAACTTCCTTCAATTTCTTCCTCCTCAGAAGATTCTCCTTCTGTTTTGGGTAACTTTTCGTCCTCAGATGCCTTTTCTTCCTTCTTAGAAGATTCATCTTTCGACTCTGGCGATTCTTCCTTCTCTGAAGATTTTTCTTCTTCCTCAGAAGATTCACCTTCTACGATAAGATTAATATGGGCTTTTACACCATTAAACAGATTTAATTGTATTTCGTGTGAGCCTGCTTCTTTTATATGGTCCTCAACATCCATTATCTTTTTATCAATTTCAAATCCTTCTTTTTTCAAAAGGTCTACAATATCCTGCTTTGTTACAGAACCATATAATTTACCTTCTTTGCCTACTTTAGCCTTAATTTTTAACTTCTTACCATCGATTTTTCCTTTAACTTCTTCTGCTGCGTCTTTTCCCTTTTTCTCCTTAATTTCCTCAAACTGCATTTCCGCTTCGACAGCAGATTTATTACCGGAAACATTCATCACCGCTATATTTCTTGGAATCAAATAATTTCTGGCATATCCATCAGCTACTTTAATAACTTGACCTTTTTTACCTAAATGAGGATAATCTTCTTTAAGTATAATTTCCATATATCACTACCATTCCAGAGACTTTACGTAGGGCATTAATGCAATTTCTCTGGATTGCATTATAGCTCTTTTTAACTTCCTCTGATGCTTCGGACAAACCCTTGTTACCCTTGAAGGAAGTATTTTACCGCTTGGTGTTACGTATTTGCTCAATAATTCAACATTTAGATAATCAATCTCTTCTGCACCATTTTTGCAAAAGAAACAATTCCTCTTTCTTCTCTTAGTTGACACTTATCTCCTCCTCTTTGTCATTTTAAATAATATAAACCTTTTTACAACTCAATTCACTACGTACTTAATTTATAAAGATTGATAATATAGTCAAGCCCTTAATAATAGCTTTTTTCAATAACATAATACCTGCAGCATTTTATACACGCAAACGTATTAATTTTCTGTTTTTTTTCGAACAACTAAAACCAAAAAAAACTGTAGTTAAACCTATACTTGACAAACAAAAATGTAATAATATATTCGAGTGATTGGTTAAAATTTTTTAAAATCAACTTGGTTTTCACCTAAAAAATTAATGAATACGGTTGCGCCCGTAGCTCAACTGGACAGAGTAGCGGACTTCGGATCCGCTGGTTGAAGGTTCGAATCCTTCCGGGCGTATATAAAAATAGGGAGGATAAATGCCAAATAGAATAATCGATATTAAAGCAAGAGAAATAATTGATTCAAGAGGTAATCCCACTATAGAAGCTGAATGCCTTTTAGAATCAGGGATTATGGGGAGAGCCGCTGTTCCTTCCGGAGCTTCAACAGGAACAAGGGAAGCATTGGAGCTTCGAGATAATGATAAAAAAAGATACGGGGGGAAGGGAGTTCTTAAAGCGGTTAATAACGCGCAAAATATACTGGGACAGGAAATTACAGGTAAAAATTGTTTAGACCAGAGACTTATAGACTTAACAATGTGTAAAATGGATGGGACCGAAAACAAAGGAAAACTAGGAGCAAATTCTATACTTGCAATATCAATGGCAGTTGCAAGAGCGGCAAGTAAATTTTTAAATATACCTCTTTACAGATATCTAGGCGGATTAAACGCATGCTTACTACCAGTTCCGCTCTGCAATATTTTAAACGGCGGAGAACATGCAGATAATAATCTTGATATTCAGGAGTATATGATAGCTCCGGTAGGACTACCTAATTTCAAAGAAGCAATCAGAGCAGCAAGCGAAGTATTTCACTCTCTGAAAAAAATTCTTTCTGATAAGAAATACGCTACCAGTGTTGGTGACGAAGGAGGATTTGCACCGAATCTCACAAGCAACGAAGAAGCCTTAAGCCTGATACTCGAGTCCATAGATAAAGCCGGATATAAAGCGGGCGAGGAAGTTGCAATAGCATTAGACAGCGCAGCTTCCGAATTTTATAAAGACGGGAAATACAGTTTTGGAGGAGATTCTTTGACGTCTGAGGATATAGTTTCCGTATACAAAAAATGGGTTGACAAATATCCCATAATCTCAATTGAAGATGGTCTTTCAGAAGCAGATTGGGATGGTTGGGAAAAAATGACAAAAGAATTAGGAGATAAAATCCAGATTGTTGGCGATGATATTTTTGTAACTAATACTTCTATAATTCAAAAAGGGATTGACAGGAACGTTAGCAACTCAGTTCTAATAAAACTCAACCAGATCGGTACTGTTACCGAGACAATCGAGGCAATCCAGATGGCAAAAAATAACGGCTGGACAGCAGTTGTTTCCCACCGTTCGGGAGAAACAGCCGATACATTTATTGCTCATCTCGCAGTAGGCCTGAATACAGGTCAGATAAAAACTGGTTCTCTTTCCAGGAGTGAACGATTAGAGAAATACAATGAGCTTCTAAGAATAGAAGAGGAATTAGGAGATGCCGCGAGGTTCGAAGCGTTCTAAAAAACTTATAAAAAAAAACTTGAAAAAGATTCTCTTATTTTTAATAATATGCGGAATTATATACTATCTTTTTTTTGGAGCTTATGGTTTTATAAATATTGTTAAACTGAAAAGAAGAGAAAATAGACTGAAAAAAGAAAAACTGGAACTTCTAAAAAAACAAGAAGCTTTACTCGATTCTTTGAAAAAGATAAAAAAAGATACTTTTCTTATTGAAAAAATAGCTAGAGAAAAGTTGGGTATGATAAAGGACGGAGATACGGTAATAATATACGATGAAAAATAATAAAGAATACAGAAGTCAGAAGCTAGAAGCTAGAATCCCATCCCACCCCAAGTTTTTCACATGTAGTACATGTAGAAAATGTAGTTCCTTGTTATTTTTTACTCGAAACTTTAAACTCGAAACCCGAAACCGTAATTCACACAGAGAACACAGAGAATTTCAAAGGTTAGTCCGTTGGTCGGTTAGTCGGTTGGGCTGTTTTTCCACCCACCAACCCACTAACGCACTAACGCACTAACAAAAAATGGTTTTTGTTACATGATTGGGATAGATATAATTAAGATAAGCAGGATAGAAAAAGCGATAAATCGCTGGGGTGATAATTTTGTAGACAAAATATTCACCGAAAATGAAAAGCAATACTGCAAAAATAAAATCGAAAAAAGCCAGTGTTACGCCGCAAGATACGCCGTTAAAGAATCCTTTTACAAAGCAAAAAATCATAATTACGGTTGGAAAGCAATAGAGGTACAAACAGGAGGCAAACCGGTAATCAGGATTTTAAATAAAGAGTTAGAAGCTGAAATGAAAGGAGTTAAAACACACGTATCTCTTTCTCACACCACTGACACCGCAATCGCCGCAGTATTATTAGTAGATTCTTCGCATCGGTGTTAAATAGTAAAATAGTTGAGTGAATAAGTAGGAAAACAAAAAATAAAATCTCTGTGTTCTCTGCGACTCCTTGCGATAATGAATTTTCTTGGGGGTGGGATGGGATTCTAACTTTTAACTCCTTGTTTGTAACCCTTTTTCGTTTTTTTGGTCTTGACTATGAGGAACTTACTATTATTTTAGCCTATGGAAAAATTGGCACAACTCGAAAAAGAGTTTGATTACGAATTACTTACAGACAAAGAGAAATTGGAAAAATACGCACGGGATGAAACTCCCGGCGATTACTATTTTCTACCGGATGCCGCTTTCTTGCCAACAGAGGCAGACTCAATATCAAGACTTCTCGAAATAAACCAAAAGACAAGAATACCTATAATTCCAAGAGGAGGAGGTACCAGCAGAACAGCAGGTCCTCTTGCAGTTAATGGTGGAATCGTTCTATCTATGGAGAAAATGAATGAGATTATCGACTTCGACAAAAAAAACTGCATTCTGGAAGTAGAACCAGGTGTTATCACGGAAGAAATAAATAAGTTCCTCGAACCGCATGGTTTTTTCTTTCCTCCCGATCCTTCCTCGGTTGATTCCTGCTTTATAGGAGGAAATGTGGCAACCAACGCAGGAGGTGCCCGATGTCTACTTTACGGTCTAACAAGGGATTACGTCAGAGAATGTGAGGTGATTCTGCCAGACGGCTCAAAAGAATTTTTCGGAGGAAAGTTAAAAAAGAATGCCACCGGATACTCTCTTTTGAATCTGCTTATCGGTTCAGAAGGTACTCTTGGAGTAATAACAAGGATATTTTTAGATGTTGTAAAACTCCCCCCCTATTCTGCCACATTGGTTGCTCCCTTTAAAAGCCTTGAAGATGCTGCTCTTTCCGCATTTAATATACTATCGAGTGGCATTACTCCTTCCGCGTTCGAGATAATTGACGAAGATGCGGTTAAAGTGGCGGTTACAAACCTGGATAAAAAAATACCTATGGCAGAAGAAGGAACACTACTTATTGCTGAATTACTGGAAAATTCAAAGGAAGAACTGGAAAAGAAATTTGAAATAATCGGCAATAAATTTCTGGAAAATAATGCCGCCGATGTATTCGTAGCGGAAGAAAATCATCAACAGGAAAAAATATGGGACTTCAGACGAAGTATATCCGAAGCACTAGATTTATTTGGAACTATTATACCCGAAGATGTGTCTATACCTAGAGCAAATATTCCTGAATTCATTCCTGAAATTAAAAAGCTGGAAAAAGAATTTAATACGAGAGTTTTTACTTTCGGTCACATAGGAGACGGAAATTTACATGTTAATATTGTTAAAAATGAAAAATGGAAAGACAATGGAGAAGAAATAGTGAATGGATTATTCAAGAAACTTAATACTTTTGAGGGAAAGATAAGCGGAGAACATGGTATAGGGTTTACTAAAAAAAAGTATCTGAAATACTCAAGAACAGAAAAGGAAATAAATTTAATGAAAAACATAAAAAAGGAATTCGATCCCTTAAATATATTGAACCCGGGAAAAATATTCGATATCGAGGAAAAAAATGCTTAAAAAATTAAATTCTTTTGTTTTTCCTTTATTAAATAAGATTCAATCGAAAAAAATTGAATTTCCATTAGAAAACATCAAAACGATAGCCCTTCGACCTTCAGAAATTAAAGGGGAAACTCTTTATTCGCTCCCCTTACTTGAGTCTTTATCAAAAAAACACAAATTATCTGTTCTGCTGCCAGATGAGCAGGATGCTAAATACTTTAGACGTCTCCGAACAAAGATTATACGTTATCCGAAAAAGTCAGGTCCTATTGCTATGTATCGTTTAAGAAATAAAATAAAAAATAGCTACGATTTATTGATTGATCTTAACGAAACAAATATCCAGGTATTTTCTTACTTGTTAAAAAATCCCATTGTCGCTTCAATAAATGAAGCCCCTGGTGTAAATATTACAGCAAGAGCTAGTACGAAATCAATAACTGGTAAGTATCAATATCTATTTGATTTACTTGGATTTCGTACTTTAAAATGGAAGACCAAAGCCTTAAGAGCCAGACGTTCCAGTAAAAAAAGAGAAAAGGAAGAAATTATAGGTATCAGTTCTGATATTTCTACCCAATACCATGGTTTACACAAAGTTTCAGCTGAAGATAGTTTACGCAAAGTTTCGAAGCTAATCACAAAGAGAAACGACCTTTCCGCAATTGCCTTCTTCCTGGAAATTCCGCAGGTTCTTCTTCTCGAAGAAAAAGACCCTTTCCAACCCCCTGATTCCATAAAAGTTGTAAGGTATTCAAGAAAAATCACCCCGAAAATTATCGGTGATTGTTTGGTAATGTAAAAATGAAGTTAGAATTTAGAAGTTGGAAGTTAGAATCCCATCCTTACCCAAAAAATATTTTTTACCACAGAGAACACAGAGATACACAGAGAAAAAAAACAAAAAAAAATATTTGCTTTGTTTAAAAACCAACCTACAACCCCTAAAGTAGCTCCGGAGCATTTGGAAAAGCAATGCCTATTAATGAAAAAAGTATTAATTGTTAAATATTTTCTCTGTGGTTAAAGAAATTAGGGGTGTGGAAAGGTGAGCTTTGTGTTTTTTTTGAATTAAAATGAAAATTTTACATATAGCTTCTGAAAATGTAGCAGGTGTACCTGGAATCCTAGTAAAAGCTGAAAGAAAACTGGGACATCATTCCCGATTAATGACTTATTTTAAAAGCCCTATTTCTCAATGGGATGATATAGTACTTAATCTTCCCTTTTCAAATACATGGTCATTTAGAGGCTTAAAAAAAGCAGCTAAAGCAGGAACTTATGGCTTCTCACAAAAAAAAGGAAATCCCCCTATATGGCATCCAAAAGCTTGTGAAAAAGTTTTTTACTCCGCCAGAGACATACTCTGGAATTATAAAATTAAACCTTTAAAAGATTTTATTTACTCCTTTGACTGTTATTTTTTAGATGGAGGACTCGGCTTCTTAAGAAATGGAAAGATGGTTAACGATTTAAAAAAAATAAATAAAAAAATTGCTATATTGTATCTCGGAAGCGATGTAAGACTAAGAGGTGTTTTACCACACATAGAAAAATTGGCTGATGTTATTTTTACGACTGAATTTGACCATACTTTTATTCACCCAAAAGTACAGTACGTTCCCTTTCCATTTGAAGTAGAGAAATTTAATAAAAAAGAAATCTTAAAGAATGATAAAATAACCATTTGTCATGCTCCAACAAAAAGATATTTAAAAGGTACAAAATATGTTTTAAAAGCAGTTGGTGAATTAAAGGGTAAATTCGATTTCGATTTTTTATTAATTGAGAGTAAACCTCATGAAGAAGTACTTAAAATCAAAGAACAAAAATGTGATGTTCTCGTCGACCAGTTGACGGACTTTGGCGGCTTTGGCTATGGTATGAACTCAATGGAGTGTCTATCCATGGGCATACCAAGCATAACATATATAAACCCTCAATATGAAAAGTTTTTAAAAGTTCATCCCTTCATAAACGCAAATAAAGATAACATAAAAGAAGTTTTGGAAAAAATATTAAAAAACCCCAAAATTCTTCTTGCAAAAAGCGCAGAAAGCCGTAAGTGGGTTGTAAAAGAACACAATTATTTAAACGTTAGCAAGTTTATGCTAGATCAATTAGAGAGTAGTGAGTAGTAAGTAGGAAGTAGTATAAAAACAACAAAGAAACAATAAAAATGGTGTGGATAACCCACACCATTTTTTTGCCTAATTATTGTGCTTTGTGATTAAATTAAGACTTTATTGTCCCGGTTTGAATTTTTTCATCATATCTTGCATGTTCGGCATACCAGGCATACCTTTCGTTTCCACTTTAACCTTGTCCGCATCGAAAAGGTCATCTGATAAACCTTTATTGATATTTAAAGTTTTAATGTTGGTCTTAGTCATGAGTTTTCCGCCCGAATAAACTTCCATAGTATAAGGCATTTCCCATTTTTCTACTTTTTTGAAGTTGGAATTTACCATTTTGAATGTTTCGCCTTTTCCGCCCTGGAATTCCATTTGAATCAGAAGAAGAGCCGTTTTATCTAACCAACCTTTTATTTTATTTTCTTTATTTTCTTCATCCCATGTTTCCACGATATAACAATCCCTGTCGCCAATCTTCTCCGAACCAACAATTTTGCCTTTTGCAGGTAGGTCTTCCCACCAACTAATCCGACTCTTAGCAGAAGCAGCTGCGTCCGCTGGGAGTTTCTGTTTACCTGTAAACTGGTTTATTGTCCATAAATCTTTGCCGTCAAATATCATTATATTTTTCATTTCCCCCATACCAGCCGGCATTCCGGTTCCTTCCGGCATACTGGTTTTCGACTCCATTCTATATTTCTCACCCTTCGTGTACATCTTAACCTCCGAAGGGCCTGCCCCTTCCATTCCTTCAATACCTTTGGTTTCAGATTCCATAATCATCTCCATGTCCTTGATTTCATCAGAGAAAGTTCCATATTTTGCTTCTATTTTACCTTTCAATTCATCCCAGGTTAGAGCAAAAACGTTGCCAGTTACAAACAAACACAGCAAAATCAACAAACACTTACTAACTTTACACTTCAGCATACTTACCTCCTTTTTGTTTAAAAAAACAAACACAGAGCCCACAGCTCCCTACCCCGGATTTTATTAACCACAGAGACTCTTTATTTAAATTTAATATAAAACCCAAAATTAACTACCCCAAAAAAAATTTTTAAAGAGCAAATCTTTGTATTCCATTTTTCAATAATTTCATATTAAAGTTTATGAGTAACCCTATCTTTATCTTAGACAACTTCATATATGTTAAAATCTGAGCTCTATAAATATCTGAAATCTCCTTTACACTTTTAAGCTCAATAATAAGGCGTTCCTCTACCAAAAAATCAATCCTGTATCCGCAGTCAAGCTTTACACCTTTATATTCTATCGGTAACTCCGCCTGAAGCTCAAAATCAATACAAGCTAGTTTGAACTCTCTGGCAAAACATTTTTCATATGCAGATTCTAATAATCCTGGCCCCAATAAATTGTGCACTTCAATCGCACAACCAATAACCCTTTCTGTGAGTTCATTAATACTCATATTATTTTTTGTACTCTGTGTTCCTCTGTGTCCTCTGTGGTCAAAATATTTTTTCTTTTTCTATCGAAATTAATTTCTCTGCGGTTTGTACTGTTATCAATAAAAGCAAGTCTTTTTAGTAATTTAAGCTTTGCACTCTCCCCCACTTTCGCTTTAGAAACAGCTTCCTTCAAATACTGAATCGACCTTGTATAATTCTCTCTATCAACAGGATAAGGTATACCATCTTTGCCTCCGTGAGCAAAGCTGTATCTTGCAGGATCCTTAAAACTGGGTTCTTCACCATAAAGCAGTTCGCCAATTAGAGCAAGCGACCTTATTGTTGTGGGACCAACGCCTTTGATACCCAACAGGCCTTCGAAATCTTCAGGTTGTCTGTTAAAAGCTAAATCCAAAGGTTTTTTCAGTTTTTTCAGATTAATATCTGATCCAACTATGTGATGACGTGAAGGTAGTTTCAACTCTTTTATTCTCTTTAATTCTTTTAGCGTTTTCTCCGGATATTCTGAAGCGATAGAAGCCGAAACTTTCCTTGCCCCTGTGGAATCCTCAGAAATCATGTTTAAAGGAGTCGTAAAGCCATCGGTAATAATTCCCTTATGTGGTTCGCAGGTATAATCCTTCAATGTGTTTGAGAACCAGTGATATCTTCTTGCCATTCCATTTGTCTCATTCATACCCTGCTGTACAACGCTCCACTCACCTTTAGAAGTAAATACAATTGTATGATGATAAATAGAATACCCATCCTGGAGAGCTGAATTATCAACTTTTGCCGTCATTTTGCTTGTGTAAATAAGAGAATTAACATCTATACCTTTTTGGCTGCCAATTTGTTTTATTTCTTCCGGGGTTTTTAACGAAGTTTTGCCTTTTCCACCGCAAATATAAATACCGGCATCGAGTTTTTTGAAAGCCTCTTTAAGTGCACCCATTGTTGTTGTTGTTACTCCGCTCGAATGCCAGTCAAAGCCGAGTATACAGCCGAGAGATTGAAACCAGTAGGGATCCGAAAGATTTTCTAAAATTTTTACAGGGGGATATTCGACCAGCATTGCTTCCATAATTCCGAGAGAAAGCTTTTTCATCTCTTCGAACAGCCATCTCGGCGCCCGTCCCCAGTGTAACGGTAACGTAGCGATCCCTTTCCTCATATTTTTATCTTAAGTATTTCCGAAGCTTTGTCAACTGGTTTTGAACCAAAAAGAGCACAAAGTTTTTCTTTGCTTTACTAATTAACCAATCAACTAATCAACAAATTAACCTATCCAAAGGATATCTTTACTTAATATAATACCCAGAAACTCTCCACTCGCCGTCCGTATCTTTCATAGGAGTAACGGTTTCAATTGTGTTTTTCTTATTTTCAAAACTCGTATTATATTGTATTACTACATACTCACCGTCAGGAGCGCCTGACATTGAAGTCATGTATTCTTTTTTAATAACCTCTCTATTAATTACCTTACCAAGAGGTTCTCTGAACGCAAGCATCTGTTTTTCCCAGGCTTCCTTTTCTATTGCCTTTCTAAACATTTCTGCTGTTTCATCCCAACTTTCAGCATATTCACCATTATCGATTAAATTAAGCCACCCATCTGCTGTCTCCACCGCAATTTTTTCCGCTTGCGGTTCTCCTTTTACAGAGGATTCCTTCTTTCCACAAGCAATGAAAACAAGCAGAGCGAGCATAAACATGCCTAACAAATACTTTCTTGAACTCATACAAAACCTCCTTCAAATGTTTTAATAATGTTTATATATAATATATTTTTAATTTAAAAATATTCAATGAGAAACTAAAATTATTTTAGAGCTTCTAAAATAATTTTGTTAGAGCGTTAGTGAGTGGGTGTGTTAATGAGTTCAAAAAAACGAACTAACAGACTAACCGACCAACAGACTAACATTTTTTTGTGCCTTCGTGTGTAACAAATCCGTTATTGTGAGGTGGTTTTTAAAAAGACAAAATATTCTTTTTTTCTCTTTGTGTTCCTCTGTGTACTCTGTAGTTCAAAAAAAGTTGGGGGGGTGGCATATATACCTTGACAAAAGATAGTAACACTATATTATTACTTCCGATATTACTGGGGCCGTAGTTCAGCCTGGTCAGAACGCTGGCCTGTCAAGCCAGAGGTCGCGAGTTCAAATCTCGTCGGTCCCGTTTATACCCTTGACTTTTTTCATCGTTTCCGCTAAAATTATAAAAATCAGGAGGTTAATTTGAAAGCAAAACTTATTGTTTGGGGAATCGCTTTAATAATCGTTTTAATTTTTATACTCGGTAATGCAGAACCAATGGAATTGATGTTTATAAAAAAATTTCACGTATCTAAAATTGTGGTTATTCTAATAAGCCTTGCCATAGGTTTTATTGCCGGCTTGCTTGTGGAGGGTAGAAAAAAGGTCCTGCCGAAAAAATTAGAAAAAAGCGAAGAAGAGACTGAGTAAAGATTGACAATTAGTTAATTAGTTGATTGGTTAATTAGTAATAAAAAAACAAAAAATAAATCTTTGTGGTCTTTGTGTCTCTGTGTGAGATTAAAATGGTGTGGTGTGGTGGGATTGACAAGTCCACATATCTATCTAAATTGTTGATATGAAAGTATCTTTTGACACATTAGGTTGTAAAATCAATCAATTTTACACCAATTGTTTGAAACAAAAACACAAAAAAGAAGGCAATGAGGTGGTTTCAATTGATGAAAAACCCGATATTGCTTATATAAACACCTGTGCGGTAACCGCGAGAGCAGGTTCCGAAAGTAGAAAACTGTATAGAAAGGCAAAAAGAAATGCTAAAGAAGTAAGAATTCTAGGCTGCCAGGCTAAACTTTTCTCCCATGAATTTGAAGAAAAATACGAGTGTGACGAAAACAACCTTATAGACAAAGAATTTGAGACTTTAAGCAGCAGATCCCGTCCCTATCTGCCTATCCAGTTCGGATGTAATAATTTCTGCTCTTACTGTATAGTACCTTACGCACGAGGAAAAAATTATTCCCTCCCAAAAGATAAAATTATTGAAAATATTGAAAAACTAATCGATCACGACTACAGGGAAGTAGTCATAAGCGGTATTCATATCGGAAATTATTGTTACAAAAATAAAGGGTTAAAGGAGCTTCTTAAAGAACTTCTACGTTACAATATCAGAATTCGCCTAACTTCGCTTAAACCGGACTATTTGGATGATGAATTTATCAAACTATTTGAAAACAAAAATCTCATGCCCCATATACATATTTCCCAGCAATCAGGAAGCAATAAAATACTAAAAAATATGCAAAGAAAATACACAAGAGAGACAACACTTCTGGTTTCTAAAAAATTAAAAAAAATAAGAGAAGATATTCGCATAGCCGGGGATTTTATCGTAGGATTTCCCGGAGAAACTGAAAAAGATTTTAAGCAAACGGAGAATCTTGTAAAAGAAGCAAGATTTAGTCATCTTCACATTTTCAGGTACTCCGAAAGACCTTACACTCTGGCAAATCTTTACCCTGATGAGGTTCAGGACTCAATAAGAAAAGAAAGAGCCTACAGATTAAAAAATTTAGCTGACTTGCAAAGGGCAAAATTCATTGAAGAAAATATTGGTAAGACTTTTGAGGTAATAATTGAATCAAAAAGTAATTTAGGTGAAAAATGGTTAACCGGGATCACTCCAAATTACATAAAAGTGCACTTTCTTGAAAACGGACATATAAAAGGCATAGTCCCCATAAGAATCGTAAAATTCGAAAAAGGTCTAACTTACGGTGAAACAAAAAAATAAATTCTATATTCGCACATATGGGTGCCAGATGAATAAATACGACTCCGAAATGATTAGAAACCTCTTATTGAAGGATAATTTCGAAGAAGTATCTACCGCCGAGGAAGCTGATTACGTATTTTTTAATACCTGCGCGGTAAGAGAAAACGCGGAGAAAAGAATCCTAGGAAGATTGGATTCACTAAAAGGATTAAAAAAAGAAAATCCCGACCTTTCGGTATCTGTTCTTGGTTGTGCAGCCAAACATAACAAAGAACTCATTAATCATCCAGTTGTTGATTTTATAGCTCCTCCCGACTCCTACAGGAATCTTATCGAAGCCATCAAGGCAAAAAACACCGGGATTTTGCCCGAGAAACCTTGCGAAAAATACTCGGATATTTTTACGCAGGCGAGTGAGACAACCGCATATCTTTCGATAACCAGGGGATGTAATTCTTTTTGTTCTTATTGTATCGTTCCTTATTTACGTAATCGTCTCCGATCTCGACCTGTTGAAGATATATTAAAGGAAGCAGAGAAACTCGTAAACGAAGGAGCAAAAGAAATAACTCTTCTGGGACAGAATATTAACGATTATTCGTATAAAGGGGTTGATTTTCCCAATATTTTAAAAAAGGTTAGCAAAATCAAAGGATTAAAACTCCTGAGCTTTTTGACTTCTCATCCCGCCGACCTACCAGATAACTTATTTCCTGTTATGGCTGAATCACCAATTATCTGCAAATATCTCCATTTACCAATACAGTCCGGCTCGGATAAAATACTCTCGAAAATGATGCGCAGATATAGTAAGGATTACTACATAAATCTAATAAAAAAAGCGCGCTCACTAATGCCCGACTTAACACTTACCACAGATATAATAGTCGGGTTTCCGGGAGAGACAGAAGAAGATTTCAAACAAACTTTAAAAGTAGTCAAAATGATTCGCTTCGACCAGACTTATATGTTCGCTTATTCCGAAAGAGAAGGCACCCTTGCCTCTCTTTTTACAAATCAAATAGAAAATTCAGTAAAGAAACGACGTTTACAGCTTTTAATATCGACTCAAAACGAAATTACGGGAGAAAAAGCAATGGAACTATTGGGAAAAGAATTTTCTGTTTTAACGATTAAAAACGGAAGAAAAAATCAAAAGGTAGGCAAGACTAAAAATGGAAAAATAATTGCACTTCCCGGGGTTGCCAAAATCGGATTTGAATATATCATCAAGATATATAAAATTAATGGTTGGGTGCCTGTAGGAAAAATCAAAAAGGAGGCATATAAATGACTTTAATAATATCATTAATTTTAGGTATACTGCTTATTTTTGGAATTATAATTGGTAGCCAAAACGGAACCACCTTTGTTAATTTCTACGTTTTGAAATGGAAATTCGAAAATATCCCTTTAACTCTATTAGTAATTGAATCTATCCTTATCGGATTTATTCTTACAATAATTATATCGGGAGTAAACACTATAAAAATGAAATTGCAAATGAGAGAAATAACAAAGGAAAATACAAACTTACAAAAACAAATAAAAGCGTTAAAGAATTTACCTTTCGAAGAGGAGGAGGAAGAAAAGGAAGAAGAGTCCGAAGAAATACTACTGGCAGATGAGGATGAGGATGAGGAAAAAGAGGAGGAAAATATCGGATGAATCTGTTAGTATATCTTGTTCTTTTCTTTGCACTTATCTGGATAGGATTATCGGTTTTTTCCAGGATGTCGGAAAAAATTAAATGTCACAAACAGCATGCTTCCTATCTAAAAGGGCTCGAAGCGATGATTGAAGGGAAAAAAGACAAAGCTATAAAATTATTTCGAGAGGTACTGGAAAAAGACCCTTCCGATACAGAAAGCTATCTCTATACCGGAAACTTGCTCCGAGAAAAGGGAGAAATTTCAAAAGCAATAAAAATTCACAAGAATCTTCTTGTAAATCCTTTACTTGATAATGAGCAAAAAACCAGGCTAAAAGAATCACTGGCGGAAGATTACTTAAAGAATGAAGACTGGGCAAAAGCCCTCCCTATACTCGAAACCCTTTACCACAAGAATTCCAAAAATACAATACTATCAGATAAATTGATGGATGTTTATGAAAAGTTAAAAAAATGGGATAAAGCATTCAATGTTGCCAAAAAAACATTTGACACAAAAAAGCTCGCTCATTATGCGACTTATCTCGCCTCAGAAGTTTCGAAAAAGAATACTAAAAAAGCAAATAAATTTATTTCGGTCGGAGAAAAAGGAGATGTATCATACGCGTATTATTTACACGGAAAACTTCTGATTTCAGAAGGAGACGAGAGTGGAGGGCTTGAATATATAAAGAAAAGTATATCTATCGGTCCGGAAAAAGCTTTTTTATATCTTCCTTTGCTGGAAGAATATATGTTTGAAGAGGGACAATTCGGGGTTCTTGAACCATATTTAAAAAGCATACTTGAAGAAAATCCTGATAATATATATATACTCGCTTCCTATATTTCAATACTTAAAAAAAGAGGGCAAATAGAAAAGGCAAAGGAAATTTTCGAAGAATCTTTAAAAAACTTTGATTTGAACGATTACGATATTCTTCTATCGATAGCTATTATCTCTAATGAAATAGACGGCAAAATGGTTTCCGGATACTTAGGAAAAATAAAAACAATGATGGATAAAAAGAAATTATTTAGGTGTTCCAAGTGTAATAATGAAACGGAAGAATTCAGTTGGAAGTGTAACAGTTGCGGTTCTTTTGGAACTATCAATCATATAAGATATTAAATATTTAGCTTATGATATTATCTATTTTATTTATAATCATAAATGTTGAATCTCCGATTAAAGAAAAATATCATAAAGCTCTAAAAATGAAAAATCCTCTCGAAGCAGTTGAGTACTACAGACAAGTAGTAAAAGAGGCTCCAAAAACGCCTTATGCAGATTCCTCTCTTTTCAGAATAGGAATGCTTTATTACCTTTTGGGAGATTTTAATAAAACGATTGACCATTTTGAACTAATATACAAAAGAGGCACAAAATCTGAACTTTACTCAAAAACATGTTACTGGTTAAAATTTTGTTACGAAAACGTTGGAGATTCAGCCAAAGCAAAAGAAATAATAAGGAAAAACAAAAATTTATTCCCTCAAGTTAGCGAACAAAAACCTGCATCAGAAAGAAAAAATATAGACACAAAAAAAGAAGAAAAGAATGTTGATACAAAAGAAACAGTCAGGCAAGTTGAAGAGAAAAAAGAAGAGGGCTACTATTCAGTTCAACTTGGAGCATACGAAGACGAAAAATGGCTGGAATATTTTTTGGGAAAGCTCAAAGAAAATAATGTCGAATATTTTTTAAAAAAAGCAGATAGATACACAAAAATTTTTTCCGGAAAATTCGATAAAAGAGTCGACGCGGAAAATTACTTAAAGGAAATAAAAAATAAGGGTTTTCACGGTTTCGTAACTTTTGACTCCAATCCTTAAACAGTATCTTAAAATAAAAAACAAACATAAAGATTCAGTTCTACTATTTCATATAGGCGATTTTTATGAAACTTTTTATGAAGATGCGAAAACCGCCTCCGAGATTCTTGATATTACTTTAACTTCCAAACCTATGGGTAAAGGTGTTAGAATTCCACTTGCTGGTATACCCATTAAAGCAGCCGATTCTTATATCGAAAAGCTTGTACGTTCCGGGAAAAAAGTAGCGATTTGCGAACAAATCGAAGATTCAAAAGCATCCAAGGGTCTTGTAGAAAGAGAGGTCGTAGAAGTTATAACATCTGGAACTGTGATGAGACCTTCTTTATTAAAAGAAACGGATAATAATTACCTTGCAGCAGTTATAAAGGACGAAAATATCTATGGTTTTGCTTTCTCCGACATCTCCACTGGAGAATTTCAATCCGGTGAAATAAAAAATTTAACTGACGAATTAAGTCGTCTGTCTCCCAAAGAATTAATAATCCCAGAAGGACTTCAGATAGAATTACCGGACTCGATTCCTGTAACGAGAATCGAATCTTATAGATTTGAAAAAGATTTCGCTTTAGAACTTATCAAAGATCATTTCGGTATTTTAAAGATAGATGCCTTTGGAATTAGCGAAAAATCTCCGGCTGTCTGTTCAGCTGGAGCTTTGCTTTCTTACATAACCGAGAATCAAAAAACAACACTAAAGCACATAAAAAAGATTTCTCATTTTAATCCCAAAGACGGCATGTCCTTAGATGGTGCAACTATAAAAAATCTTGAATTAATCACAAAAATAAATGGAAGCCAAAAAGGAGCTCTTCTAGATACTATAAATAAAACGCTAACTTCTATGGGGAGTCGTCTCCTTAAAAAATGGTTATTATTTCCCTCTACCAACAAACTCGAAATAGAAGAAAGATTTGACAGTATAGAGGAATTAATCTTTAAAAGAAATATTTTAAGAGAAATCCGAGATAAACTCAAAGAAATTTATGATATCCAGCGTATTAACGGCCGAATATCTACGTCGAGAGCAACACCAAGAGATTTAATTTCTTTAAAAATCTCACTTACCCTTGCAAACGAACTAAAGAAAATTATATCTTCTCTTAATTCACCGGTTTTCAAAAAACAAGCAGACCGTATAAAAGATTTAAGAAAAATAATAAATTTGATAGACAATTCAATCATTGAAGATCCTCCCGCAAGAATAAGCGATTCTGGAATTTTCAAAAAAGGGTACAGTGCTAAACTGGATGAAATAAGTGAAATTGCTTCAGAAGGTAAAAATTGGGTTCTCAAATACGAAAAGAAACAGAGAAAAGAGACAGGTATCGATAAACTCAAAGTCGGCTATAACTCTGTTTTTGGATACTATATAGAAATCACTAAAGCAAAGCTCAAAGGAGTTCCGGACAATTACATAAAAAAACAAACTCTTACTAATTCTGAACGATTCATAACCGAGGAATTGAAAGATTTCGAATCAAAAATATTAAGGGCAGAGGAAAGACAAAGTGAAATCGAAAGGGAACTTTTCGAGGATTTAATAAGAAAATTGCAGAACCATTTAATTGAATTCGAAGAAACAGCCTCTGGTGTATCCGTAATTGATATAATAGCAGGCTTTACTGAACTTAGCTTAACCCATGACTACTCCCGCCCTAAAATATCAGACAATAAGGGTATTAAAATTTCAGAAGGACGACACCCGGTTGTAGAAAGAATCTTAAATGAAGGCGAGTTTATTCCCAATAATATCGATTTAAACGAAAAAGAAAGTATAATAATTTTAACGGGACCTAATATGGCTGGCAAATCAACCTATTTACGCCAAATAGCTTTAATAACTATAATGGCACAAATGGGTTCCTTTGTACCCGCAAAAAATGCGGAGATAGGAATAATTGATAGCATTTTCACTCGTATCGGAGCATCTGACGATCTGGCTCGAGGCGTTTCGACCTTTCTTGCAGAAATGAACGAAACCGCAAATATATTGAACAACGTCACCAGTAAAAGTCTCGTCCTCTTAGACGAGGTCGGAAGAGGAACCAGTACCTATGACGGACTTTCTATTGCCTGGTCGGTAATTGAGTATCTTAATTCAATACCAGAAAAACCAATGGTTCTCTTTGCAACTCATTATCATGAACTAACAGAACTAGAAGAATATTATAAAACAGTCGTAAATTATAACGTTTCTGTAAAGGAAACAGAAGACGAAGTTATATTTTTAAGAAACGTAAAAAGAGGATCTTCAGATCGCAGTTATGGAATTGAAGTCGCAAGACTTGCAGGCTTGCCAGGTAATGTAATTACACGAGCAAAGGATTTACTATCCGACTTGAGAGATGATGATAGAGTTACCAGAAGACATCCTCCTAAAACAAGACAAAACTCACTATTCCAGGCAGAAAATAACTTATTAAATAAAATCAAAAATTTAAATCCCGATAATATGACACCCAAAGAAGCGCATAATTTGCTATATGATTTAATAAAAGAAGCTAAAAAACGATAAAAAAACGAAATATAGAAAACAAATTTAAATTCCAGAAAACATACAAGATTAAAGTTTGTTATTCGCTATCATATAAAAACTCAATAGAGATTTCCTCTCTCTCAATAGAAAACTCAGCACCCATTCTACCAAGTATTTTTTTTACAGCGAATAGCGGAAGCCGTTCAATTTCATCAGAAAGTTCTTTAAAATCATCGATTGACAATTTGGCTAAAGAGGGAGAAACAAAAGTTACAACATAGCCCTTCTCGGAAGGCTTAATATCTAATTTGTAATTTCCTTCAGACAACTCAATTAAAAAATCAAAAACAAATCTGAGTTTTTCTTGGTCTAGTTTAACAACACAAGAAACATCAGTTTCTACATTATAATTATCCCCTATAAATTTTCCCAAATCAGTCTCTTCCAAACTCAGATCTCTGAGTTTTAAATACGGCTCATAAAGCGTCTGCAATTCACGAACTTCCTCATCCAAATCATTAAGAACATCATCTTCGATTAGTCCACGTAACGCAACAATAAATTGCTGAACACCTCTTAACTTATGATCAATTGTCGAAAGTAACTCCACTGTAACGATTTTATGAAATTTTTCCATCTCCCCTTGTTTCCTGTTAATAGCTATTATACGAAAAAGCATTCATATGTCAATAGTAAAATTAGGGAAAAACCTAATATTAATTTATCTTTTCTTTTATTCGTTTAGATTCTGCAAAAAGTTGCTCAATTTTTTTTCTGTAATTTTCACTCAAATCTATGTCTCTTCTTTTCATAACTTTAGCTGCTGTTTCAATAGCTTTTTCAAGTTTATACTCTTCAATACTATCTCCCCACCAGCTAAAAGGAGGTACATATCTGGGAGGGTAACTCCTTCCAAATATATTACAAAAAGGCTCAATAATGGTTCCGGTATTAAAAGTAGTGTTAATAGCAGTCTTTGAGTGATCTCCGATTATAGTACCAAGAAACTGCATACCGGTTTCGTATCGTTTTCCCTCTAAAATTACGTTTACCTTACTGTAATTGTTTTTTAAATCAGAGTTAGTTGTTCCGGCACCCAAATTTACCCATTCCCCGACGAAAGCATGCCCAAGAAAGCCTAAATGCTGCTTATTTGAATACCCCTGAAAAATAGTTTCTTCAATTTCACCCGAAATTTTTACAACATCACCAATAGCTACAATATCCAAAAGGCTGAACGGTTTTATTTTTGATTTCTTACCTAGATAAGCAGGACCTATAATACAAGAATGACTCTCTATAACCGCACCATCGTCAATCCAGATAGGCGCATCTTCTGCCTCCAAAACAACGCCCGCTTCCAATTTTACTCCTTCGCCAACATAAACATTATTTTTATTCTCTATATGGACAGTATCTGAAACCGGGCTCAGAATTTGACCCAATGACGAATCACCGCTTAAATCAGAGTTCAGAGTTTCCGTTATATCTGCAATAACATCCCATATAAAATTATATACCGGGAGCTCCTTTGCAACTACATTAAATCCATCGAAATTTTTACCCTCAATAATCTTATTGCCTCTGTAACCTAGAATATCGCCATCCTTATTGATAACACAGGTATTTACACCTAAATCCGAAAAGGAACTAAAATCTTTTAACCTCGCATTCAAGAAAAGCATATCATTTTCTACTTTAAATTCATCGCCATAAAGCTCTCTCGTAGAATACGTTAAAATTTCGGATTTAAATTGTAAGTATGCTTTTTCCTTTTGTGTCCATCTACCGGTTCTAATCTCAGTGATTGTACGCAACCTGGAAATAGGATAGAAATTGCTAACTTTTTCGTCCTCAAATAAGATAATCTTCATAGTTACATTTTACGAAACTCAACTTATAAGTCAAGGGATGTTTTAAGGAGAAAAATCGGCCATGACGCCTATTCTTCCGGTATAATAAATTTCTCCTTCGCTGAGTTTATGAATGTTTGCATTTGTTACAAGGTGAACCATTTCAGTTAGATCTAAGGTTACAGAGGCTGTAAAATCATAAAAAAACCCAAGAGGATAAAGATCGTTCATTCTGTAAGAATTAACACTACCATCAGGATAATAATTGTAGCCAAAGGTTAAGTGCAGTAAACCGCTTTTTCGACCTCCTGAGAGTCTGTACCCCAGACCTAAAACTGAAGAGACAAGTGTATCCTCTCCAGTTGTCAAGATTTCTTCAAGTTTTATTTCGAAACCGCTTTCATTCCAAAAACTAAAGAAACCACCAAATCTATCATCTTCTGTGCTCCATTCGCGTGTAAGTCCGAGTTCCTTATATCCTTTAGCACTATTCTCCCATCCAATATTAACCTTTGCGTAATTACGGTCTATTATTCCCCAAAAAGCTTCTCCGCTAATGTATTTAAAATTAGTTTTGCAAAAGACCCTATTTTTACTCTTTTTCGGGAATTTAAGGCTCAACAAACCATCGTTTTTAGACATTAATGCAGGGCTATAAATAGAATTAACAGATCCATTCATTAAAATCATCCCCTCCGACCGGACCGAAATATTTGCCGAATATTCTCTGGAATATCGTTCTTCACCTGTGTATACAATTCTCTCTATATAATTCCCATACGGATTTTTATAATAAACATTAGAAGTCGAATCAAACGAATAATTACCTTCACCGGGGCTTACTTCCTGATAGTATCTTTCCCAAATATTTGCTCTTTTCTCGGAAACATCAAATTTACTTCTTAAATAAAAAGAATTTATGTCTAAATCCATATTAAAACATCCGTTAGAAATCTTTTTAGACTGCCCTGAGATCAAATCTTTTCTGTAAATGTACGATGCAACAAAGGATAGATTCTTATATTTTAGCCTTGTTTTTCCCATATACACTTTAGCAGTATCACCAAGACTACCACCTTCTAACCCATATAAAAGATCTAAATACGAACTGCCTGCGAAAAATTCCTTTCTGTAATCTTCGCCTCTCTCTAAATCCCTATAAGATACCTCATAGTTTGAAAACCGTAATCCTCCTTTTAAATCCAATCTTTTTTCTCTGATATTCTCCCAATAAAAAAACAAAGGAGAAATTTTAAAATTTATTTTATCCTTAAGAAGAGTATCAGCTTTTCCGTAAGTATAAGAACACTCAATTCTTGAATTCGGTAAAAATTTTACTCCACTTTCTAAAAAATCAGAAGGAAAATTTACAATTTCCCAGCTTTTCAATAAATCTTTATCCCCCTCCCACTCCCTAACAACAAAATCCGAGCTCTTCCGGGAATAGCTAAATGACAAACTTAAAAAATCGTATGGATCAAATTGGGACTTAATACTCCCATTTAAGCCATCTTTTTTATCACCTCCAACAGGAGTTCTTATTCGCCTCGCTTTTAATTTTCCGGATACATCGAAATTTTTTAGGGCTTTGTCTAAACCAATCGAAAACAAATTGTCTTCTTCTCCCAAAGGGACTTTTCTCCGGGCAGAATAAGGACCATCGCCTGTCCACAGAAAGTAGTGCAATGAATCCACATATTCATATTCTCCGTTGCCTTCCCCTACCCACTGGAAATAAACTTCATAAGAACCATTTTCATAACCGGCATAAACAAAAATAGAATCTTGAAACTCGTAATCACCATTCCCTTCTCCAACATCCACAGCGGAATATCGGTACCCAAAACCAGAATCTGGATAGGATTCAATTAAATTCTCTTCCGAGAAATCCTCCTCTCGAGTAAAAGAAAAAGAGTAATCGTCGGTCTTATAGGCGGTTTCATAGAAAATATTGCTTTCTCCGTAAACGCTATATTGAAAAAGAACAAGAACCACTGATTCGTTATCGAGAAAAACAGAAGGATTAAAAGTCAGGGAGTTTTCCAGATAATTAATTACATAATCTTTTTCTGTCCCTCTGCTCAACAATTCACCATTGAGCCAAACTTGTTCTGACCCCCTTACTATTGTTATACCACTTATTCCTTCTTCCACACTAATTTTATAAGGACCTTGCTTGTTTTCAACTGTTTTAAACGTAATTTTACCATACTTAGCCCTAGAAATTCCTACTACTCCGGACAGGTCTTTCCAATTGAAAGAAAGTCCAAGCAATTTTTTGTCTACTTCTTCCTCAACTGTAACAATATCTCCCATTCTAAAAGATATATCGTCTGAAACAGCTTCTACAAAAATTTCATCTATTTCCCTCAAATTTTGCGACACCACATTACCTTGAGGAATATTTTCATCGGAGAGAACTCCTGAAACATCAAACTGCCCGGCACTCCCCCCTATTTTCATCCATAAACTCTGGCTTATATCTGAGCCGTTCGCTCTTATATCAACAAATAAACCTTTATTACCATTTATAACAAGCTTATCTCTATCCTCCCCCTTAAAATCTTCTATAATCTCCGCAGGTAAAGACCCGGAAGAGTCCGGAGACCACTTTGAGTAGCTTTCGCTCAATAAAAAATCCAGATGCGAAAATTTAATTTTTAGTGGCAGAGAACAATCCTTCTTAATTTTTAAAAGGCCTCTTTGATAATCCATTACATATGAAGAATCACGCAAAAGGAGTTCTTCTCCGCACCACAAGCTGTCAGAGTTTTTAATAATGAAGGAATAACCGAGATTTATTTCCGATGTATCCGGTGATTCAATGATTAATATTTCTGATGATATGGAAAATAATAATAATATCAAATTAAAACATAATCCCATTAATGAAGTGAATTATAAACAATATCCGCCAATTTATCCCCAATACCCGAAACCCCTCGAATTTCTTCCCTAGATGCAGAGAGTATTCTATCTTTTGAGCCGAAATGTTGTATTAAAGCTATTTTACGCTTATAACCAATCCCTTCGATCTCATCCAATTCTGAAAGAGAGAGTTTCTTTCTTCTAAGTTTTTTATGATAATGAAGCGCAAATGAATGCGCTTCATTTCGTATCCTCATTAAAAGTTTTAGAGCGTTAGAACTTATCGGCAAAGAAATAATTTCTCCGTTCGGCAAATGTATCTCCTCCGCTCTCTTCGCCAGAGCTATAACAGGAATCTCCAACGGAGTAACTTTTGACATAGCCTCTATAGCTGACGTCAACTGCGTCTTCCCCCCGTCTATCAAAATCAAATCTGGTAAATCTTTCTTTTCTATCAACTTTTTGATTCTTCTGCCAGTAATCTCCCCAATCATTGCAGGGTCGTTAATACCTTTAACGTTTTTTATCTTAAAACGTCTGTATCTTTCCTTTGCAGGAAAACCATTTACAAATACAACGCATGATCCCACCGAATCGGAAGCTCCAATATTGGAAATATCAAATCCTTCAATTCTCACCGGCAAATCCTCAAGCATAAGTAATCTTTGAAGCTCGCTGAGCGAATCATTTAGTCCTTTTACCGGATGCGAAAGTTCCCTCTCCAATTCAAGTTCTGCATTCTTAATCGCCATTTCTTTTAATTTTTTTAAATCTCCCCTTCTGGGTATTTTGATTTTACATGAAAAAATATTTTCCAACAAATTTTTATCTTTTACTCCTACGGAAGTTAGAATCTCCTCTGGGATATATGATATATTAAGATATTTCCAAACGAGAAAACGTTGAATATATTCTACAGGAGGAACATCCTCCCTCGAGCGGAGTATATATCTTTCACCGTTAATCATTTTTCCTTCTCTAATCTGAAAAACAAAAACACATGCCATTCCGCTTTTGCTGTTAATTCCTATTATATCTCTGGATTTTTTATCCTTGAGAACCATTCGCTGTTTTTTTGCTAAATCCCTTAAACTCATGAGTTGGTTCCTATACACAGCAGCCATTTCGAAATTCAAATTTTCCGAAGAATCTTTCATCTTGTCATCAATTATTTTCTCAAGTTTTTTTGTCTTGCCTCTCAAGAAATCAATTATTTCATCTATCATCTCTCGATATTCTTCTTTTCCTATTTTCCCTATACATGGTGCCAAACATCTATTAATATGATATTGAAGACAAACTTTATCGGGTAAATTTTTCGCCCTGCATGTTCTTACCGGAAAAACGATTCGAATTGTTTTAAGAGCTTTTTTGACAGCTTTTACATCTGCATATGGTCCAAAAAAAAGGGATCCGTCGTCTTCGATTTTGCGTGTATAGAAGACTCTCGGATATTCATCCTTTATGGTTATTTTAATATATGGATATCTTTTGTCATCTTTTAATCTGACGTTATATTTCGGTTGATGTTCCTTTATTTCATTTTCTTCCAGGATAAGAGCTTCTAACTCATTAGAGGTGGCAGTATAATCTAAAAATTGGGCTTCATATAGTATTTTACTTTCCTTAATTGAATTTTTTCCTGCGAAATAACTATTAATTCTTTTTTTTAAATTCTTTGCTTTACCTATATAAAGTATTTTCTCCCCATCTTTAAAGTGGTAAACTCCGGGAAGTTCTGGTATGTCTTTTACTGAAATTTCAATCATAAGTAGTAAGTTAAGATTATTTCTTACCATCGCAAGTCTTAGCTGGTATTTAATCACAAAGACCACTAAGAGCACAAAGTTTTTTATCTTTGCTCTTACTACAACCTAATACACAATACCTAATACCCACTAACTACTCCCTACTGACTATTATATTGTGGTTGACAAACCAAAAAGAATTATTATTTTTTTCAATAAAATGAATTTAATAATTTTACTATTAGCGCAACCTACATTATATGAGGGAAGTTGCTCGGACTTTGAAAGCTACTGGGATTTCTACGCAGACAACAGAATATCTTCTTCTGCCTGCGGGATGGGTTATACCGGAGTAGCAAACACAGGTGACATATCGAGCACTTTTATAAATCCGGCTTCTCTATCTTCAGAAAATAGAAAGCAAATTTATTTAGAATATGTTTACAAAGGAGATATTGAATGGTTTGCAGATATTAAATACAAAAATATAAATCCCAATTTCTCTATTGGTTTTGGTTTGCCTATAAATGATTGTTTTCAAACCGGTATAACCTATCGAATTGAGAAATCTAGAAAGACAGACTACGGAGAAATATTTGGAACTGTGGTTAGCGATACAGTTGAAGAAGGTTATGTTGAAGCCGGTCTATTAGATGTCTATAAAAATGTTAAAATAAGTTCTCTTTCAATACCCATTGTTTTCAAATTTAAAAATATCCTTAGCATTGGAATCGATTTAAGTTATACAAATTTTTATTTTAAACAGAGTCTGGGGGAAACTATATATACGGATGGTGATTCGATATGGACGGAACCTAATACCGGTACTGTAAATTTTAATAAAATAAGACCAAATTTCGGTATTATTGTTTCTCCCATCAAGAATCTATCTTTAGGCATTACTTACTTGCCGGAAACAAAAGAAAATGTAAGTATTGAACTAACAGATACGACAGCTACTTATAATGAACCAAACATCTTTCCTTTAAAGATTGGAATCGGTATTAGTTACAAATTTAATACTACACCTTTATCTTTATACTTCGATTATAAATACTCAAAAAATTCTGCCGAAGAAGGTCTCGTGAACAGAAATGATATCCACTTTGGACTGGGTTACGATATAAATGATAATTTCACAATAAGAGGTGGGTTTTTCACACAAGGAGATTATAGAACTCTAACATTACAATCTAATTTAGCACTGTTCGGTTTAGGCAATCTCGATCAGATATTCACAACCTTAGGAATATCATATAAAGTTAGTTCCCTAACATTAAATTTATCTTTAATGGACAGCCACATATTTTCCGACGGTCCGATTAAACAAACTTACGTAAATACGGGGATAAGTTACGGCTTCTAGGGTCCAAGATTCTTCGAATCCAAGTTAAGTAGTTAAGTTGTCGAGTGGTTGAGTAGGAAAACAAAATTAAAAACTTTGTGCCTTAGTGTCTTTGAGGCAATTAAATAGGGACTCCCTTGACAAAAGCTTTTATATTAGGTATTAATATTGGCATTAATGAATATTCGAATAGGTTTTGGATACGATATTCACCGGTTGGCAGAAAATCGGAAACTTATATTGGGAGGAGTCACAATCGAACACTCACTTGGGCTCATTGGACATTCAGATGCAGATGTACTCACGCACTCAATAATAGATTCACTTCTAGGCGCATTCGCTCTATCTGACATTGGCTCCCACTTCCCCGATACAGATGAAAAATATAAAGATATCTCAAGCTTATCTTTACTCAAAGAAACAATGAAAATAATCCCCGGTAAAGTTATCAATATAGACGCTACAATAGTAGCAGAGGAACCGAAAATGGCTCCTTATATCAACTCGATGCGAAAGAATATCGCGAAAGTAATCGGCATTGACATTTCCAAAATTTCTATAAAAGCAAAAACAAACGAAGGGCTTGAAAGCATAGGTAAAAATGAAGCCATTGCTTGTTACTGTGTTTCGCTATGTGAGGAGGCAAATAAATGAATTTACTTCTTCTTATTTTATCTCTTAATCCGGTCAAGGAATTCAAATATGCAAAGGGGCTTTTCGAGGACGGCTTTTACGATCTCGCCGAAACCGAACTAGTCGATTTCATAAACAACTATCCAAACAGTATATACGCCCCGGAGGCTTCCGTCTTTTTGGTTAAAGTATTAAATCAGCAGGGAAACTTTGAAAAAGCAATTGTAAAATGCAAAGAGTTTGTTTTTAAATATCCTTCAAAAAAAGAAGACTTAATTATAGAATGGGCAAAAACGGAAATAAAACTTGGTAATTTTGACCCGGCAATAGAAGTAATAAATCAAATTACGGACAAAAATAAAAGGGAATTGTATCTGGGAGAAGCCTACTATGCAAAAGAAGATTATAAACAGGCTTTAAGCCATTATTCAAGGTCAAATCTGCCCTACAGCAAATTAAGCACAGGATGGGCTTATATGGCTTTAGAAAATTACGATAAAGCCGCATCTATTTTTTCAAAACTAAAAGGAGAATATGAAGAAGAAGGCACTTTTCTTTACGCAAAATCACTTTTTCTCGAGGGTAATAAAAATTCCGAAAATGCTTTCCTTACATATCTTAAAAAATATCCTGAAGGTAAATATGCTGCACGAGCATATTCCTACCTCTCAGATATCAGCGAAAACAAAGGAAACACAGAAGAAGCAATCAGGTTCCTGCGAGAACTGGCAGTTGCCGATCCATCACTTTCTGGTTTTTCCAATTACAGGATGGGTTTAATAGAATACGAAAAAGGTAACTTTGAAAAATCCATAGAATACTTTGATAATTTATCGGGAAGTGACCCATATTTTCTTGACGCAATGTACTGGAAATCTCTATCTTTAAATCAACTAGGAAGAGCAGAAGAGGCGCTTCTAAATCTTCACCTTGTAAGTAAAAACAGCCCCGAACTTAGAAATGAAGCCTTTTTTGAGACTGCACGAATCCACAAAAAATTAGGTGATTACAAACAGGCTACGGAATATTTGAAAAAGATTGTGGGAGATTTATGGGATGAGTCATGCATCGAAATGGGAAATATTTTATTAACACAGGGAAAATATGATGATGCGTATTTGAAATTCATGGAAGTGGCGAGAAAAAATCAGGGTTCCGTAAATCTTGCACTTTTTCAGGCAGCCCTGACAAAGAAAAAACTAAATGAATTTGAAAAAGCTTTGAGTCTTTTAGATGAATACGAACGGAAATTTCCTGAAGGAATCGAAATCGATAAAGCACATATGCTAAAAGGTGATATCTACCAAAGTACGAATGAGTACAGAAAAGCCCTTTCCGAATATGATAAAATCAATTTAGAAAAATCTCCCGATTTAACACCTTATGTCCTCGAGGCAAAGGGATGGGCATGGATGGGACTTAGAAGATACGATATGGCTTTCCATAATCTCGAAGAATTATCAGAGAGTTTTCCAGATTTTTGCAGCAGGGCAGAAATATATCTTCAACTCGGAAATGCAGCAAACGCGATGGGAGATTTAAAATCTGCAGAGCGCGCTTATCGTCAGGTAAAGGGTGAACGAAAGCCGGAAGCCCTTTTCAATCTCGGAAAAATGTTCCTCGAAAACAAAGAATACACAAAAGCAATTGAAGAATTTGTAAATATAAAAAAGAATTTCTCTCTCTCGGATTACAGCCAGATAAGTTCATATTATATCGCTCTTGCCTTAAGAAAGAAAAATGACCTTCGGGCTTCCAATGAACAACTTTATTCAATGATCTCACAGTCGTATGACGCCGAAATTTTAGTAGAATCTTTCCTGTTACTCGGAGATAATTATTTCGACCAGGCAAAATGTGATTCTTCATTTAAGTACTATACAAGAGGATTCGACATGACCAGAGAAAAGCTCATCAATGCTAAGGCCTCTTCACTTACACTTTCCGCAACACGCGGTATTCTCCTTTCCGTCAACGAATTATCGGGTAGTTCTAAGATGGAACAGGAAGCAAGAGACCTGCTGAGAAGACTGAGCGGAAGCGGGCTGGAAGGAAAAGTCAATAGCCTCGTAGGCAATATCCTCTTCAATTCAGGTAAATACAACGAATCTATACAATATCTTGAATATTCCGATGAACCGGACAGTTACTATAAAGCGGGCCTTGCTTTTCTTAAAATGGGAAGAAAGGAACAGGCAATCCGGTTTTTAAATAAAGCTTCAAAATCAAACGCCTTCAAAGATAAGGCCTTCCTCGAACTTGGCAGAATTGAATTTGATTCGGGTAACTTAGCCGAAGCAAAAAAGTATTTAATTAAATCTTCTTTGCCTGAAGCATCTCTCCTGTACGCATTAGCCCTAAAAGAAGAAGGAAAAGAGAAAGAGACAACGGCAAGATTATTAAAATTAAAAGGGAAAGTCGACGGACTTGCTTACATCGAACTCGCTAAAATACTAATTGACCGTAAAGATTTTTCATCCGCCATGAAAAATCTCGATGAAGCGTCAAACTTTGAACGCTCAGAAGCAGAAGCCTACTATCTCAAGGGCAAAATATTGTTGGAAACAGGAAAAGAAGAGGAAGCCTTAAAGACGCTTCTAAAAGTCAGGTACTTACACCCAGAAAGCGAGTGGGTATCCGCATCTCTTTTTCTTTTATCTGAAATAATGATAGAGAGAGGAGATAAAGAAAGAGCTTTAAATTATTTAAATGAAATTGTAGAAAGAAACGAAAAACCCTGGGTGACAAAAGCGAAAGACGCTATTTCCAAGCTAAATAAATGAGAAAGACCTTAATCCTTTTCACGTTCTTATTTTTTTTCGTTTATAATTTAAATGCCGATATTCTCGATATTCCTGAAGTAAAAGTATACGGAGAAAGAAAAGTTGAAGTCGAACCCATAAAAAAACAAAGTTTACCATTCGAAAAAGAATATCTTGAACCCGAAATGACAAATACGAAAAAAGAGCTGCCACACTTTGAAGTTTTAAGTAAAAAAATAACCGAAAGAAACATCGGCTGCAGAGCGAAAGCTACCGGTGGAACATATTTTGGGGGTTATTTTCTCGGTTATAGCAGAAAAATCTTTTACCCCTTAGAAGTTGGACTGGATTTTACTAAAAATTCTACCGCAGAAAGTTCAGCCATACAAATCTTTTCAAGAACTTCCGTAGAAAGTTTTTACGCCAACGCAGCGTTACACGGCAGAGAATCATTCAATCCTGTTTACAGATTTAATATCGGAAACACACACAAAATCATCGATATTGATTTTTTTGGCGTATATTCAGACTCGCTCATCGGTGTAGCCGACATTAATTTTAAATACAGCTACTTCAAATTGAATTTACAGCTTGGAGAACCAGTAGATTACAGTATAAAAATCCTATACAAAGAATATCCTCTTCAAGCCGGAGCCGTTTGGTTCGATGCGAGAATCTATCCAGAGCTTGTTTACTTCCTGCCTATTTACGACCTCTATGTTAAAGGCAGCCTGTTAAATAAAACAGGCATCGCTTATTTATACTGTCAATCTTCTCAGTACCTGCGCGAATATTCTTCTACCGACACGTATTATAGAGTAGAATTAGGCCAATCGGCGCCTGACTTACCTGTTTCACTGATTTATTCTCATTATTTAAACGGTTCTCGGGACTTTATCGGTGCAAAAGTAACTTACAGAGAACTATTCTTTGAATTAGAATATCCTTTAGAATCCGATTATGATTACATCGTAAGAGCGGGACTAAGTACAAATTTTTCAGACTTAATATGTGCCAACGTTTACGGATATACTAACGGAACTGAAAAATACTTTATCTGCGCCGATTTAGGATACGATATAAAAAACTTTTTAAGAGTAGGCATAGAAGGCGATTACATTTACGGTCTCGCATCCGAAGACAACTTTGACATCGGCGGATATATCTTCGTTGCCTTTTAATACCACAAAGCGCACAAAACCCCACCCCACCAGATTTTTTATTTTCTGTTTTAACTACCCAACCTACCAACTTCCTAACACTCTAACAATAATATTAACAACAAATCACACAAGCAGCACAAATTTTTTTGACATTGGACTATAATATATATTGACATCTGACCCCAATTTAATTATTATAAACATATGAGGACGTACGATACTTTAATAGAAATAGGTATTAAGTTATCGGCAGAAAAAGACCTCAGTAAATTGCTTAATATAATTCTCGAGGATGCGTGCAAACTTTGTAAGGCTGACGCCGGAACCTTCTACCTTAAAAACAATAACAAATTAGAATTTAGAGTTTCACGTAATCTCACTCTCGAAGAAAAAATGGGTAAAAAAAACTTCTTAGAATCGATTGCTCCTCATGCCCTGCCAATTACAAATAAATCCATCGCTGGCTGGAGCGCGAAAAACAAAAAAATATTAAACATAAAAGATTTAAATTCTATAAAAAACTGTCCTTACTGCCATAATACGGAATTCGAAGAGAAAACAGGTTACAGATGCAAATCGATGTTAACCGTACCTATTATCGACAGAGAAAATGAATTAGTCGGTGTATTTCAACTCATAAACAAAACCGGGAAATGGGAAATAACATCTTTCAGTAAAGCAGATGAAAAGCTGGGCGAGTCTCTCGCTTCACAGGCGGCAGTGGCGATTAGGAACGCTCAGCTCACTGATGAACTTAAATCAGCACAATTAGAAACAATTTTTGTGCTTGGTGAGGCAGCCGAGTATAAGGATAAAGAAACAGGAGACCACATTAAAAGAGTCGCGACTTTCTCAAAAATAATCGCTGAAACTCTAAAGCTAAATGATAATTTGATAGAAACGATTTATAGAGGCAGCCCTCTGCACGATATAGGTAAAATCGGTATCCCTGATAATATATTAAACAAACCGGGTAAATTAGACCCTCATGAATGGGAAATAATGAAAGAACACACAACTCTTGGATATAAACTATTAAAAGATTCCCAATCAGAAGTAATTAAAACTGCCGCAGAGATTGCTCACACCCATCATGAGAGATGGGACGGGAAAGGTTATCCAAGAGGACTTAAAGGCAAAAAAATCCCTTTAGTGGGTAGAATTGTAGCTCTATCCGATTTCTTTGATGCTCTAACTTCAGAGCGCCCATATCGAAAAAAACGCTTTCCTCTTTCTAAAACTTTTAAGATGATTGAAGAAGATAGAGGAAAACATTTCTGTCCAGAAACTACTGATGCGTTCTTTAAATCAATAAAACATATCGAAAAAATAAGCGATTATTTTACAAAAAACGCACAACCCATCCCCCCCACCCTTTAATCAATCGCTACAAGCTGTTGACTTTGGATTAGTAGATAATTAGAGTGTTTAGCGTTAATGTATTAGCTACAAAACAGGAAATACAAGCAAGGATCAAGAAAAAACACTTACCACTTAATCCTTAGTCCCTGAATTCCTAAATTGTACTTCTTCTAATCCCCTCATTTCCCCTCGGAACTCTGTGATAAAAATATGGAAGAGATGGTCTAATTTTTCCTTGACAAAAAATTCATCGTGCCTATAATGGTTTAAATACCTAACAAGTAAGGTTAAAATTTACCCCATTTTAGGGTTATGGATTACAAAGGAGGTTAATTTTATAAATTGTATTATTTGATGAAAAAATTAGTTGTGTTTTTTACTTAAAAGAGTTTACCTTGATAGATAAATTAATTTCTAATAACATAAATTGCCTTTTCAATTGTTACATATCGCAATACTTGTGTTTAAATCGTCTTGTAGCCATAAAAGAAAGGAGGTTTTAATGAAAAGTACCGGAAGGGGATATAAATTGTTACCCAGATGGCTTATCCTGTTTATTTTGTCCTTATTGATCTTTAATCTAAATACGAAAGCGGCGGTTACAGGAAAGATTGCCGGCGTTGTTGTAGATGAGCAAACAGGCGAAGGGTTGCCGGGCGCAAACATTATTGTTGAAAATACAGATAAAGGTGCAGCGGCAGACGCGGAAGGTTACTACTACATATTGAATCTTACCCCGGGAACTTACAATGTTCAGGCAAGAATGATGGGATATGAATCAATAACAAAAACAGAAGTACTTGTAAGCGCCGGACATACCACTCCTCTTAATTTCGAACTGACGTCCACCATCATAGAAGGCAAAGGTGTAACAGTTAAGTCTAAAAGTGAATTGATCAAGATGGACATTTCAGCCAGTTCAGTATCTGCAGGAGTAGAAGAAATAAAGGCAGTACCGCTCATTACCGATGTAAAAGATTATCTCAATATGCAGGCTGGTGTAGAAGGCTGGGAAATTCGAGGAGGCAGCACGGACCAAACTCAATTAATGACTGATGGTTTATTTTTGGTAGACAACAGGGTAAATGAGCCTATAATGACGCCTAATCTGAGCTCTGTAAAAGAAGTGCAGTTGCTTAAAGGTGGTTTTACTGCCGAGTATGGTAACGTTCGTTCCGGTGTAGTTAACATTATTACTAAAGAAGGATCCAGAGATGCTTACCACGGTTCAATTGATTTTCGATACACTTTAGCTCATCAGAAGCACAGTGGACTTTCAATATACAGTCCGGATAATTACTATCTGTCAATGTTCCTGGATGAAACGGATAGCGTTTGCTGGCTTGGTCCGGACAGATATACGGATACCATCGGTGAATATAGGATAAAAACATACTACGTTGACACTTTTGGCGTTTACCATACAAGCTCCGCCGGACTGGATACATTTACTGTATACGAAGATGAATCCTATTGGGAGAATAAAATCGTGGACAAAGAATTCGATGGATGGATTGATTACGCGGAACAAAATGAAGACTATCAGTTGACTCCTGAGGAATGGCGAGATATTTTTTTATGGGAAAATCTCGTCGATACTTCTCTTACTGATTCTCTTTTACCCGCCAGCTACGAAGGTTCAAGGAGAGGAAAATATGGAGATTTACCGGATCTGACTGCAGACGTGGGTTTCGGCGGACCGCTCCCGGTAATCGGTAAATATTTAGGGGACATGACCTTTTTTGTTTCATACAGAAACCATCGGGACGCATTTGCGCTTCCCGACTCGAGAGATTACTACGAGGAAAATAAGGTCGATCTAAAATTAACTTCCCATTTAACTCAAAATACTAAATTAAGTATTTTGGGTAGATACGGAATCATCAACACTCTTGGTTTCACCAGATACGGGCAAACAGGTTGGGCTACAGGTGACAACGATAGGATATACCTTAGAAACGGTATGGATATAATTTACCAGTATTATGGTTCCAAACTGGGAGACTGGAGTTCAGACGCCTCATTGTACAACCCAAATTCCCTTTCTCCTTTTGATGTCCGTGCCTCAATGGGAGGATTTACATTTGAACATTCCTTAAGCACCAACACATTTTACACTATCAGGACAAACTTCGTACGTAAGAAACATCATTGCAATTTTTATCATGATGTCCGAAAAAGAGACACTACTACAATTAAATTTTTCGGAAATGATACGCTTCCCGATTCATTACGTTACGGGGTAGACGAAGCACCTTACGGAGAATGGGTAATGGTAGTAAATGAGCTTGGCGATACAGTATCCAATCACAGTCAAACGCTTTTAGGAACTAACATGAACGCGGGAGCTATGTGTCTTGGTCAGTTTGACACTTCTAACGTAACCACTTATAATGCGAAATTCGATATAACTCACCAGATGAATAAATTCAACGAGATAAAAGGTGGTATTGAGGTTAATCTTGATTATATGAATACTTACTGGCAGGGAGACAGAGGATTTTGGGATGAAAGATTAACAGTCCAGTGGGAAGATAAATTAACAAGGATAGGGAGCTATCTGCAGGATAAAGTGGAATGGGAAGGAATGATTGCAAATGTTGGTATTAGAGCAGATTACATAAACACCAATGATTATATACTCATAGGAGATTCAAATGACCTAGCGTTCGATTATACAAAATATATACTGGATACATTAGGTCTTGTTACCAGAGAACCCGCGCCTACGCGTATGAAGATTAGCCCACGGCTTGGAATCTCCTTCCCAATATCCGAATATACTAAACTGTTCTTTAATTACGGGCACTTTTATTCCCTGCCTGCAAGCAACGACTTATACAAGATTTTCTATAATTTTGGTGGACAAAATGGATTCTTTGGCAATCCTGCTCTGGATTTACCGAGAACCATCTCCTACGAGGTGGGTTTTGAGAGTAATTTACTTGACATGTTTTTATTCCACCTTGCGGGTTATTACAAAGATGTAAGCGATGAGCCTTATACGGTTCAGTACGTGGACCAATACGAAACTTTCGTCTATAACACCGTTGAGAATATAGAATATGAAGATATTCGAGGTTTTGAATTAAGTATCAGAAAACCTTACGGCAGATGGATTACAGGATGGCTAAACTATGACTACAATGTAAGGTCTCTGGGACGTATTGGCCGCGCAACTTATTACGAAGATCCAAATAAAAATGTTAATATGGGAGCAAGGGATGCAACCGAGTATAAATCCATTGCCCGTCCAGTTTTTCGTGCCCAGGTTAGCTTTAATCTTCCCACGGACTTTGGATCTCTCCTTGGCGGTTATCGGCTTAATTTTATCTATTACTGGAGAGCCGGGGAATATTACACGTTTAACCCTGTTGATTGGGAAGCTAATCTGGTCCAGGATAATATCCAGTGGCCAAGTGAACGTGATCTGGATATGAGTTTGGAGAAGGATTTTGTTTTCTCGGGAACCCAGATGGGCTTTTTCATCGAAGTTAACAATGTTTTTGATTGGAAGATCCTAAATAGACGAGGATTCGCAAACGACGAAGATCAAACTGATTATTTAAAATCTTTACATCTTGCAATGTACGAACATCCTGATTGGCAGAACAACGGATATCTTCCTCCTGTTAAAGGACAGGAGCCAGACGAAGTGGGAGAATTAAGAAGCGAAGAAAAACCATATATAAATGATCCAAACAGAACTTCCTTTACGTTCCTAAATCCAAGAAGCATTTCTTTAGGTATCAAACTCAATTTTTGATGAAAATGGAATACCAGGTAACAGAGAAGCTTAAAAAGGAGGAATAATGGCAAAAGATTTAAAATTGATTTTAATATTTATGTCTCTGAGTCTGATCCTGAAGAGTCACACTGCTACCAAGATTGACATAGGAACAATTCAGGCTCTGATTTATGATACCGGGATACAATCTCATATTGTAGGCTGGGACGGGAAGGTTGACTACACGAGGAATCACGCTTATACCCCTGGTTGGAAAAATGGCGGTTTGATGTGTACCGGAGGTCAAATCCTTGCCTGCAAGAACTGGACTGACACCAACGGCCTGGTCTGGGATTATGCTATGAGCGGCTGTCCGTTTCGGGGCGACCCGGGCCTTATGTTAGCTGTCCCGGACGACGAATTAATAACAATTCGCAGATACTTCAGATATGGATACCCGAGAATATATATGGAAGGAATATTTTTTGGTGACACAAGATTTCCCTCTGGTGGGGACGAAATTGAACCAAATAAAGTTTGGGGCACTGCGGATGTAATGACGGAATCGCATATACGTACCAGTATGGGTGTTGATATATATGCGAGATGCCTCGGCTGGGGAACTCAGGACCATGATGATTATGTGATATGGGATTGGACGCTTGTAAATACGGGAAACGTCGATCTGGACAGCGTTATCGAGCTCCCGGGTCAGACCCTGGACAGTTTTTATTTTGCAAGAAATCACGAAATGATAACACACGGCACGGACGACGTACACAGCTGGTTGAGCTGGGAAGGATGTACACCCGATCCCGACGATTCCCTGCGAATAGTTTATGTTTATCCATGGAATTCTTTAGAAGGTACAATATCCAGCGTTGACAATTTTGGACAAAGATCATCAACTCACAGTTCAAAACCCGCATGGCTCGACGCGTCGATATGGTCGGGTGAAGCAGTTCTTTATGCGCCTCCATCTACTAACGTCGCTATGGGACCATCACCGATTGGACCGGATAACCATCCGGAAACCAATGATATGGCTAAACCTCAGATGAGGATGGTACCCGCATGCATATGGAGCGGAGAAACCGAATTCACAGATACCACCTCTCTTGAAAACAATTTCTCGATTCTCGCAAGAGGGATAGCTGGAATTAAACCGGACCACGACATTGGAGCCAAAAATTATTCATACCTTATGGATAGTGTCTATACCTGCCGACCAAACACATATTTTCAACAGCCTCCGGACCGTTTACAGGAATTAGATTTCAATGAATGGTTTATCTCTTATGATCCATGGGACATAACGGAAGCATTAGGGGGAGGACACTGGTTCTTTAACGATCTTTACTCACTGGGTCCTTATCATCTTGAATTCGGCGATTCCTTAAGGATAGTGTGGGCCGTTATAGGTGGTGGTATCACAAGAGAATACACCTGGTCAGTAGGTGAATCATGGCGAGATGGAACTGCTAAAGAAGATTATTTTCCGTCTATGGATTCCGCTGAAATTTATAACACACTAGTTGAATATTATCCATACGCAAAAGTTTTCGTGGAACACCCTGAAGAACACCCCGAAGCCGTTCCTACTCTAAATGATATGTGTAAAGATCTAATGGTATGTACCGGTAAGGATTCACTTTTTATAAACGGTATAAATGCTCAAAGGAATTTTAATCTCAATTATAATGTACCTGCTTCGCCATTACCCCCTGAAGAGGTTCGTTTCGCCTCAGCCGCCAATTTCACATCTATTGAATGGCTGTATGAAAGCGGTACGCCTTCCGATATAGACGGCTTTATAATATCCAGGGCGTCAGGAAATTGGGAATATGATAAGACAGGAGGGGTAGAGGTTGGTAGGTGGGTTGTGATCGACACAATCTCTGCAGAAGCAGGTAAATCCGATTACTATGTATATCGCGATTATGAAACAAGACCTGATAACCCTCCCCAGAGAAATGTCGATTATTATTATCAGGTTGTAGCCTATAACAGCAGTGATATAAAAAGCAGTCGATGGTTAACCATGTCCAAATCTCCAATAAGCGTAAAAGGAGGAGTTTCACCCGATACATCTGACGCATATTCATTAGAACAGATAAGGATAGTTCCAAACCCCTGCAATATTGGGGCTCAACAGGTTCAATATTCTGGAACAGAAGATAAAATTGTCTTTCAGAATTTACCGCAGGAATGCACAATATATATTTTCAACGAAGCCGCCGATTTGATAACAACTATAGAACACACCGACGGCTCTGCAGCTGAAGCCTGGGGAGAATTTTCCGGAGGTCAAAGATATATGATTACCGATTCAGACCAGACTCCTGCACCCGGGCTCTATATAGCCCATATAGAAACTCCTGATGGTAGAAGTGTTAACAAAAAATTTATTATAATAAGGTAAAAGAGGAGGATAAAGATGAAGAAATTAAGTATTTTAATTTTATTGGTTACCCTTCTGCTGTTACCTCTTCATTCTTATTCAGATTTCAAAAAACTTGGACAGGCGGGCTGCACGTTTTTGAATGTCACAATGGGTGCAAGAGCCTCGGCAATGTCAGGAGCTTACACTGTTATAGGAAACGACGCCAATGCCCTACTCTATAATCCGGGAGGTTTAGGTCTAATGCAATCTAAATTTGATTTTTCTATCAATATAACTAAATGGATTGCTGATATTTCCTATAATAATGCCATACTGGCAATAAACGGCGGAGTTTGGGGTAATTTTGGAATTAATGTTTCTTATGCGGACTATGGAGAAGTCGAAGGGACACTGGTCTCCTCCACCGATCCAGCAGGATACATTGATGTAGGCTTATTGGAAGTTAATTCTTACATAATCGGCATCTCTTATTCTCGTCGATTGACCGGAAAATTTACCACCGGTGCTCAGGTTAAATATATATCTCAGCGTTTAGGGGCAAATATATATAATCCAACAGATGTCTGGGAAGATAACGCCGTGGCAAACGAGGTTTCAGGTCTGGCTTACGACTTTGGTCTTATCTTCTTCCCGGAATTTCCCAAACTTGAGAGTTTTGGTATTGGCATGTCTGTAAGAAACTTTTCTCCTGAATACCACTTTATGCTGGGAGATAGCGCTCAAGCCAGAGGAGAATCTTTTCAATTACCTTTAAATTTGGCAATTGGCCTGGCTATAGATCTCTTTGATATTTTAGGTGATGTCAATCCAGACCAATCGTTAATGCTGGCTATAGACGTTATCCACCCAAGAGATTATACGGAAAGGGTTCTTATAGGCGCCGAATATACCTATAAGGGCATAATGCTCAGACTCGGTCACAAATTCAACTACGATGAGGAAAGCCTAACTGCAGGAGTCGGCTTCAATCTTAAGGGTGTAAAGGTAGATTATTCATACGGAAAACTTAATAAATTCGACATGGTAAATAGGGCTTCTATAGGAGTTGCTTTCTAAAGTTTTAGAAAAAAATACCGATATTATAATTGTTAGAGAAAGCGATTAATATTGATCGCTTTCTCTATTTTTACCAGGAAGAATACTTAGTCTCTGATCACTAATCACTTGTTCCGTGTCAAAAAAATATTTTTCCTCTGTATCTCTCTGTGAGATATTTGTTTTACACTCTTGACAATGAATAACTTCTATTTATTTTCAATTGGATAATAAAAAATTGGAGGACAGATGACGCAAGTCTTAATACCTATATTATTACTCGGCGGATTAACGCTCATCTTTGGAGCTTTTCTGGTTTTCAGCGCCGAGAAGTTTAAAGTTAAAAAGGACGAAAGGGTAGAAAAAATTCATGAAATTCTACCCGGTATAGACTGCGGTGCCTGTGGAGCTCCGGGCTGCGCTGCTTTTGCTCAGGGAGTCGTAGAAGGCACATATGCGGTAAACGGTTGTAAAGCTGGCGGAAGTGCAGCAGCTGATAAAATATCAGAAATAATGGGAGTTAAGAATGAAGGTGTTGGCGAGGAGAAAGTATCAGTTCTTTGCTGTCTCGGAGATAGAGAAACAGCTGCAAGAATTGCTGAATACGACGGAATATCAACATGTGAAGCTCTCAATTTAATGGGTGGGGATAAAGGATGCCAGTATGGCTGTCTGGGGCTCGGAGATTGTGTTAGAGCATGCCCCTTTGATGCAATTGAAATGGGTGAAAAAGGATTACCTTACATAATAGAAGAAAATTGTACAGCCTGCGGAATTTGTGTCGAAACCTGCCCAAGAGGACTTTTTGAACTTATTCCCAAAAATCAGGATATATACATAGCCTGCCGTTCTTATGACGACGCCAAAACGGTCAAACAAGCCTGTTCTAGGGGATGTATTGGATGCACTCTTTGCACAAGAGTAACAGAAGATGAAATAATAAAAATGGAAGGCAAACTCGCGGAAGTACAATGGAATAAAATAAAAGAGAATAAGCTGTTAGAACCCGGTTTAGAAAAATGCCCTTCGAAAACTTTTGTAAAAAGATCCGAATTACGAAAAAAAGCAAAAAGCATACAGGCTAAGATAAATGCTTAACAATAAAGAATAAAAGGTAAAAAATGTACAGATATTTACTTATAATTGGAGATTTCAGAATACCTGCTTACGGTGTCATGGCCGTAACAGGATATCTTGTTGGAATGTACTTTATAAATAAAGAAGCAATCAGAAACGAAATACAACCCATAATGATACAATCTCTTTCCATGTGGGTAATAGTAGGAATGCTTATAGGTGCTAGAATATGGTATATATGGGAAAATTGGTTCCAGTTCGCTTCTGACCCCATTACTATCTTTAAACTATGGGAAGGAGGAATGGTATTTTATGGTGGTTTTATTGGCGGTTTTGCAGGAGGAATACTTTTCATAAAAATAGCAAAATTGCCTGTACCTAAAGTTATGGATATTATGGCACCGGGCATCGCAATAGCAATTGGAATCGGAAGAATAGGTTGTTTTTTGAACGGTTGCTGCTACGGAAGAGTTACAAATTCCTGTATAGGAGTCAGCTTTCCTGCGAGATGGAACCCTCCCGCATACTGGGATCACTTGCAACGAGGTTTAATCTTTAATGGAGCTTCACATAGCCTACCCGTTATTCCCACACAACTCATATCTGCCTTAAATTTATTGATAATTTTTGGAATATTATGGATAGTAAGAAGAAAAACGCCTTTTAATGGATTTCTTTTCTCTTTATTCATAGGTTTATATGGGCTTCACCGGTTTACAGTCGATTTCTTTCGCCAATATTCCGGAAATGCTTTGATTCTCAAATACCTTACTCTTTCTCAAGTTTTAAGTATAGTAATGATGTTCTCTTCTATTGTCGTAATAATAATTGGTCTCAGAAAAAAATAAATTGATCGAAAATTACGCATAAACGCAATATCTCGGAAAAAATCAGAAGTTTTTTTCAGATTTTTTCATTAAAATGAAAGTCGTTTAATTTCCTAAATTTTTACTTGACAAAAAATCCATCGCGCCTATAATGATTTAAATACTAAGCAAGTAAGGTAAAGAATTACCACTTTTTAAGGTTTAGGATTATAAAGGGGGATTTTTTTAGAATTGTATTATAGAAACAATTTAGTTGAGCTTTTTTACCCGGAAGAGTTTATCTTGATAGAGTTACTAAAACCGAATAAAATATATTGCTTTGTCAATTGTTCTATATTTCAGACTTCGTATAAAAATCATTCTGCAACTCTTAAAAAAGGAGGTTTTAATGAAGAGTACCGAAAGGAGGGATAAATTGTTAACCAGGTGGCTTGTACTTATTATTTTTTGTTTGTTGATTTTCAACCTAAGTGCGAAAGGTGCGGTTTTCGGAAAAATCGCCGGCGTTGTTGTTGATGCCGAAACAGGTGAACCTTTACCTGGTGCCAATGTTTTGATTGTGGGAACTACTCTGGGGTCAGCAACAGATGCCAATGGATATTTCGTCATCCTTAAGGTATCTCCGGATATCTATAACGTCCAGGCACGAATGATGGGGTATGAAAGTGTGACGAAGACCGGAGTAGAGGTAACAGCAGATCACACGACTCAGATGAGATTTGAACTGAAAACTACAGTTATTCCGGGAGAAGGTGTTACCGTCAAAGCTGATGCGGAATTAATAAAAATGGATATTTCTGCTTCTTCGATTTCAGCGAAAGTCGAAGAAATAAAAGCTGTACCTTTTGTATCCGATATCGGAGATTATATTAACCAACAACCAGGTATACAACGATGGGAAGTCCGAGGCGGCCATATAAACGAAAGTTCATTTATGACAGACGGACTGACTATGGTAGATGGTAGAACAAACGAACCAATATTACTTCCAAATCTCAGCATGATTAAGGAATTAAACATAATTAAGGGAGGCTTTAACGCCGAATACGATAATGTCCGTTCAGGACTTATAAATATAATCACTCAGAATCCGCCCGTAGAGGGATACAGTGGTTCGGTAACATTTGAATACAGCCCACCGCATTATAAACATTTTGGTCCGTCTCTTTATGACCCTGACAACTACTATCTTAGATCTTTCCTCTCTGAAGGAGACGTTACCGGAGACGGAATTCCTGATAGTGTTTGCTGGAAAGGAACAAGAGTATTACCGGACAGTATTCGGGACAGTTGGAAGGATTTTTCCGGATGGGAACGTTGGTCAAGTAGAAACGAACCATATACCGCCGAACAGGGAAAAGCTCTATTTATGTGGCAACACAGAGTTGAAGGTTCGGACTCTTTAGCGCCTACTGGTTATACCGGTAACTCAAGAGAAAATCCGTATGGAGATAACCCGGATTGGAATATGGATGTTGGTTTCGGAGGACCACTCCCTGTAATTGGTGACTTTTTATGGGATTTAGGTTTCTATGTATCCTACAGAGAAAGCAGAGAAGCATGGGCTTTGCCTATTAGTGATTACAGCGATTATTATATTGAGAAAAATGCATTTGTTAAACTTACTACGCACCCTACAAAATCAATAAAATTAAATTTTGAGTTTATGTCAGGAGAACAAAACTCCCTTGCTCAGGTTGTCAACGGAGATATTGCCGAGAATACAAGTGACTTCAATCTTGGTCAATTCGTTGATTTTAATGAAATTGAAGGTGCCGTAGGCGGATATTACTTATGGAGTGGTGATGCAGCATTCGACACAGACGTGGCACTTCAACTGGAACATTCGTATTATGGCGCGGGTCTGGCTCCTTATGATGTGTCTCACAACATGGCTGGAGTAACATTCGACCATGCACTCTCCAGCAACTCCTTTTACACAATTAGAATTACACGTTTGAGTAACAAAAGAGACTGCAGAGGATTAGAATTTCTTACACCCAGAGATACAACAATCTATTTATTTTACCCGGATTCTGCTACTGAAGGTGACAGTATTTGTTACCTGCATATCACTGAGGAACCTTATGGTTATGATACACTTCATGGCCCTATTGATATGGTAGGCGATGAAGTATATATGGGAGCTCATTGCGCGGGAGAATATGATACATCCATGTCAACTACATGGAACGCAAAGTTCGATTTTACCACTCAGATTAACAGTTTTAATGAGATAAAATTCGGACTGCTTTACAATTTAGACGATTTAAACACCTATTTCGAAAAAAATAGGTGGGAAGCTCCGGGTGGTAATTGGGCTGTCAGCTGGACAGCAAACCCTATTCGGGGAGGGGCTTACATCCAGGATAAAATAGAATTTGAAGGTATAATCGCAAACGTAGGTGTTAGAGCCGACTATTTCGACCCGAATATAGATTGGTTTGAGTTAGGGACATATTCGGAATACTTCACTCAAGAAGGTAAATATAACCTGGATGAAGCGCCAAAAGAACCTGCAAAAGGACAATTAAAGATATCTCCTCGTTTAGGTATATCTCATCCAATTTCTGAAAACGCGAAGTTATATTTTAATTATGGTGACTTCTATTCACTGCCCACCTCTTACAATATGTTCCAAATCTTTTTATCGGGATTAAATGGCCCTCTGGGATTCTTAGGTAATCCAAATTTGGAAATGGCCAGGACCACAGCATATGAGTTGGGCGCAGATATTAGTATAGCAGACATGTTTCAGCTTCATATCGCCGGGTATTACAAAGATGTAAAAAACGAGGTCAATAGAGTAACTTACACCGGACACCCGGACGATCCTCCCGTACATTATGGAACTATACTTAACAATTCTTACAGGGATATTCGCGGTTTTGAAATTCGTTTCAGCAAAGATTTCGGTGATTGGTGGAAAGGTTGGGTCAATTATGACTATAGAGTTACAACCAGCGGCCGTACAGGCAGAGATGAATATTTCGCGGATCCATTAGATGAACAGAGTACTGGCTATACCGAACCCACACAGGATAGACCTCTTCCCCGACCGGTTATGAATTTAGGACTTAGTTTTTTAACTCCCGAAAGATTGGGTCCGGTATTAGGTGAACTCGATTTAAGTTTACTTTATTTCTGGGAAGATGGCTATTTTGTAACTGACCAGGAAAACTTTGGAGAAGAAATACTGCAGTGGACGCCCTGGAAAAATATTCAGTTAAAAATCCAAAAAACACTGAATATAGCAGGAACCAGTATTTATGTATATGGCCAAGTAAACAACCTAATGAACTGGAAGTATCTAATCGATCGGGGTTTTTCTGATGACGATGATAGAAACAATTATTATCAGTCCTTGCACCTACCTTTGTATGGCACAGAAGAATATGAAGACGACCCATCCCGTATAGAAGGAAACGACCGACTTGGAGATGTAAAAAGTGATGATAAGCCCTATATAGATATGCCCAATATTGAACACCTTGCGTTCAGAAATCCAAGAAGCTTTAATTTTGGGTTTGGTTTTAATTTTTAAATCATCAAAGAGTTGAAGGAGGCAGTGTTATGAATAAGAAACTTTTGGTATTATCGACTCTTTTGATCCTTCTTATATCAGTTTCGGGTTTTGGAGCCGCAAAAACAATACGTGGAAATGAACTTGTTGTATACATTACTGATGACGGGGATCAGAGTGAGCAGTGTGGTTCAATCGATCTTAATGTAATCAGATTTTACGAAGGAGTAGAGGGTGGTGGCTGGCCACAGGAATACGATAATTTATCACCCTGGGCACCGGACATAATTCGTGTCGCCGGTTCGCGCTTTGGCTGCAAAAACTGGTATGACACTGAAGCAGACAGTATAGTTCCCATTAAATTGGCGGGGAACCCCTATGGTAGATCCGATGCGAGTGACGGAGATTATAACACATTTGCTGTTCCTGACGAAGATGGAACTACTATCCGACGATACTACAGATACACACCACCCAGTATAGAGCTGGACGGAATGTTAATAGAGCAGCCCACGGCTCGTACGGGCGACTATTTTTCTTCCGATAAAGTCTGGGGAACTGCGGATGTTATGGTTGAATCTCATTTTAGAACCTGGATGGGTCTTGATATATACCAGAGAGTCCTCACCTGGGCGCAGAAAAACCATGATGATTATGTAATATATGATTGGACGATTGTTAATAGCGGTAATATAGACCTCGATTCGGTAATTGAACGTCAGGGTGAATCTATCGATAGTCTTTATTTTATGAGACAGCTTGAAATGATGCCGCTTAATGAAGCACAGGAAAAAGCCGAGTGGTATCATTGGACAGGAGTTTATCCCAACTGGGAAAATCCGCAAGATTCAGTGAGGTTGACTTATGTTTATGGGGCTCTGGATTACAGTTATATTAGTTATGAGCGCGATGGTTTCGGAGTCTGGGATTTTAATCATGATTATCTTGATGATATTTGTAGTGCCGGTGAGGTTACACTTTACGTGCCTCAATCTTCATCTGTTGCGACTGGACCCGGAGAACTTGCGGAAATAAACGGAACTGTAGAAAATAATCCGGAAACAGACGATCCGGTTCAGCCAAAAACACATGGTATTCATGGACCAGACGACCTCCAATACAAATTTCATTCCGGCGCGAGACCTGTAGACACCTGGCAGGAAGTTTACAACATTATGGAATACGGAGAAAAGGGAGACCCTGTTTATGACCCTTATGTCGACTATATGCCAGGAATCTATCCTGGCACCTATCATCCGATGCCGATGGATTTACGCGGGGCTGCACACTGGAATGAAGTTGAGCCTACGGAAAAGATTTTCTGGCATGTTGTTGGTCATTACGCATCCGGTCCTTTTAACTTAGCCTTTGGTGACTCGATCAGAATTGTATGGGCCACGACAGCAGGTACATTGCCCGTCCAATCTTGCTGGGATATAGGCCATGCCTGGAAGGACAGTACAATAACCTTCATCACCCAGAGCGGAGACACACTCGATATAAATGATATAAGTATGACATTCCCATACGTTCCTAACACGGCCGATACAATCCATATACCTCCTACCTACAGACACAATCCGGAGGAATGGCAGGATGCCGGATATACAAATGATGCTGCTAATCTACTTAAAGATATGTGGGTATATTCCACTGTAGACACTGTTATAAGAAATGCAATAAATGCCCAGTGGAATTTCGACCACAATTATGATATTCCCATACCGCCTCCTCCTCCATCAGTTAAAGTTCAATCGATGCCAGATAGAATACGTATAACCTGGGAGTATGAGAATCCGGATGATATACCAGCAGACCTCGAAGGATATAAAGTTTATCGAGCCATAGCTAATCCGGGTCCGATTATTACAGAAGATGGCGAGCATTATGGAGAATGGGCATTAATCTATCAGTGTGGCGGAATCGACCCCGGAGGCACGTCAATCATCTATTCACCCAGCGTTGCAGATACTTTTTATGATGAAACAGCCGTACGTGGTGAAAATTACTATTACTATGTAGCCGCATTTGACGATGGAAGTCATCCGGAGTCGAATTACCCAAACGGAATAACGGGTACTGCTGAGGTTCTGGAAAGTGGAAGATGGCAGAATGAGGTCTTCAGGCCCGCTTCCCTGCACGGGATGCCGGCGGGTAGCGATCTCGATTCTATCAGAGTTGTTCCAAACCCCTGCCATTTAGGAGCACAAGGGACTATCCAATACGAGGGTGCACCTGATAAGATAAACTTTGTTAACTTACCCGGAATATGTACCATAAGAATCTACAATTTCAACGGAGATTTAATAAGGGAAATCGAACATACCAGCGGTACCGGTGACGAAGCATGGCAGAATATCACCAGAGAGTTTTATCTTACAACTTCTTCAAACCAGATTCCAGCAAGTGGCGTATATATTGCATATATAGAAACTCCCGATGGACAGAGTACAAGCGTAAAATTCATAATAGTGAGATAGAGGGGAGGAAAAGATGAAAAAAAGAATCGCTTTATTATCAGTTTTTCTTGTGTCTATTACGTTAGTACCTCTTTACGGACAAGAAATGAAAAAACTCGGGCAATGCGGTTTCACCTTCCTCTCTGTAAAGGTTGGAGCCAGAGCTACAGGAATGGGGGAAGCATTTACCGTGATCGGCACCGGTTCAGACGCTATCTTTTATAATCCAGCAGGGCTCGCCGATATGAATTCAGCCAAAATAGATCTTGTCGCCAGCCGGACTGAGTGGATAGCGGGAACAGCTTTGAACGCTTTGGGTCTAGCATATAACATGGGCACTTTAGGTAAAGTTGGCTTTAGTCTAATTGCAACCGATTACGGGGATATATATGGAACGAGTGTTGACCCAGAAAGTGAAACAGGGTATGCGGAGGACGGATTACTCACCGACGTAGGAGCTTATATCACCGGCATTTCATATGCTCGTAAGTTAACTGATAAATTCCAGATAGGCGGAAATGCCAGGTACGCATATGAACACCTATCAAGCAGCCCTATAGACACTGGTTTAACGGTTGTTAACGAAATTAGCACGATATCCTATGACATGGGCACTATTTTTTATCCGGGTTTTAAAAGCTTCAGGTTAGGTATGTCTGTTAGAAATTTTTCAACTGAGATTAAGTACTACAATGACGGCTTTCAATTGCCACTCACATTTAATGTGGCGGTAGGAATGGATATACTTGATTTATTTGGAGAAAATCCCGACAATTCAATGCTGGTCGATTTTGAAGTAGTACATCCCCGTGACTATTCAAGAAGATTGCATCTTGGCGTAGAATACTCCTATAAGGAGCTCTTAATGCTAAGGGTCGGATATAAAATCAATTACGATATAGAAAATATAACTGCGGGAGTCGGACTTAATCTTAAGGGATTTAAATTAAACTACTCTTATGGAAAACTTAAAGATTTCGACATGGTAAATAGGGCTTCTATAGGTGTTGCTTTCTAAGAGTTTGAAGTAAGTGGGAATTACAAGACGGTTTTACGGCATATAAAATGTTTAAAAAAATAAGAATCGTTTGGTTTAGGAATTCTGAAAATTTGGAAGCTTAAGGAGGTTATATGACAAAAAAAATCTTAAGCATAGTACTGGTAATCGCTCTTGCCTTTTCCTTAACAGCGTTAGCAGGTGAAGAGGATTTCGAAGGCGGAACAACAGGAGACTGGGAGCTTTGGGATTATAATGGTGCTTATCATAGATACAAAGATATAATTGGGGATCCTATCGAAATCGCAGAGGGGTGGAATTATGAGGTAGGCGGAAGTAACGCTTTAAGAGTGCCTCTTATCGATGCCAGCGACACAGGTTTTGTCGAACCTCAAATTACGACTAGCCCAGAATTAGACAGCGAAGCTGAATTTCTGCAAGATTTAGCGCACGGAGACACTATATTTTATGGTTTATACCTCTCAGAACCCCACAATCCCGACAACTGCATAAATACTATTAAAGTTTTCGGTAAAGACGGAAGCGGAGAAGGACCTAACGGAACCTGGAGAGATAACGGTAATATCTGGAGTATACCCGGAGTTAGTGATAATTTGCCAAACGATACAGTAAAATACGAACAGTGGAATTTACTTGCTTATGTCGTAGATACTTCTGGCGGCTGGGTACTACCTCCCAATCAGATAGGGCTCTGCATAAATTTCAGCGGTGATAATACCGCGGAAAATCCCTATAAAGAAAACGATACGATATATGTCGACGCAATAACCAGTCAAGGAAGACTAGCATCTGATCCCTCCGGAATAGTAGGAGTTGATAAAGGTAACTTAGCTCTTCCAAAAACATCGATCGGTTCCATAAAATACTCACTTAAAGGTACTGTACCTGTATTAATTGAAGCATATAATCTAACCGGTCAAAAAGTGTTATCGGAAGTACCAGGATTCCAGGCCGCTGGGGATCATGAACTTAAAGTAGATGGTCTTGCATCCGGAGTATATATTGTTAAAGTAGTAGCTGGAGACGATATTCTTACCAGCAAATTACTTAATATAGAATAAGAGAACTTAAACTAAACGATTCTTATTTTTCAAAAATTCTTATAAAAAACCCTTTCAAATCGGAAGGGTTTTTTATTTTATGCAATACTGGATTTCGGAAAAAGAAATAGCCAGGATAAAAAATGAACCACAGAGAGCACAGAGAAAAAGAAAAATATTTTTTGTTCGTTTATTTTGAATTTATTAGTCTTCAGTTTGCTGCAACCCAGTACCAGTTTTTCCTGAGTCGTTCAATCTCGAAAAACTCTCCACCAAAATCACCGTTTTGAGGTGGCGTATCGTCAGAACGGTACATAAATCCTGAAAAGTTATCCAGTATTCCCCGAAAAGTAAAGAAAAACACATAAGTCTCTTTACCATTACGTTCAACCATTATATCTCCACCCTCTTTTGATAGGTCAGCGTACCAAAATGGCAGATGAATCAAAGAGGAGTTGTGAGAAACATTGGGCTTCAATCTTCCCGAAATGACCTGTGAAACCACTTTCTCTCGTTGCTTCAGGTGCAACCTGAAATCAAGATCGAGCATGATAGAAGTAAACGGTACAGTAAGAACGATAATCAACGACGCCATCTGTATCATAAAAGGGATATAAGCCTTAAGTTTCCTGAATCGCTTCCTCCGGCAGATATGAACGACAGACCAAATGGCAACACCAAAAAATACAATCCAGACGCCAATCATCAAGAAAGGCATAAAGATAAACAGTATGTCGAATAGGTTCCAGTACAACGTAGTCAACGCAATAAGAGCAATACTAGCAAGTATCGTTGCCACAAAAATTGGAATATTATCCACTGCCGAGTTTTCTTGTTTTGTCATATTTTCATCCATATTGCAGGGCAATAATAAACCGCTTTGCGTCCGACTGTGTTTTAAATGTCATTAGTTACCTCCTATTTACTACACTCGCCCATACCCCCAAAACCATGCCTCCGGATTGAAAAACCAAAATAACTATCCATAATATATTTTTAATCGTTGTATATCTTGAAATATCATCTTCGATTTTATCAATATTTTTCTGAATATCTATAGTTCCACTTGCACCTTTTTTATTATAATATTTATATTTATTTAATAATTTTTTCTTCGATTTCAACGAATCAGCAAAAAAATCAATTTCATCAAAAAGTGCCTCACTATTTTTATGGTCTATTTGTTCTGAGCTAATGGCAGAATTAAGCGCATCGTAAGCGGCATTTCTTAGTACCTGAATTTCTTTATATGCTATAGAATCTAATAAATATTTATTTTTAGAATCTAGCAATTTAATAATATGGTAATGGTCATCTAATATATAAGAATCTTTTATATGATAATTAGATTTGTTGATAAAATCGAAACTCATCATCTGTTTTTCTAGATAATCAGACTTATTAGCTCTAAATTCGTCGATCCTTGATTGCACAAGATAATTCAGTAAAATATACCCAATTATCGCAAAAAAAACAAAAATTGTTGAAAATAAAGCTAATTTTTTATCCTTTGGCAGGTTTTTTATCACAGATTTTATTTTTTTATAACGATCAATAACTACCTTATATACATTAGATATGGCTTTTATCATAGATTTTAACTTTTTATATAGATTACTAACCGACATATGTATATTATAAATAGAGCCAACCTCTCCGTCAAGACAAAAATTTTTACGGTATGCTTTATATTTTTTTTAAATATTAAAAGTTCAGGTATACCTTTCATAAAAAATGTCTCGGAGACCGAGCGGGCACGGACTTTTGACGAAGTCAAAAGGAGCGAGGTCGAGAGCAAGCAGCAGTTTCCTCGCAGGGGAAACTGACTGCGGTTTTTTAGAAAGGTGTACCTAAACGACACCCGCCGGGGAAATTGACCACATCTTTCTCGGACGGCAACCTCTCTGATTCAACAAATATTCTTAACGTTTAAGTGTGTGTAGAGGGGCTAATACGAAAGGCAAAAAGCGAATAGCAAATAGCTTACTTTGTAGTTCATCTTTTTAATAAACGGAAGGGCTATAAGCCGGATTCTGTTATAGATAGTCATTGATCTTTGCAACTACCCGGGATTATCGGTCCGGGCAAGTGGACCTACCCTGTTTGTCTTGCATTAAAGAGGGTTTACCATGCGACTCCTGTCACCAGAAGTCCGGTGAGCTCTTACCTCGCCTTTTCACCCTTACCTTGCATAGCAAGGCGGTATGTTTTCTGTGGCACTTTCCGTCACCTTACGGTGCCTCCCTAAGGGGAGCCTCTCTTACCCGCAATGTCCGGACTTTCCTCACTCTCTAAAAGAGAGCGCGACTATCCGCCCTTCCGCTATATATATAAATTTAATTATTTTAAGTTAAATTTCAAGCTATAAGCGAGCCACTAAACCATAAAGGAAAAAAGTACTATATTTTAATTTGTCGTATACTACGAACTATGAACTACGAACCAAGAACAAGCAGTCATCCCCAATTCTCATAAAATTCCGGCTTACGGTCTTCAAAGATATTGTTTAATTCGGTAACATTTTTATTTCTGGCTTTTTCGGGATTTATATCTACTGAAAAAATTCCTTGTTCGTTCTCATCAACCTTTAATAATACTTCTCCCCGGGGATCGACAACTTCACTTTCTCCGGTAAATTCATTTTTGCTACCAAATCTATCCTCAACTCCGGTTCTGTTAGCAAGCACTATAAAAACTCTATTTTCTATCGCTCTTGTAATGATGGCTTTTTGATAAAAAGGCAAAACTAAATTTGCTGAATGCAGAATAACATCAGCCCCTTTCAAAGCAAGCGTCCTCATAGCTTCCGGAAAGATCCAATCGAAACAAACAAGCAAACCTACTTTAATGTCACCAACAGAAAAAACAGGAAAACCCATATTTCCTGATTTGAAAACAGACTTCTCCTCTCGAAAAAGATGTACCTTTCTGTATACTCCTATAATCCCCTCCCCATTAACAAGAACACTTGAGTTGTAAAGATGTTTTCCTTCTCTTTCGAGAAAACCAACTGCCATTGTAATACTATTTTCACCGGCAATTCGAATTAATTCGCCCGTTAACTTATCCCCTATCTCTTCACTCAAAGAATAAGCTTCCTCAGAATCCTCAAAAGTATAACCTGTAAGCGCGAGTTCAGGAAGAACTAGTACATCAAGAGAATCTGTCTTTCTAATGTTTTCACGTAATAAATCCAAGTTTTTTTCTGAGTTACCAAAAATTGGCGAAAATTGAAAAAAACCAACTTTCATTTAACAATCTCCTCAATTAATATATATAAGATAAAAAAGTGCGGAAGTATTTCAGGACAAACATCAGAAAACCCCATATCTAACGCCAAAAAACTAAAGAAATATTTATCCTCTGGGATTCTTTTTGACTTTTTCTATAGCTTCTATAACAATGGAGGTAACCTTTGAACGAAATCCAGAACTATCCATTTTTGTTTTAACCACAGCATGTCCTACATCGCTGGTCGTATAATAGGGTTCACATTTCGTGAGAGCTAAAGCAATTATTTCTTCTCTATATTCTTTGCAATCCGAATAATCAGGATAACTCTTAAAAATCTCGCTCAAAATATCCTCAACCATTTTTTCCATGTAATTTCTTCTGTCCATGCCAGTTATTATAATGAAAAAAATTAAAAATTCAAGTGCCTAAAAATAGCTATTGGCTATTTGCTTTTAGCTGTTAGCAAAAATAAATTCGGAGGTTGTGGATATGTCAATATGCTAAAACCCAAAGGCTAATAGCTAAAAGCTCAGGGTATTGGGGTGATGGGATAATTAAAAAACAGTTCTTGACAAAATTCCTTTTCCTTATATATTTAAGCCGAGAAAATAAGTTAATTAGTCAAAAAGCATAAAATTTGGAAAGGAGAAAAAATGAAGACTTTTTCATTGAAGAAGGAAAACATCAAACAAGATTGGTGGCTTATAGACGCCAAAGATAAAATTTTAGGAAGGTTAGCTTCCAAAGCTGCCGGAATATTAAGGGGTAAACATAAACCCGACTTCACCCCTCATTTAGATAATGGTGACTTCGTTATAATTATAAATGCCGATAAGGTAAAACTTACCGGAAAAAAAGAAGAGCAAAAGCTGTATAGGAAACATAGTGGGTACATTGGAGGATTAAAAGAGGTTTCTTTCAAAAAGAAAAAAGAGGAAAATCCCGAAGAAATATTAATTAAAGCAATTTATGGTATGTTACCTAAAAACAGACTTGGAAGACAAATGATAAAAAAACTAAAAGTCTATTGCGATGAAAAACACCCTCATGAAGCACAAAAACCAAAGAAATTAGAGTTAGGAGTATAAAAAATGGAAGAAATTACCATTGCAACCGGAAGGCGAAAGAATGCAGTAGCTACTTCTCGCTTTTTCCCGGGAAGCGGCAAAATTACTGTTAATAAAAAAACGGTAAAAGAATATCTTAAATCAAACCGCCTCGTCTACGAAGTACGAAAGCCTCTCGAGAGAGTCGGAGTCCAAAATGACTTTGATATAAGTATAGTAGCCAAAGGCGGAGGACTTTCGGGACAGGCAGAAGCTATTAGGCATTCAGTTGCCAAAGGTCTTATTCAAATAAAAGAAGAATATAAGAAACCATTAAAAGATGCGGGTTTCTTAACGAGAGACGCAAGAGTTAAAGAGAGAAAAAAATACGGACTTCGAAAAGCAAGAAGAGCTTTCCAGCATTCGAAGAGATAGGAGGATAGAGTGGCACTACAATTTAAAGATCTATTGGATGCAAGGGCTCATTTTGGGCACAAAAGAAGAAATTGGAATCCCAAAATGGAACCTTTTATCTACACGGAAAAAGATGGTTTACATATAATTGACCTCAGAAAATCAGTAGAATTATTAAAAGACGCTTATCATATTGTATCTAATACTGCAGCAAAGGGAGGAGATTTCCTTTTTGTCGGCACAAAAAAACAGGCACAGAACATAATAGAAGAAACAGCAAAAAGAATTAATGTTTCGTATGTTAAAGAACGCTGGTTGGGTGGAACACTTACAAACTTCAGTGTAATAAGGAATAGCATTAATAAATATAATGAACTTTGCGAAAAGATAGAACAAGAGGATTTTAAAGAATTGCCAACAAAAACGCAAAGTCAGCTTCTAAGACAAAGAGATAAGATGAAAAAACATTTCGATGGAATCCAAAATATGGAAAAACTACCGGATCTATTGTACGTAATTGACGTAAAACAGGAAGATATTGCAATAAAAGAGGCTAATCTATTAGAAATACCTGTTGTAGCAATAATAGACACTAACTCTGACCCCGAAATGATAGATTATCCAATTCCGGCAAACGATGATGCTATCGAATCAATAAAACTAATAACAAATATAATTGAAACAGCTATTGTTGAAGGCAAAAAAAGATTCGAAGAGACACAACAAATCAAAGAAAAAGAAGAAGTAAAAGAAAAATAAAAAATCCCTTGTCAAAAAATCTATAATTATAAGAGGAGGTTCTTGTGGCTTCTGAAGTTGATATTACACTCATCAAGGAATTAAGATCAAAAACAAACGCAGGTGTATTGGACTGCAAAAATGCATTGGCCGAGTCAAAAGGTGATATTCAAAAAGCAGTACAAATTTTAAGGAAAAAAGGAATTGCGGAAGCAGCAAAAAAAATGGGAAGGTCTGCAAAAGAAGGCATTATTTACGCTTACGTTCACCCCGGAAATCAGAAAGCCGGAGTAGTAGAATTAAATTGTGAAACTGATTTTGTAGCTAGAACAGATGAATTTGAAAATCTTGCAAGAGAAATCGCGATGCAGGTAGTCGCCTTTAATCCTATTTCGGTAGATAGAGAATCTGTACCTGAAGCAATACTAAAAGAGGAAAGAGCTATCTATGAAGAACAGGTAAAAAGGATGAATAAGCCTGAAAAAATACAGGAAAATATCATCGCCAACAAGCTTGAAAAATTTTATAGTGAAGTAGTTCTATTGGAACAGAAGTACTACAAAGACCCGTCCACGACCATAGGTGACTTAATAAAGGAAAAAATATCCGTTATTGGGGAAAATATAGTCATAAGAAGATTCCAAAGGTTTCAGGTTGGAGAAGAGTAAACCGAAATACAAAAGGATACTAATAAAATTAAGCGGAGAATTTCTTAAAAGTAAAGAAGAAGTTATTTCTTTTGAGAAATTAAATCTCATTGCCTCTGACATAAAATACCTACACAAAAGAGGAGTTGAAATAGGGATAGTTGTTGGAGGTGGAAATATCTTAAGAGGATTGGCAGATTCCAAAAAACACAAAATACCGTCAGCGGAACTTGATGAATTAGGAATGATTGCAACAACTATAAACGGTGGAGCTATTTCCTTAGCTTTAAAAAAACTTAAAATTCCTAACTCTGTTCTTTCTGCGATACCAATTTCTCCCTCTGTAGGAGATAAATTTAGCAGCACTGAAGCAATAAAATTGCTTACTCAAAAAAATGTTTTGATTTTTGTCGGGGGAACAAGTAATCCTTTTTTCACCACTGATACAGCTGCTGTTCTCCGCGCTTTACAGATCAATGCTGAGGTTTTGCTTAAGTTCACCAATGTTAAAGGGATTTACGAAAAAGATCCGAACAAATTTCCTGATGCAAAATTTTACAAAAAAGTCACTTATAAAAAAGCTTTAAACAAAGGTTTAAAAATCATGGATTTGACCGCATTTTCTCTGGCAATGGATAAGAACTTACCTATAATTGTTTTCAACGGTGAAGTTAAAAATAATTTAAAAAAGGTTATCATGGGAAAAAACATTGGAACCATCATTAAAGGAGGAAACAATGGATAAAGCTCTCAAGAAACAAATGGCTGAAAAAATGGAAAAAACATTCTCTATAGTTTCTGATGAATTCGCTAATATAAAAACAGGTAGAGCTTCTCCAGCTCTGATAGAAGACCTCAAGATAGATTATTATGGTACAAAAACGCCTCTAAACCAACTAGCTTCAATTACAATCCCCGAACCACATCTTATCGTAATTCATCCCTTTGACGAAAAGGCCATAGACAATATTGAGAAAGCCATAATATCTTCAGATTTGGGCATGAATCCTTCCAACGACGGTTCGGTCCTTCGTATTCCCGTCCCCCCCCTCACCGATGAAAGAAGAGAAGAATTAAAAAAACTGGTCAACCGTCTTGCAGAAGAAGGAAAAGTATCTCTACGAAATATAAGAAGAGATGCGATAAAAGAGATTCAAGATATGGAAAAAGCCGGAAATATCTCGAAAGACAACGAATTGAGATTTAAGGACGAAATTCAAAAAATAACCGACCACTTTACAGACAAAATCAAAGATATTCTTATTAAAAAGGAAAAAGAAATCCTTAATGGTTGATGGAAATATTCCTACCCATATTGCAATAATAATGGATGGAAACGGCAGATGGGCGAAAGAAAGAAATCTGCCGCGCTTACAGGGTCATCTGGCAGGCGTCAATGCCGTAAGGAGAGTTACTGAATACTGCCAGGAATTTAATATTAAATATCTTACCTTATATGCCTTCTCACGTGAAAATTGGGATAGACCAAAAGAAGAAGTCCAAGGATTAATGTCCCTTTTTTCCAAAGTAATCAGAGAAGAAATAAATGACTTAAAGAAAAATAGAATAAGGGTACGTTTTTTAGGCAATATTGAAGAACTTCCCGATGATGTTAAAGAAGCTGCAATAAGTATTCAAAATGGCACTAAAAACTCCGATAAAATGGATCTAATACTTGCATTTAACTACAGCGGGCGGTCAGAAATAATAGAAGCAACCAATAAAGCTATCGAAAAGGGGAATAAGATAACAGAAGAAAGTTTTAGAGACTTCTTATATTTACCAGATGTACCAGATCCCGATCTATTTATAAGAACCAGCGGAGAATTGCGCATATCTAACTTTCTACTTTATCAAATTGCATACACGGAGTTATTTTTTACTGATAAACTCTGGCCGGATTTCGACAAAGATAATTTCATAAAAGCAATAAGAGCTTATCAAAAGAGAGAAAGAAGATTCGGGAACATTCAGTAAACTTAAGTCGTCGCTGGATAACAGCAATACTTTTTATCCCTGCACTTATTATTATCGCAAGGTCGGGTGGAATATATTTTTTAACTCTAGTTGAATTAGGTATTTTCCTGGGTATTTTAGAATTCTGCGATATCCTGAGAGAACGAGGTCTAACACCATATAAATCTCTTGCGATAATTTCTTCATTAATTTTAGGGCTAAACGCTTATTTCCAAAGCCATCTCTTTACGGTTATCACTATAACATCTCTTGTTATTGTCGTTGCTTTTGCGGAATTATTCAGACGAAAAAAAGAAGAAGCTATATTTCATTTATCTGGTACAGTATTTGGAGTGATTTATGTCGGCTGGTTATTTAGCCACCTCATACTTTTAATGCAAATGCCAGAGGCTTTAGAACCTATTGTCTATAAAAATATTTTTGATATACCTATACGCTTGGGAACAAGTCTTGCATTGTTACCATTTGTGCTTACATGGTCCAATGATTCAGCAGCTTTCTTCGTAGGAAGAAAATTTGGCAGGACAAAATTCTTCCCGGTAATTTCTCCTAAAAAAACCTGGGAAGGAGTAATAGGGGGAGCAATCGTAACAATAGTCGCAGCTTTCATTTATCACTACTTATATGCATCTTACCTCTCATGGTTTGACTGCGTAACTTTAGGTATTGGAGTAGGAATTATTGCTCCTATAGGCGATCTAGTTGAATCTATGATAAAAAGAGACGTCAAAATAAAAGACGCTTCCAGTACAATTCCCGGACACGGTGGTTTTCTTGATAGATTCGATTCCCTACTCTTTACAGCCCCACTCATATACTACTACCTTAGATTTTTTGCGGTAAGATGAAAAACGTTGCTATACTTGGGTCAACAGGCTCTATAGGCAGAAATGCTCTAAAAGTAATAAAAACCCTTAAAGATTTTAATGTATCTGCTCTATTCGGTGGCAATAACATCTCCCTGCTTACCCAGCAGGCACAAGAATTTAGGCCTGAATATGTTGGTAGTTTTTTCAAAAAAAATAAAGAAAAATTGGAAAAAACCTTTAAAAATAAGTCTAAGATATTAATTGGACACGAGGAAGCCGATTTTCTATATGAAAATGATGAAATAGACGTAATAGTAATAGCAACAGCCGGAATATCTTCGTACAAATCTTTAATTAAAGGCCTAGAAAACGGAAAAAGAATATGTACGGCAAATAAAGAAACACTTGTTGCCTTTTCTCCTATTCTTAAAAATAAATTAAAAAGTCTTCCGGGAGAATTGGTTCCGATAGACAGCGAACATTCAGCAATATACCAGATTCTATCCAAAGTAGAAAGAAGCAATGTAGAAAAGATAATAATCACGGCTTCTGGCGGACCATTTTACGATAGAAAAGACCTAAGTAACATAACTCCGGAAGAAGCACTCAATCATCCCACATGGGAAATGGGCAAAAAAGTAACAATCGATTCCGCAACTCTAATGAATAAAGGACTTGAAATTATTGAAGCTTCTGTTTTTTTTGATCTAAGTGCAGAGGAGATTGAAGTTATAATACATCCCGAATCGATAATCCACGGTATGGTAGAATTTAAGGATGGTTCTATTATTTCGCAAATGTCTATTACCGATATGAAAATACCGATACAATTCGCTTTAACCAATCCCACCAGGGAAAACTTTCCTGCAGGGAGAATCAATCTGAAAGACTTAAGCTCTCTAAACTTTAAAGAAATAGATCGGGAAAAATTTCCACTTATTTGCCTAAGCTACAGAGCTTTAAAGGAAGGAGGAACATTCCCTGCCGTCTTAGTAGGCGCAGATGAAATTGCAGTCGATAGATTCCTTAAGGGAGAAATATCTTTTAAAAATATTACGGATATAATTCTTAAAGTTACAGATTCGCATAAAGTAAATAATAACCCTGGGGAAAAAGAAATTATGGAAGCACTTAATTGGGCGAGAGAAAAAGCCCGGAGGATAATGTAAATGTTTTTAGGTATAATTGCCGCACTTATAGCATTAAGCGTTATGATCTTTGTTCACGAATTTTTCCATTTAATCGTAGCGAAGTGGTCAAAAATGAGCGCCCCTGTTTTCTCTATAGGTCTTGGACCGAAACTATTTTCTTTCTACAGATGGGGAGAAACGGAATTCAGGATATCCGCAATACCTTTTGGTGGATATGTAGAAATAAAAGGAATGGACCCTGAACAAATTAAAGGTGAAGACGACGAATTCTATTCTAAAAATGGATTACAAAAAACAGCAGTCGTTTTCGCTGGTTCGTTTGGTAATTTCACTCTCGGATTTTTGATATTCTTGTCTATATTCTTATTTCATGGCGCTGAAGATATACCTACAACAACAATAAAAAATGCAAATCAAGCAAGTAATATTTTACCGAACGACAGAATATTAGAAATAGACGGCATAAAAGTATCCAACTGGTATGAAATAACAGAAAAAATACAAAAAGGTTCCAAAATCCTGCTGAGCCGCCACGGAAGCGAAACAGAGGTAACAATCGATTCGCTAATTGCCGACTCTTTAATTCCTCTCATACCTCCAATAGTGGGAAATGTAACAAAAAATTCACCCGCCGATAAAGCAGGCATTAAAAAAGACAACCACATAATCAAAATTCAAGATAAAAATATAAACAGCTGGAATGACATAACTGATCTAATCCATCCTGCGGCAGAAGAAACACTGAACATCGTATATATATCGAATGGCGACACAATAAAGACTAATATAGTACCAGACAAGCAAAAAAGTATTGAAGGGGATTCACTAGTAAGTAGAGGAATGATCGGAATAGGACCACCCTCAACTAAAATAAGTATTGGTGGAATGCAAGCAATCTCACTTGCGTGGCAACGAAGCTGTAATGTCGCCTCACTAATTTCCCGAACATTTAGCTGGCTGTTCCAGAGAAAAGTTTCACCAAAAGAACTTGCAGGACCTGTAGGCATAGTAATAATCACCAAAAATCAACTTAATCGAGGTTTTATATGGTTCTTAATGTTTGTAGGACTCATAACAATTAATCTTGCGTTGGTAAATCTTATTCCTATACCACCGCTAGATGGATTCTATGTTATAATGTCACTGGCTACTTTTAATACAAGAAAAGCTCCTTCCAAAACACTGCTAAAAATTGTTCAAACGATTGGGACTATCGTTCTGCTTTCTCTTATGGCTTTGCTAATATTCAACGACCTAATCAGAGGTATCCAGGGAAAATTCTAATAACCTAGGTGTTAGCCATTGGCTTTTCGTGGTTAGCTTTTATTTTTTACAAAACTAAAAGCCAACATCCAAAAGCTAAGAGCTTATTTATGGTCTTGACTTTTAAAAACTATAGAGTATTATAAAACAGAATAGTTAAGGGAAAGCGGTTAGAATCCGCTACAGCCCCGCTACTGTATTTGGCAACGAAAACTGCGTTAAAACCACTGGATTTAATCCGGGAAGGTGCAGTGAGTAGGCCGGCCATAAGTCAGGAGACCTGCTATTTTTAAGTACTCCGAGGGGAGAAAAATGAAAAAAATAAAAGAAATATCGTATACAGCAATATTTACTGCATTAGCCTTAGGTTTAGGTTACGTATTCGTATTTATCCCCAATTTTGAGCTTGTTTCTCCCACTGTTTTCCTTGCGGGAGCATTATTCGGAATTCGCACGGGTACATTAGTTGGAATTCTTACTTATTTCATTTTCGGCTTATTAAATCCACTCGGCATGTCTCCCCCACCCCTTCTACTGACACAGGTAGTCGTAGGCGCCGTACTAGGAGTATCCGGCGGATTTTGCCATAAAAAAGGATGGAATAAAGCTCTTATCATTCTCCCTTTAGGAATTCTAATCACTCTTTTATCTGATATATTAACAACATCGTCAGGATTCGTTTTTTTCCCTACCAAGAGGAGCTTCCTGGCTTACTTCATTCTCGGTCTGCCTTTTGTTATCTGGCACGTACTCACACAGAGCGTAATCTACGGTTTTGTTTTACCCCCAACAATACAAAAAATAAAAAAAAGGAGGTTTTATGCTATTAATCATACTAAGCACGATTTACCTTGAATCAAAAGGAATAACTGTAACCGCAGACAGGTTTGAACATCTTCCCTATCAAGTCGAAGTAATCGAAATTGAAAATATGCTTACAATAAATGAATTAGGCGAAATACTTGAAAAAGAAGCAGGAGTAAAAATATACGGAAACGGTGACCCAAGTTCGCTGACACAGGCAGCGGTTCACGGATATACAGCCAAACATACACTGATAATGCTAAACGGACATAGATTAAACGATCCCAAAACAGGAGGGTTTGACCTTTCCACACTTCAATTAAGCGCGGTAAAAAGAATTGAAATAATAAAGGGTGCAGCCTCTGTATTTCAGGGTTCTAATGCAATCGGCGGAATTGTAAACCTTATTACCGGAAAAGAAACAAATGAAATAAAATTTCAGGGAAATACCAATTCCACTTTAGGGGCTAATTTGCAATTCTTTAAATATGGGCTAAACGGTAATTTAAACCTTGAAAAAGGCGAAGGACAAAGAAGTAACACGGATTTCGAGAATTATTCACTGAATCTTAACTGGAATGATTTAAATTTTACCGGCAGTTTTAAAGATCTAGGCATACCGGGTGTTCTTCCAAATAGTGGTTTAATTCCAATATTTGGAGATTCAAGCGCAACCTCTCTTTTTGATAATCAACAAACGCAATTTGCAGACATCTCGTACAGTAAAATCTTTACGAGTGGCGATATCGGCATACTCATAGAACCCGCAATAACCGGAGAATTGATTAAATATAACTATAAATACTCAGATTATTTGACGGGAGACGAAATCACACAAAATGACGAGTATAAATCCACTGCAGGTCAATTTAATACAAAATTGTTATACAAAATGCTATCTTTATCCATAAATCTTGAAAAAGATAAAGTATGGATCGATCAATACACATCAAATTATGATACAACCTCTTTTTCTTTTGAAGAAGAAAAAGCCGGAATTGCTCTCTCGCTTTTTCATGAAGCGAAAAATTTAAATACATTCGCTTCCGCAAGAGGCGATTGGTACGGAAGCTTTGGCCTACATCCTTCTTTTACTATCGGAAGCAGAATCACGAAACCAGTAGAGATTTTCGTATCAGTAGGCTCTGCATTCCAGGCTCCCACACTCTACGACCTTTACTATCCAGGCTTTTCCAACGCAGAACTTAAACCTGAATACTCTTTCGCATTAAACGGAGGAATAAAAATAAAAAATATCACTATATCTGGTTACATAAAAGAGATACGCGAAAGAATAGCGCTGGATGAAAACTGGATTCCTCAAAACATCTCAAAAAGCAGAATTTATGGAATAGATATAGAAGCAGACGGTGAGTACGAAGACATTTCATATTCATTAATATATTCTTACCTCGACGGATACGACGAAGAAAATGAAATAAAAAGAGAACTTCAACATCAACCAAAACACTCAATCGCGGGTATTCTTTCATACCAGGGTCCGATAATTGTCGAAGTATCAGGAAAATGGATAGGAGAAAGAAAAAGATGGTTTTCGTTCGGAGGATGGAAAATAGAAAACCCTGCTTTAATCGTGGATGCCGGAATCAGCAAAAAAATAAATAACTTTATGGCAGGAATCAGCGTCGAGAACTTATTTAACACAAAATATATCGCGAGTTTTGGCAGCTCATACACAGACAGAGATTACCCCGGAATGGGAAGGTACTTTAATATTTGCGGTAAATACGCCTTCTAAACCCACATTGCAATTTTTAACGACAGATAACAATACGTTAATCTGATGGAATGTAAAAATTAAATATTAAAATGTAAAATTACAAATAAAAGTTCAAAATTTTACAAAAAAGGAAGAACAACGAAAGTTACTAATAAAACAGTGTTAAAACTCCTTTCAATCCACCTATTCTATTTAACCCGTACGATAAAAAGACTGTTTCGGAGCATTTTAACTATAATAGTTTACTCTTTTCATCTTTGCATTTTTAAATGTCATTTTGCTTTTTGATTTTTGATTTTTAATTTTAAAACGGGGGTTGACAAATAATAAAAACCTATTATTATCTCATTGCTCGGTGGCCATAACGGAGAGGACATACCCGTTCCCATTCCGAACACGGAAGTCAAGCTCTCCAGTGCTTATGGTATTGCCTCTTCGGAGGTGAGAGAGTAGGTCGCTGCCGGGCTTTTTTATTTTATCCCGATTGGTTAAGCACTATCGGCCTACATCGCTTTTCTTCGAAAAACAAGTAAAAGTACACCAGCTACTACACCAAAGATAACATCGCCAAGATACGTACCCAATGGGATTGGATATTTTATGCCACCCACTAAGCAAAAAACGCCATAGGATAGCAGTCCATATGCTGCAAGTAGCAGCATTGCTCCATATTTGAGCGGGTCCCGAGCAAGAATGATAAAAAATACCCCGATTATACCAGATACCGCCATAAACAGTCTAAATGCATAGACAGTGATCGCATCCGGAGTGGGAGGCTCTGCACCGGTCCACTGAAACCAAGCAGCTGTCATCCGCCACGGAAGAGCAGCGAAGACAAATCCCAACAAACAAGCTATGGCGCAAATCCACAGTACGACTTTTAAACCTTTCATTTTTCTACCTCCTTTATTATAGTTTTCACTAGTACTTAAAATAATTTATACGTACAAACATCAATCACTTGACCCGCAACATCTATATCGACATTATAAATAGATTCTCTATCACCGTCAAGGTAAAAATTTTTATCCGTATCGTGTAATCTGTTGTTTTACTAAGCTTTTGGCCTTTAGTTGTTAGCTTAGAAAGAATAAAAAACTCTGTGGTCTTTGTGTGAGATTAATTTCTGGTGGGGTGTGATAATTAAAATCCTGTCTATCTGCGTTAATCTGCGTCCCATTAAACTACTAATATTCATCCCAGCTTTTGATTTTTAAATCATCAAGAGAAGTCCGTTGCATTGATTCTATTAATCGTTTTGCTACCTGCAAATTTGTAATGAGAGGAACATTAAAATCTACTGCTTGGCGTCTAATAAGATAGTCATTATCAAGTTCTTCTTTTTCAATATTTTTTGGTATATTAATTACCAAATCAATTTTCCCGTCAGAAATATGACTTAAAGTGTTCGGCTCTTTATTTTCTGAAGGCCAATGAAGAATTGCCGAATCAATTTTATGATCCTTCATAAATTCAGCAGTACCCTTTGTAGCATAAAGCTTGAATCCCATACTTTTTAAAATTTCTGTACTTTCCAACAATTCAGCTTTACTATCTATTGGGCCTGTAGAGAGTAATACTGTCTTCTTAGGCATTCTAAACCCAACAGAAATAAGGCTCTTCAAAAATGCCTCGTTAAAATCATCGCCAAGACATCCAACTTCACCGGTAGAAGCCATTTCAACACCGAGAATTGGGTCAGAACCTTTAAGACGTGAAAAAGAAAACTGAGGAGCTTTCACTCCTACATAATCAAGATCAAAAGCAGAATTCGTAAGTTCAGGCACCTTTTTCCCCATTATTATTCTTGTCGCTGCGTCTATGAAGTTAAATTTAATAAATTTAGAAACAAAAGGGAAACTTCTAGACGCTCTTAGATTACATTCTATAACTTTAACTTCGTTATCCTTTGCAATAAATTGTATATTAAATGGACCAGTTATTTTCAAAGCCTCTGCAATCCCTCTTGCAATCACTTTTATTCTTCTCATAGTTTCAAGATATGTACGCTGAGGAGGAAAGACCATAGTAGCATCACCGGAATGCACACCCGCATTTTCTACATGTTCGGATATTGCATAACAGTAGAGTTCTCCTTTATTTGCAACAGCATCGATTTCTATCTCTTTTGCGCCTGTAATGAATTTACTGATTACCACCGGATGTTCTCTATTGACTTCAGAAGCCCTCTTAAGATAGCCTTCCAACTCGTCCCCGCTTAATACTATACTCATTGCAGCACCACTCAGGACATAACTCGGACGTACCAAAACCGGGTATCCAACCTTCTTAGCAAATTTCTCTGCTTCTTTAATAGTTGTAACTTCTTTCCACTGCGGTTGATCGATAACTAGATCATCTAATAATTTAGAAAATTTATGCCTATCCTCTGCATTGTCGATATCAACAGGTGAAGTACCAAGCACCTTTACACCGTTTTTATACAAAGGTAGGGCGAGATTGTTTGCAATCTGCCCACCCATTGAAACTATAATTCCAATAGGATTTTCTTTATCCCATATATCGAGAACTCTTTCAAACGACATTTCATCAAAATAGAGCTTATCACAAATATCATAATCCGTACTCACGGTTTCCGGATTGTAATTTATCATTATTGCGCTATAACCCATATCCCTAAGACTTATAACTGAATTAACGCAGCACCAATCAAATTCAACGGAAGAACCAATTCTATAAGCTCCGCCGCCTAAAACAATTACCTGCTTCTTCTCTTTAAATTCCAGATCATCTTCTTCCCCATTGTATGTCATATATAAGTAATTGGTTTTAGCCGGATACTCTGCAGCAAGAGTATCAATCTGTTTAACAACAGGTACAATTCCTTTCTTTTTACGAGCTTTTCTTACTTTGCTTTCATCAGAATCCAGCAAAATCGAAATTTGTTTATCTGAAAAACCTTTTTCTTTTGCCTCTCTAAGTAAATCCTCGGAAATGTTATCTAATTTTAATTTCGCCAATTTTTTTTCTATATCAATTATGTTTTTCATTTTGTATAAAAACCATGGAGTAACTTTAGTCAAATCACGAATCTTCTCTATAGAATATCCTCTTTTCATCGCCTCAGCAATAGCAAACATTCTTTTATCTGTAGGCTGAGTTAATTCCTGCTCAAGATCATTAAATTCAATACTATTGCACACCAACCCATTCATATCTACTTCCAGCATACGCATAGCTTTCTGAAGAACTTCCTCGAAACTTCTCCCTATAGCCATTACTTCACCAACGGATTTCATCTCTGAACCAATGTTAACACTAACTTTTTTAAATTTTTGCAGATCCCATCTCGGGTATTTTAGAACGATATAATCCAAAGCTGGCTCAAAACAGGTTGAAGTCTCCTGGGTAATAGCATTTCTAATATCGGTAAGAGCATGACCCAAGGCTAATTTCGCAGCGATAAAAGCAAGCGGGTATCCTGTAGCCTTTGAAGCAAGCGCAGAGCTTCTACTAAGTCTTGCATTTACCTCTATTATCCTGTAATCTTCCGATACCGGATCAAAAGCAAACTGAATATTACATTCTCCGACAACGCCGAGATGTCTTATAACTTTTATAGATATAGACCGCAATTTGAAATTCTCACGGGACGTTAAAGTCTGTACGGGTGCTACAACTATACTTTCACCTGTATGAATACCCATCGGATCAACATTTTCCATAGAGCAAACAACTATACAATTATCATAAGTATCCCTTACAACTTCATATTCGAGCTCTTTCCATCCCTCAAG
>CAZHNS010000001.1:0-72501 GCA_964534175.1 uncultured bacterium | reverse complement strand
TGAGCAGCAAAAAAAGGTTTTGACTTATGAATTATACCCTCATTTGTACCATCGTTATTATTGACAAACCACTCTTTCCAATCTGATGAAAGGGTTTTGGAATCAACCACATAGCCATGATTTTGAGGAGTTATATAACATCTCTTAGTACCAAATTCTACACACGGTTGATTGTGGCTTCGATGACCGTATTTAAGCTTATAAGTATCTGCTCCTGCTGCGAGACCCATAATCTGAGAACCAAGACATATTCCCATAATAGGAATATTTTCATTATATGCCTTGCGAACGTTCTCTATTGTCTCATTACACATTTTCGGGTCACCAGGACCATTTGAAATCAAAATACCATCAGGGTTTTCCTCCAGGAAATCATAATCCCAGGGACATCTTACGACCGTGATGTTTCTTTTAAGAAATGCTCTGATAATGTTGTTTTTTACACCACAATCAACGACAGCAACTTTTTTCTTACCTCTCTTGTAAATGATCTTTTTCTTAACACTGACTTCCGAGGCGAGATTTCTCTTATTAGGATCTTCAAGTTCTATATCTTTATCATAAATAATCTTACCAAGCATAGTCCCCTTTTCTCTGAGGATCTTTGTTAACTTCCTTGTGTCTATACCGTATATTCCGGGTATATTGCATTCATTTAACCACTCAGATAAGGATTTCTTTGCATTCCAATGAGAATAATTTTTTGAAAGATTGGATATTATTAAACCCTGAACTTGAATATTATCAGATTCAAAATATTTAAGTAAACCATCTTCCTTTTCGTTACCCGGTACGCCATAATTACCTATAAGAGGATAGGTTAAAGTAAGAATTTGCCCTCTGTAAGAAGGATCAGTCAAACTCTCAGGATACCCTACCATCCCCGTATTAAAGACGACTTCACCATTTATAGACCTCGAAGCCCCAAAAGAAAAACCTTCAAAGCTCGAACCGTCTTCCAAAACAAGTTTTACTAATTTTTCTTTGGCCGCCATTTATGAATAACTCCTGATTGAATTCCAAAAAATATGCCTGAGACCAGGCATTGTAAACCTACTTATATCTATTTTTGATATTTTCTTTTCTAACACCAATTAACCCGTCTCGAATATATAAGTTTTCTTCTTGCTGTCAAGGGGTAATCTTTTACAAAAAGTGAATAAATATTCACTACCAAGATTCTTCAAATATAGATGCGTGGCACCGTTATTTTTTAATTACTTCTGATCAATGGAATATTCGCTGCTAAATTGTTCATTAGCAGAATCAGATTTTTGTATTTTTTTTCCTTCAGAAGAAGTTGATACTAACATCGCCCCTACGACTATCAGAACGGTACCAACAACTAGGCGTATAATATGTAAATTTTTCCATTCTGAGAATATAATAAGGGCAAGCAGTACTGTAACAAAACATGCAGTACTGTTCAAGGGAGAGATTATTGAAATCGGTGGATTATATTTAGTTAACGCCATAGTGACTAAAAACATTCCTAATGCCCATGTTACTCCAACAAGAAATGCATATATACCAGATCTGACATTTATCAGTTTCCCCTCAAATACTATAAATGCTAAAATACTTATAATTAATATACCTATCCCGGAAAAGAGAATGAAATAACTAATACTTATCCCTTCCTGATTGCTTGCTTTGACAAAAAATCCGCCAACGCCAAATAAGATTGCAGGTACTATACCTCCCAAAATAATTCCAATATAGTTCGAATTCATCCTACCTCCCAATGTTCAATTTTCACATTTATTTCTAATTTACATAATTCAACAATCGTATTAACATTAAATTATTTAACAAAATATCCTTATTTTAATATTTAAGAAATCTCACACTTACTGTAAATCATATAGATAAACCGAGGCTCCCTCTTTTTTATAATTTTCAACTCTTATAGCCTTTTTATCGAAATAGTTTAATAAATTTTCTTCATCGGATTTTATTCCAAATTTATAATTATGAGAAATAAGAAACCAAACCCTATTTTTCCCGATAAGTTTTTCGGATTCTTTTGCCCAATCAACCAGTTCCTGATTAATTACTTCTCCATAATAAATATTAAGGTGCTTTAAATCTTTCCTCTCGTAATAATAAGTAAACGCGGGAATTGAAAACTTATAAACATATAATATATCTCTATCCTGCCAGTTATCGTTTACATACTCTATTACGGGTCTGATTTCTTCAACTCTGTTAGGTTTTATTATATGATATCCTGAAGAAAGTATAGGATAAGAGAACAATAACGCAATTATAACTAAACTTACGATCTTAGGTTTTATAGCTTTTCTTAAAAAAAACACACCTTCTGCTATAAAAATAAAAGCTATCGGCACAAGGAATATATTTGTCCTGCCAACAAATGGATATAACCGAAACCCTGAAACAAATAAAGAAACGAAAAAAGGAGAAATTAAAATAAAGAATTTTTCCTTTGACTTCAAAAAAAATGAATACGTTCCGAGGAAGAAAATCAATCCAGCATTAAGTACTAATAATGCAATAACTACCAAGGTAACTCGGGTGGAAAGGGAATACATAGAAAACTCAGATATACCAATTCCATTTGTAAAACTGTGCCAACCTATAATTGAACGCAAAGCGGGAAATCCTAATGTAAAACTAAAAAACTTATAAAAGGCTTTTAAAAACCAGAATATATCTTGAAATGATTTAATTGACAAAGGCATAAAATCATACTGAAAATACTCCAGAAGGGCTTGACCCATGCTGATTTCATTTAGAGAAAAAAGGAAATTAAGGATAAAACTTATGCCCCAGAGAAAGAAAATTAAAAATAGTGGTCTTAATTTATAATATTCTCTTTTTTTAATATAGATTAAAAAGATGGTTATTCCAAATCCAGTTAGGATAAAAAAAGAAGAAAAAGAAAACCATATTGCTAAGGATCCTATAAGTCCAGGAATAACAAAATCTGAAAACTTTACATCTTCTTTTTCAAGGTATATGATAAAGACAAAAAGCAAAAGTAGACTTACTATAACATCGCTGGAATACTGCTTAACCTCGGACGAAAAATATATTAATCTTTCAGAAATAACAAATAAAATCAAAGCAATTGGTACAACTTTTTCATCAAGCCATCTTTTTATAATTCCATAAAATAAAAAAATAGATATAATTCCGGAGATAAGAGGAAAAAGCCTTAAGGCGTATTCGCCATTACCAAAAATAGAGGTCATAATCTTTTCAATTAATACAAAACCCAGTGGTGCTGCCTGACCAAAATCCAGAGGTTTTAATAACTCCAAAAAAGATCTATTCATTACATTGAGAGCAATAAAAGATTCATCAAGCCATATAGACCTATTATATAAATACTGAACCACTCTGAGAATAATGCCAAGCACTATGAGCGAATATATTAAAGTCTTTCCATTAATCTTTGATTTTAAATCTTCATTTAAAAATCCCACTTAAATAATCCTCAAGAGAATTATAGTGAAGAAAGACTTGATGTCAATGAAATAATAGTTGTAATATCCAGAAAATTTAATTACGATTTATTTTTTACATAAAATCTCTACTTTTGACTTCGTTAAACCCAAACCGATACTTGTAAGCACGCAAACCTATTACTAATCGATCAATATTTAATTGTTTAACAAAATATCTTTATTTTAATATTGAAGTTTATAATAAATATACTTATAGTAGTCAAGATGTTTTTAGAAAAACAGGGCAATATTCTTACTCACCATTAGATATTTTAGATTTAAGATCCCTAATTTTCCTTTTTAGTTGCACTAAACGAACAATCAAGAAAATCGTAAAGATAGGCCATATTATACAAAAAATCCATACATTTATTTCATTATACGTGATTCCAAGTAATTTAGCAAGATTGCTGAGGAAACGGACACACGCATCAAATATAGAATCTATTAATGTATTCATAACATGGTTTTGTGATACTGTTCTGGCTTCTCTATATGTCTTTGATTACTTAGCGTCACTCAAAAGCTCAGCGGCATGTTTTCTCGCGGTTTCAATCGAACTTTCTCCCGAAATCATGCGGGCTATCTCCTCAACTCTCTCCTCTCCGGTAATATTTCTAACTTCCGTTATAGTTCTACCATCTCTTTCTTTTTTCTCTACCCTCAAGTGAAAATCCGCTTCAGCAGCGATAGAAGGAAGATGAGTAACACATAGAACCTGTCGCACCGAACCTATTTCTTTCATTTTCTCTCCAACCTTTTTTGCAAGACTTCCACCTATTCCAACATCGATCTCGTCAAAAACAAGTCCTTCAACCCGGTCTACTTCCGAAAGAATAGACTTTAACCCAAGCATAACCCGAGATAACTCTCCCCCTGAAGCAATACTCGAAAGTTTATTCCATCCTTCTCCCACATTCGGTTCAAACAAAAATCTTACCATATCTTTGCCATGCCCATCGATATCCTTTTTATCCTTTATATCTACTTTAAAATGCGCCTTCTCAAAACCTAAATCTTTTACCTCTTCTTCTACCTTTTTTTCAAAGTCTTTAGAAATGTTTTTTCTTTTATCAGATATTTCTTGAGCTTTTTTTTCAAATTCATCTTTCACTTTAGCTATTTCATCTTTCAATTCTTTTTCTTTCTCTTTTAAAGACTCAATATCAAAAATCTTTGTAGATAAATCTTCTTTCATACTTAAAAGTTCTTCGTAATCCTTACCATATTTCCTTTTAAGAGTTTCAACTTTATCAACTATATTGGTAAGTTCAAAAAGCCTTTCCTTATCATAATCAAGGGTATCTTTATATCTATCGAGCTCTAATGATACATCCTGAAGAATCAAATCTGATTCCTCTAGTCTTTCACCGATTTTTTCTAACTCTTTATCAAATCTCCCTGCATTTTTAATATTCGAAGTAATCTCGGATAGCCTATTCAGAATTGATTCATCTCCATCGCTTATAAAAGAAGAAGCGTATTCAACCAGTTCTTTAATCTCTTCAAAATTATCGAGTTTTTTCTTTTCTTCTTTTAACTCTTGATATTCTTCAGTACTGAATTTCAAAAATTCAAGTTCCTTTTTTTGAAATTCATACAAATCTCTACGATTGGCTAAATCGTTTTTCTGTGATTCAATTTTAGAAAGTTCACTCTCTAAACTTCTCAACAAATTGAACTTTTCTTCCATTTCCTTCCTATTAGCCATTAACTTACCATAATAATCAAGAAAATCTATATGTGTTTCCTCATCAATAAGCAACTGGTGTTCATGCTGTCCGTGTATATCGAATAAAATATCTCCAAGACTTTTTAAAATATCGATATTGGCTATAGAACCATTAATATAAACCCTTCCGCCACCTTTTCTATTAATTATTCTTCTTATGATAAGTTCCTCTTCTTCGGGAATCTCGTATTTTTCTAAAATTTTAATTATTTCCGGAGAACTGGAAAAAACTCCTTCGACGGTTGCCTTCTCAGCTTCTTTCCTTATAGAAGTTGTATCTCCCTTATCCCCAAGAAGAAGCGACAGTGCATTTATTATTATGGATTTACCCGTTCCGGTGGAACCAGTAAGTACGTTAAACCCTGCATTTAGATTTACTTCAATCCGTTCAATAAGAGCATAATTACTAACTCTTATCTCCTTTATCATCCATTTCCCCAATTTAATTTTTTTCTAAGTATATTAAAATAATCCCAATCTTTAAATTTTACTACTTTTAAAGGATTTATGTTTTTTTTAACGGATACTTCTTCACCTTCCTCAAGATTAAACAATCTCTGACCATCGAAAATTAGACGACATTTCTCCTTAGCTTTGATAAGTATACGAGAATTATTGTCTACAACAATTGGACGGAAAGTAAAAGTATGAGGACATATTGGAGTTATAACAATAGCTTCTGTACCGGGTTTAACAATTGGCCCACCTGAGGATAGAGAATAAGCAGTTGAACCGGTAGGCGTAGCAATTATTAAACCATCTCCGGAAAGTTGTGTCACGAAACAATCATTTATATATATCTCCAGATGAATTACCCGTATATCGGTTGAAGAAAAAACCACATCATTTAAAGCCATATGCTCTTTACCATTACAATTAGCTGTTAGAAAAAATCTATTTTGCAGAGTATAATTTCCATCTTTTAGTTCTGTTAATATCCTTTCTATTTCTTCTTTCCTTATATCAGTAAGAAACCCAAGTCCCCCAAGATTTATACCCAAAAGCGGTATATCAAAATCGTATATAATTGAACTGGCCATGAGAAAAGTACCATCCCCTCCGACCGCAACCACAAAATCGCATTCTTGAATCACTTCTTTTTTGCCATCATAGAAAACAAGAGAGATATCATTATCGGCAGCTGCTTTTTTCAGATCTTTCAAAATGGTTTCTATGTATTTCTTACCTTTTGTATAAAAAATAGCTATTTTCATATTTTAACACCTTGCAATATTCTTTCCCTGCCATATTGATCGTTGTGAATTGAATAGTTAATTGACTTTGGAACTTCCAAATGTGGTATATTGCAACCATCAAGTTCAATAAATATGAAACCTCCGATTTTCAACTTACCTGTTGAACAATTTAATATTTTATTAATAACGGAAACACCTCCATCCCCTCCATTCAGTGCTAACTCAGGCTCCCGCTTTACAACAACATCAAGTTTCTCTAATTCTTTCTCTGGTATATAGGGGGGGTTAGAAATGATCATATCAAAAATTTGCGAATTATCAAAACAATCCATCAAATTTGCTCGTATTAAATCAATACGACTGTCAAGATTATGATATTCTATATTTTTCTTACATAAATCCAATGCTTCTTTTGAAATATCTGTAGCAACTATCTTTGCTCTCTTAACATTAGAAGCAATTGCTACCCCAATAGCACCGCTTCCTGAACCTATCTCAAGAACTAATGGATTCTTAAGACTACTTAACTTTTCAATAGCCTGAACAACCATGTATTCCGTTTCCGGTCTGGGTATAAATACTCCTTTCTCGCTAAAAATATCAAAACCAAGAAAATTTATTCTCCCTATTATATATTGCCAGGGTTCTCCTGTTATCCTACGTTCCAGATAATTTCGAAATTTAAAAAAATCCTCTTCTTTCATATCTTGCTCCTCAACAAGTATCTCGCTCCTGCTCTTTCCCGTCGCCTCTTCTAAAAAAACAGAACTTTCAAACTCAGGATCCGAACTGTACTCGGATAGTTTTCTTTTTCCAAAATCAAGAATCTCTAAGAGTTTAGTCTTCATCTTTCTCTCTCTGGGCAGCTCTCAAATTTTCTACTAAATCGCCGATTTCGCCGTCAAGAAAGGAATTTAGATTGTACTTAGTATAATTTATCCTGTGATCTGTTATTCTGTTCTGAGGAAAATTGTAAGTTCTTATTTTTTCGCTTCTATCTCCAGACCCGATCATTTTTTTTCTTTTAGATTTTATTTCTTTATCCGCTTTTTCCTGTTCATACTCAAAAAGTTTGGCCCTTAAAAGTCTCATGGCTTTCTCTCTGTTCTGATGCTGCGAACGCTCATCCTGACAGGAAACTATAATTCCTGAAGGTTTATGTTCGATTCTAACCGCAGAAGAAGCCCTATTAACATGCTGTCCACCCGGAGCTGAAGCTGAATAAAAATCAACATCTAAATCCTCAGGATTTATTTCTACCTCAACTTCTTCCCTCTCTGGCAGAACTGCAACAGAAACAGCAGAAGTGTGGATTCTACCTCCAGATTCGGTAACAGGCACCCTCTGAACTCTATGAATACCACTTTCAAATTTCATTTCTCCATATACACTGGAGCCAGAAACCATTGCTATAACTTCCCTATAACCGTTCATTCCACTCTTACTGAAATCAACTATTTCGAATTTCCATCCCTGGTCTTCAGCAAATCTGTTATACATTCTTAAAAGATCAGCTGCAAATAGAGCAGCTTCTTCGCCACCAGTCCCGGCACGTATTTCGAGCACGGCGTTCTTTTTATCCTCTGAAGCTTCTGGTGTCAAAGCATTTCTTATTTTATTTGACAGAAGCTCCTTCTGCTTTTGTAACTCACTAAGTTCTTCTTCCGCAAGTTTAATCATTTCCTCATCCTTAGTTTCCGACAATATCTTTTCGTCTTCTTTTATCTTAGCCATAACTTCATTATATTCATCAAAAGGCAGTATTACACTCTCCAAAGATTTTTTTTCCTGGGATAGCTCTATTATTTTTTTTCTATCTTTAATAATCTCAGGTTCTTGTAGGGATTTAATGACTTTTTTATACTTATCCCTACATTCTTCCGCTCTTTTTAAGAATAAGGAAAGTTTATCGGACATTATAATAACCTCTCATAGATCTCCGGGAGGATCGTCGAAGCATCACCAAAAATAGAACAATCCAGGTAATTACTTAGAACAGTCTTTTCTTTATTTATCTCGATAACCAGAGCTCCGTTTTCTTTAGCAATCAATGGAAGAGATGCGGCAGGTTGGACAACCCCTGAAGTTCCAACAACAAAGCAAACCTCACTACTCTCTGCATAAGCCCTTGCTTTAATTAAGGCCTTATAAGGAAGCGGTTCTCCAAACCAAACAACATCGGGACGAATAAGTCCACCACATTTATCACATTCAGGTATTTTCTTTGAATTTATTTCACCAAAAATTTTTCCGCAATTATTACATTTATTCCTGTAAATATTTCCATGAAGTTCGATAACCCTATTAGAACCAGCTTTTTGATGCAAATTATCAATATTTTGTGTCACCACCGCAAAATTTTTAAAAAAGCTCTGCATTTTAGCGAGCGCGTAATGGGAAGGGTTCGGCAACTTCTTTTTTATCATTTCCTTAATTTCAAGATGCCATTCCCAAACTTCCTGAGGATTTTCAACGAATGCGTCAATAGTGAAAGGTGTTTTATCCTTCCAAAACCCCTCGTCGCCTCTAAAAGTCGGTATCCCAGAAGGTTCCGAACTTCCCGCGCCAGTTAAAGCAAAAGCGGTTTTTGCGCTCTTTAACTTCTCTAAAACTTTATCATCTATTTCCATAATGGTAAAATAATTATTCTTACCACATTGTCAACATTCATATTTTCTAGTTATAACAAATCAAAAATTGAAGAAATAAAAAATTTTGTTTTTTGCCTATACTCTATATTCCAGAATCACCAGACTTCGGGTGGGGGATTCTGCAAATCATAATCTCCAGTAATATATCGCTGAACAAAAATTAAATTGTATCCCCTCTCGTAGTAATACCATATCTGGTAGGCGTCTCCACTAGCGTTAAAAGGTTCATCCACAATATAATCAGGAGGGCCCAAAATTATATAAACCTTACCTCTATCTGTTCTCCATCCTTCGAAAAGAGAACCCCGAGAAAAATTTCGGTTTGCAAAATCTATCCGCTCAAAATACTCCATCATAAACTCATTCACTCCATCTTCAGGTGTTGGATCTTTACTCTCCCAGAATTCGGTCCATAAACTCTCCCGCTCAGCCACTTTCGCATTTAGTAATCTTTTCTCCTCCTCGGCAGAGGAAATATAAACAGTTTGCTTTACTCTTTCAATATATCTGTCTGATTCAAAAAAAGGCTTCCAAACGCGAAAAGAAATTGATTCTTTAACAGTTTCTACTTTATCAACATTTCTCACTTCTGCTACAAAATTATAAGAACCTTCTTCGAATCTATCTGCAGGTATAACAACCTCTAATCTTTGATTCTTCTTATCCGGAAGAACAGTATCCTTCTTGAAATAAGTTTTTTTCTCCTCATCATTAAAATAAAATTCAAGATGAGTTTTACCCTTTTCAAAGCTAAAAAGGCTCAGTCTAATCCTGATTGTATCTTTATCGGTAATAACCTCTCTCGAAGGATTCGAAAGCCACCTTATAGATCCAATATCTGTTGATTTTAACTTAGACACCTCTAGGTTTTTGGTCCTACTCCATACTCTGTTTGAATTATGATCGGAGACCCTTAATACGACTTCAATTTTCCCTTCAGGGACTCTCATTTTCATAAAATTTCTATGATAAATATCATCAGAGAGGGTTTTCTTATATTCGGAAACTGAGAATTTCTTTTTTTCGGTTTTTCCTCCCAGTTGATAATTATCTTTTTTCAAAACTAAAGATACCAAATACTCTCCAATATAAGTTGTATCGGTTTTCCGGAAAATTAAATCAGAATAAGGTACTCCGTAGTTAACGATAACGTAAGGAACAGAGTTTGTATCTCTATCAAGCTGAAAATCTACGTTAATACCGACTATAAATAAACAAAACAAAATCATCTTAACCGCCCTAAATTTTTATTAAGAAAGCTCTATATTCAATTTTTTGATTTTTCTGTAAAGAGTAGAAGGATGTATTCCTAAGAGTTCGGCGGCCTTATTCTTATCACTTTTTGAAATATCTAAAGCTTTCTTTATGGTTTTTCTTTCTATTTCTTCCAAATTCAACCTATCAGACTTACTCTTACTACTAAACTCTTCCGGGATTGCAGCAGCACCGATAACTTCCGAATCCTCCAAAACTATTAACCTTTCAAGAAGATTCTCCAACTCTCTCACATTACCAGTCCATTTATAATTCATAAGTTTTTCAAGAGCCTCATCAGTAAACTCTTTCTCCTTAACATTTAGTCTCTCTGAGATCTTACTATTAAAATGCTGTATCAGGGGCAGTATATCTTCTTTTCTTTCTCTTAGTGGCGGAATTTCTACGGGGATAACATTTAAGCGGTAGTATAAATCTTCTCTAAATTTGCCATCTTCAACGAGTTTTTCAATATTCTCATTTGTAGCGCTTACCATTCTTACATCAACTTCAACTTCTTTTGTGCTTCCCAGAGGTGTAAAACTCATTTCTTGAATAGCTCTGAGAAGTTTTGGTTGAAGTTCCATAGGAAGAGTACTTATTTCATCCAGAAAAAGAGTACCTTTATCCGCAGCAACAAATAATCCCTTTTTATCCCTATCTGCACCAGTAAAAGCCCCTTTTTTATAGCCAAAGAGCTCGGACTCCAATAACTCAGAAGGGAAAGCGGAACAATTAATTGGAACAAATTTACCCGGTCTGTCTGAATTGTAATGAATCAAATTTGCGACCAATTCTTTGCCCGTACCGCTTTCTCCGTAAATGAGAATCGGAGAAGTGGTTCTGGCAACTTTTATTATTTTCTCTCTCATTTGCTTCATTTTATCATTAACACCAATAATCCTGAACTCTTCAAGTTTTTCTTCGCGAAGGTTTTTCAGGCTCTTCTTAATCCTTATCCTGTCCAATGCTTCATTCAATCTCAAAATCAGTTCTTCCATCCTGAAAGGCTTCCTAATATAATCTAAAGCTCCTCCTCTTATTGCTTCTATTGCTGAATCTAAAGAAGAGTAAGCTGTTATAAGTATAACTACTGATTCTGGATTTATTTTCTTACACCGGCGAAGTACTTCAAGGCCAGACATTTCAGGCATATTAATATCACTTAAAACAGCATCGTAATTACTCTCAGAAAATCTATTTAAAGCTTCTATTGGATCAGAAAAAGTATCCACCTTAAACCCGGCTCCTTCTAAACCAAGTTTAACAACTTCTAAAATACTAACTTCATCGTCGATTACTAAGATTTTACCGTTCATACAATAATCCTTATCTCCGTACCGTCGCCTAAATCACTATCAACCGTAATTTTCCAGTTATGCAATTCTATTATTTTCTTCACTATGGGAAGACCAAAACCAAAACCTTCATTAAAATGTGTGTAGAAAGGAGAAAATATTTTATTCAAATTCTTCTTTTGAATACCACATCCATTATCCTTCACGAAAAGTATTTTCTTTCCATTATCTTCTTTTGCTCCAAAAACAAGATCTCCTCCCTCAGGCATTGCTTTTAACGAATTAACGCCAAGATTTAAAAAAACACTTTTTAGAAGATTATAATCCCCTTTTACCGAGACACCACCTTTCACTTTGTTACTGAACTTAATATTTTTATTAAAAAATTTACTTCCTTTTAATTCACTTATCACATCTTCAATAAGCTTGTAAAGACCCATCTCTTTATTTTTTAAATCAAAACTCTTAGTAAAATCTAAAAAGCTTTCAACGAGATAATCCAGCCTGTCAGATTCTTTCATTATAACTTCCCTAAGCTTTTTATTTTTATCTGTATTGCCTTTTACAGAAGGATTAATCAATTCGGCCGAAGCCCTAATGGAAGAAACGGGATTCCTGACTTCGTGAGCAAGATTAGCCGCAAAATTACCAAGGGTTACAAGTTTATCTCTCATTTGCATCTTCCTTTCCATCTCTTTTTCCTCAGTTTTATCGTTAATCATCAAAATGTTTCCCTTTTCCTCGAACAGACCAACACTTCCGACCACAAATATTCTATCCTCATCTTCGAACTCCAATTGTTTTTCTTCTCCCCTTAATATTTCCTCAATAGCTTTTTTAAAAGGACCACCCGTAACCTCAAGAATATTTTTCCCTGGAAAAAGTGAAACTCCAAGAAAATTGGAAGCCTTAGAGTTACTCCAAACAATACGACCCTCATTGTCTACTGCTATAATACCGTAATCGATCGCTTCTACTATATCGGAAATATCAACCTTAACCCTAGTAAGTTGTTCCTTTAAAACCTGGACAACCAGAGAAGAAACAGCTGCAGTAAAAATAAAAACAAAGGAAAATACGACAAACTCAACCAGAACGATTTCCAGAGGTGGAGCTTCCGGCAGATTTATAAGAATAAAACCAGCAGGAATCTTCTCCGTAAAAAAGAGAGACACAGCCCCAAAAGACAATATGGAATAACCACTTACAACAAAAGAATCCACAGGTAATAGCAAATAAGCACTCAGGACTATCAAAGGAAGATAAAAAGGAACAAATGGACTTAAAGCAGACCCTGTAAAAACAATAAGAATAGAAATATATGTTATGTCTAACAGAAAATTATATAACTTTACTTTCCTTAGAACAAACAAAACCAATACTTCATCCAGTATAAAAATAGAGAATAGAACAAATAAAGGTAAAAAACTTTTTCCTTTTTCCCTGAAGACAAAAATCAAAGAAAATAAAAGAACGAATAGAATAGCCCTATACAGGCAATATCTTTTAGTTCGATCCACGAAAAACCTTTCTATTAAATAAACTGCTGCGCCATCTTGAAAATAGGAAGATACATCGCCATAACCATACCCCCTATAACACCTCCAAGTAAAACTATAACGAGAGGTTCAAGAGCATTCATAAGATTAGCAACTGCTTGATCAACTTCGTCATCATAAAAATCCGCCACCTTTGAAAGCATATCGTCCAAACCCCCTGTTTGTTCCCCTATTGTAATCATTTGCACAACCATTGGCGGAAATAGAGCTTTTTCTTTACTTAAAGGTTCGGCGATAGATTCCCCTTGTGCAATTGAAGTACGAGACCGGAGAACCGCATTCTCAACCAACTTATTACCGGTAGTTCCTGCTGTTATTTCAAGAGCATCAAGTATATTGACACCAGACGAAAGAAGCGTTGAAAGAGTCCTCGAAAACCTTGCAATTGCTTGTTTCTTTATTAAAGTACCAAATATTGGCAGTTTTATCAAAAAAGCATCAATCTGAAGATGCCCTACTTCGGTTTTGTAATAATATCTGACAGAAACAATTAAACCTATAAGAGAAAGAAAAAGCACCCACCACCAAATTCTCACAAACCTACTCAAAGCCATAACCACTCTTGTCGGGAGGGGTAACTGTCCGCCAAGGTCAGAGAACATTGAAGCAAAAACGGGAATTACGAACATTAACAAAATAGCAACCGCTCCAACTGCAACTACAACAATAGCGGCAGGATAAACCATCGCACCTTTTACTTTTCTCTTTATAGAATCTGCCTTCTCAAGATAATCAGCTAACCTGGCAAGAATAGTTGCAAGAGAACCTCCTTTCTCTCCGGCCTCAACCATATTAACGTACAAATCTCCAAAAATTTCCTTATGTTCTCTCAAAGCATCGGCTAAAGTTGAACCCCCTTCAACTGCAGATATTAAATCCTTAAGCACTTCTTTAAATCTTTCCGATTCGACCTGAGCCACCTGAATATCAAGACATTTTATTAAAGGTAAACCGGCATTAATCATAACCGAAAACTGCCTTGTAAAAACAGTAATTGCTCTATTTGAGACCCTGCCTTTTAAAAAGGGAAGAGTTATTTCTTTAGGTTTAGAACGTATCGAGGTTGGAACAATCTTTCGCTCTCTTAATATTTTTTGAACTTCAGCAGGGTTTGCCGCAGTTATTTCTCCGTTTTCTATCGAGCCACTTGGTGTTCTGCCTTTCCATAGATAATCAGGCATCTTTTACCCCCTTAATGTAGAATTGTTTGTTTTTTAGCTATCATTTCTTCGAGTTCCGATGGTTCACGGGAATAAGATATTGCGTCCTCAATACTTATTTCCCGATCCATGTATAACTTATAAAGCGATTGATTCATGGTAACCATCCCAAATTTTTTCCCCGCCTGAATATTCGAGTACAATTGATGCGTTTTATTATCCCTTATTAAGGCTTTGACAGCCGGTGTCCCGTAAAGAACTTCCACTGCCAACGCTCTACCTCCGGTTCTTTTTGGTATCAAACTCTGAGTAATAATACCTATAAGAACAAAAGCTATTTGCGCCCTAACCTGATTATGCCTTTCAGGAGGAAAAGTATCAACTATTCTCGAAATGGATTCAACCGCTGAATTTGTATGCAATGTTGCAATTGTAAGATGCCCTGTTTCGGCAACATTTAACGCAGCCTCCATAGTCTCTTTATCCCTCATTTCTCCAATCATAACTACATCAGGATCCTGTCTAAGAATGTATTTAAGTGCGATTGAAAACCCATCCGTATCTGAACCCACCTGTCTCTGGTTAACAATCGCTCTCTGGTGTCTAAAAAGGTACTCTATTGGATCTTCTATAGTAACAATATGAACTTTTCGCTCTCTATCAATTTTATCAACTACAGCCGCAAGAGTAGTAGATTTACCACAGCCAGTTGGTCCGGTGACCAAGATAAGACCCTTTTGTTTGTTAGCCATTGTGGCTATCACTTCAGGTAATCCTAACTGTTTAAAAGTTCTTATCTTAAACGGAATTGTCCTGACCGCACATGCAACCTGACCTCTCTGATAAAAAACATTAGCCCTGAATCTAGAAAGACCCGGAACCCCAAAACTTAAATCGAGCTCTTTCTTCATTTCAAACTTTTTCTTTTGTTCGTCATTCAATATTGAATAAACTAACGTTTCCAAATCATTCGGAGAAAGTGGCGCATAATTAGATTTTTCCAGTGATCCATCTTTTCGGTACATAGGAGGTGCCGCAGTTGTAAGATGAAGGTCGGTTGCACCTCGACTTACCATCTCTTCGAGTAAGGCTTTCATATCATAATCCATATATTATCTCCTCTATAAAATTTAAGATTCAACAGTTACCCTTAGAATCTCATCAATTGTTGTAAGACCATTTTTTAACTTAATAAGCCCATCTTCTCTAAGAGTCCTCATACCTCCATTATTAGCAGCTTTCCGTAATTCATCCGTAGAAGCTCCCTTTAAAATCATTTGCCTTAAATCCATTGAAATAGGCATAACCTCGGTTACTGCGATCCTACCCTTGTATCCACTGGAAGAACATTCGGGGCATCCATCACCAGCTTCGTAAATATCCGATTTTAATATGTCTTCTTCTGATATACCCATTTTTTTCAAAACTTCTATTTTATCGCTCGTACCTGGCTCTACCTTTTTCCTGCAATTCTTACATACTTTTCTTAAGAGTCGCTGTGCTTGTATTAAATTTAAAGAACTTGCTATTAAAAAGGGCTCTATGCCTATGTCCACCAAACGGTTAACCGCACTTGGAGCATCATTTGTATGGAGGGTGGATAATACAAGATGGCCCGTCAGAGCTGCCCTAATGGCAATTGATGCCGTATCAATTTCTCTGATCTCTCCAACGAGTATTATATTCGGAGACTGTCTTAAGAAAGCGCGCAACGCGTCTGGAAAATCAAATCCTATATCCTGATTGACTTGAACCTGGTTAATACCCTTAAGATTATATTCGACCGGATTTTCAACAGTCATAATATTAACTTCAGGCTTATTCAATGCAGAAAGAGCTGAATAGAGAGAAGTAGATTTCCCGCTACCTGTGGGCCCTGTAACAAGAATTAAACCGTAAGGTCTGGCAATAGCTTTTTGGAATTTTCCAAGCGCGTCAGCCTCGAAACCAAGATCCGACATATCTAACATAAGAGAAGATGGATCAAGTATTCTCATAACAATTTTCTCTCCAAAAACCGTTGGTATTATACTAACACGAAGATCTATTGGTTTACCTTCTACCCTAATCTTAATTCTACCGTCTTGATTAAGTCTTCTCTCTGAAGCATCCATAGATCCTGTCATTATTTTTATCCTGGTAGAAATAGCATTTCTCAACCTAAAGGGTGGTTCGGCCACCTGTTGTAGAACTCCATCAATTCTGAATCTTACACGAAGAGCCTTTTCGTATGGCTCAATATGAATATCAGACGCACCCTTTTTTACAGCCGAAGTAATCAAATAATTGACGAGTTTAATGACAGGTTTTTCTTGAGCCTCTGCCCTCCAATCCTCCTCCTCTTCTTCCAACTCTGACTTTCTGATAAAAATATTCTCGACACTATCATCGGCAAATACAAACTCATCCTCGACACTTTCTTTTTTTTCTATCGTGTCTACATCTTTAGTAACTGGATAAAATTGATCAAGAAGTTTTTTCATCTTCCAAAAAGTTACAACTACTGTTTCAACTTTTAAACCGGTCTTAAACTCAACCGCATCTATTGCTTCTAAATCACCGGGATTAACTACTCCCAAAATTAGCTTTTTACCTTTTCTTCTAATTGGAAAAACCTGATAGCGCTGTGCCATATCCGGCGGAATCAAAGAAGTTAAGTTTTTATCGACATCTTCAGGCTTAATATCAATAGAAGAAACTCGAAACTGCAAAGAAAGTGTTTTTGCAAGTTCGCTATCTGTAATAAACCCTTCCTCTATAAGTACCGCTCCTAGCCTTTTTGCTACCGTTTTTTGTTTTCGCAGTGCCACACTTAACTGCTCAGGAGTTATCTTACCCGCTTGAACCAAAATTTCCCCAAGTTTTTCCATTATTATCTCACCTGTGTTTCTCTTGCAACTTCTTCGAGAGACGTTGTACCAGCGAGAATTTTCTTAATTCCTTCATCGCGCAGGGCACTCATTCCTTCATTCCTCGCTTGAGCTTGGACTTCATCAGACGTTTTTCCATCAATAATCATTTTTCTGATATTCGAGCTAACCGGCATAACTTCAAATAAACCTAACCTGCCTTTGTAACCTGTTTTCTTACAGTGCTCACAACCAACTCCATGAGAAATTTTTCCGCCTTTCATCACCGCAGGGTCAAAACCCAGTTTCAAAATATCTTCATCTGAAATATTAAGGGCAGTTTTACATTTTGAACATATTGTTCTTACCAATCGCTGAGAAATAATAAGTTCAAGTGTCGAAGCCAAAAGAAACGGGGCGACTCCCATATTGAGAAGACGCGTAACAGTTGCTGCAGCAGAATTAGTGTGTACCGTGGAAAGAACAAGATGACCCGTAAGCGAAGAACGTATAGCAATATCCGTTGTGGGTTTGTCTCTTATCTCTCCAACCATAATAACATCAGGATCCTGACGAAGGAAAGACTTTAAGGCTTCCACAAAAGTCAGGCCGATTTCTTCCCTTACCTGTAATTGATTAACTCCAAAAAGAGTATATTCAACAGGATCCTCCGCCGTAGAAACGTTTATATCGATATTATTGATTTCCTTTAATATTGAATATAGAGTAGTGGTTTTTCCAGAACCCGTGGGACCTGTAAGCAATATAATACCGTGCGGTTTTTTTATAGCTTTCAGAGTATCATCCAGTGCTTTTTCTTCAAAACCCAATTTAGTCAAATCGAACACAACACTCTCTTTATCGAGAACTCGTATACCTACTTTCTCACCAAAAACTGTGGGCACAGTAGCTATTCTAAAATCGACTTTCCTGCCCATAAGCTGCGCCTGAAATCTACCATCCTGGGGTCTTCTTTTTTCTTGTATTTTAAGATTTGACATAACCTTGAGTCTCGATACAACAGCCTTGTGAAGACGCCAGGGAGGAGGTTGAAAATTGTGAAGAACGCCGTCAACTCTAATTCGAACTCGAATATCTTTGTCAAAAGGTTCTATATGAAGGTCACTTGCTTTCTCAACAACAACCTTTTTTAAAAGGAAATTAACATATTGAACAACCGGGCCGGAATCAATCTGCGCAGCAAGAGCTGAAACTCCTTCCTCTTCCTCTTCTTTCTCCAACAATTCCACCGCATCTTCAGCAAGACCCATTTCTTCCGCCACCTCATCCTCGAGAGCTTTAGTCTCATAATGTTCTTTTAAAACGCTTTTAACAGATTTTTCAGACGCTACTAACGGTTTTATTTCATACCCTGTTCTAAACCTTATGTCTTCCTGAGCCTGTACATCATTTGGGTTTATCATAGCAAGATATAAAGTCTTCCCTTTTTTCTCAACAGGAACACATTCATATGCTCTGGCAATATCAGGAGAAATTAAATTTAGAACTTCGTCATCTAAGGGATAATCAGAAAGCACTACACCTTTTACATTTAAATTTTTCTCAAGTGCCTTGATCAGTTTTTCTTCACTTACATAACCTAGTTCTATAAGGTTTGCGCCTAACCTTCCACCCTCTTCTCTCTGCCTTTTTAGCGCCTCTTTCAACTGATCTTCTGTTATGGCACCATCTAACAATAATATCCTTCCTACTCTCACCTTATTAATATAAATACTTTTCAATCAAAAGTCAAGGCAGGAAATAATTCACAGTGTACTGAAAAAATAAAGATTTTTTACTTTTTCTTAAGAAATCTTATAAAAAATCTATTTTTCGAAGTATTTAGCTGAAGGGGCTTGACTTATCTATTTATATAATTAAAATACATATATATACGGGGGCGAATTGGCTCTCGACGGAATACAGCTGGATTGGAAGGCGCATGCCGAGCTGTCGTAACTCGTTAAACTATGGCGTTTTATTTTAAATGGCAACTATAATTATGCCATGGCAGCTTAATTAAGCTGCCCGTCCTTTCCGGATGTTCTCTCTTTACTCCGGATGTGGGTGTCATAGAAAGGAGATAGGCTGTGATTTTGCCAGGATTTCACGGCCGAATAAATACTGGCTAGGTTATTTTATCCCTGTGATTGGGTAAGGAATAACGACTTTAAAACAATCACTAAGCATGTAGAGGCTTCCAAACAGGTATTTCGGACGCGGGTTCGATTCCCGCCGCCTCCACCAAATAAAAAAAGGAGGGATAATGAAAATAACACCACTAGATATTAGAAAACAAGAATTCAGAAAATCGTTTAAAGGTTATGATAAAAACGAGGTCGATATATTCCTCGAAATGTTGGCAAAAGAAATAGAAAATGTTATACGAGATAACAAAAGGATGGCTGATCAATTAAAGGAGCTGGATTCCAAAATTGAGGATTACAAAAGAATGGAAAAAACACTTCAGGATACTCTTACATCTACACAAAAAACGACAGACGGAATAAGAAGAAACGCCAGAAAAGAAGCTGAAATGATACTCCAAAAAGCAAAATTACAAGCAAGTGAAATAATTGAAAACGCTGCCGCTAAAGTAAAAGACTTACAAAGTCAGATAAGTGCTTTACAAAACCAAAAAGATGGATTTGTTATACAGTTGCGCAGTTTCCTTTCATCACAATTAAAGATGCTCGATGAAGTGGAAATTATCAGGGTAAAAGAAAGAAACAAAAGATATTCCTCCGCAGAAAACGAAAAATCGGATGAAATAGACAAAACAAAGAAAAGAGTTCAGGAGTTGTTCAAGGAATAAATTCTAGAAACAATGAATCAAGATGTAGAGAAATCTTCAAAAGAAAAGACATTCAGTATTTTATCAGAAAGCAAAAAATATATCCTCGATAAAGTCGATTTCGAAAGTTTCGATTTTGGCATTATATTAGGATCCGGTCTCGGTGATGTATCCGATGAAATCAAAAATCCTGTAAAAATATTATATAAAGATATTCCAAATTTTCCTGTTTCCACAGTAAAGGGGCATTCCGGAAATTTAATATGCGGCGAGATAGATGAGAAAAAAGTCTGTGTAATGAACGGAAGATTTCACTACTATGAAGGATACGAAATGGATAAAGTCACCTTTGGGGCAAAATTACTATGTTTTTTAGGAATAAACACCCTTATAGTCTCTAACGCAGCCGGCGGAGTCAATAACTTGTTTTCCAGAGGAGATATAATGATAATAACCGACCATATTAATTTCTTTCCTGAACACCCTCTTAGGGGAACGAATGACGACCGCCTTGGACCCAGATTCGTAGATATGTTCAATACTTACGATAAAGATTTGATAGAAAAAACCGAAGATATCGCACTTAAAATAGGGATAAAGACCAGAAAAGGAGTTTATTTCGGACTACAGGGCCCTACTTTTGAAACTGCAGCCGAATACAGAATGATTAAAATATTGGGTGCAGACGCAGTAGGCATGTCAACTGTTCCTGAAGCAATCATAGCAAAGTGGATGAAAACTAAGGTTCTAGGACTTTCAATAATAACCGATACTTGTCTGCCAGATGCCATGGAACCAGTAAGTCATGAAATCGTATTAAATGCGGCAAATAAAGCTGCCCCAAAACTCTCCAGGCTAATAGTTGAAGTTGTTAAAAAAATATAAAAAATACTTATTTCTAATATTAATACTAATTGTTACCAGTTGCGAAAGAAGAAGCAACTATAATAAAGCTTTTGAATATTATCATTCGCTAAGACCAACCCGTGCTCTAATCCTTTTAGAGAATTCTACTATCCCTAAAGAGATATATTTGCAAGGCGAAATTTATCTTAATTTAAACGATCCAAGAAGAGCATTAAAATCTTTTGAAAATTTAATTAATACTGATCCAAAATGGAAAACAAAAGTTCTAAATAAACTATTAGCAGCGGGGAATGAGGCAGCAAAAAAAGGAAAAGATTTCATGGCCATTATGATTTACTCAAAAATTTTAGAATTTGAACCCGAGTTTGATCTAAAAGAAAAAAACATATTAATGGGAAACTGGTTTTTTGATTCAAGAGACTATGAGGAAAGCATTGATTACTACATAAGAGGATTAAAATATAGCTCTCAGGATGAAGATCTACGATTAAAATTAGCACAATGCTATATAAATACAGAAGACCTGGTTTCGGCATACGATGTTCTTAAAGAATCGAATAAAGAACTTTCAAGCTGGCGATTAAGATATTGGTTAGGAAAAACATCTTTTAAGTTAGCCGAAAAAAGAATAAGAGAAGGAAACTATGATTCAGCCGAATTATATCTTAAAGAAGTAATCGCTCTTGGTATGCCTAAAGTATTGATAGACGATGCACACTTCATATTGGGCGATATTAAACTTAGTCAGGAAAAATACGAAGAAGCTGCTAAACATTACAATAAAGTTTTGGATCTAAACAAATTCGCCAAACCCAAAATAAGAAGGGAAGCGGAAGAGACTCTTAAAATCATTAAGAATATGGAGGATAACCCTTGAAGAAAAAAATCTTTATTCTCATTTTTTTGTTGTTCTTTTGTTGTTCAAAAAATACAAAACCTGAAATGACTTCTCCAGATGAAGAATTCGAGAAAGCGGTTGAATGTTTTGAAGAAGGGAATTATAATAAAACAATCATTTTTCTTAGATATTTTTTTAATAGATATCCCGGTAGCCATTGGATTGACGACGCTCAATTTTACTATGCCGAATCATACTATGAGTTAGAAAATTATATGGACGCTATTAGCGAATTTCAATTTCTCCTCAACAACTTCCCAAATTCCAACTGGAGTGAGCTCGCGCTCCTCAGAAAAGCGCAATGCTTAGAAGAGATGGCACCAATACCTCAAAGAGACCAAACACTTACAGAAGAAGCTATAGAAGCTTACGAAGAATTCATTAGAAAATATCCGTATTCAAAATACTTAGAGGAAGCAAAAGGTGGCAAAAGAAGCGCTGAAGAAAGAATAAACAAAAAACTATTGGAAATTGGAGAAACTTATATTAAAATAGGAATTGATAATGCCGCAATTGTATACCTTACAAAAGTTACTAACCAGAGTGAAAAATGGAAAGACAGAGCAAATTTACTACTCGGAGATATAGCCCTTTCAAATAGCAATGACTCTCTGGCATCTTCTTATTATATGAAAGTAGAAGGGGAACTAAGCGAAGAAGCACAGAAAAAGTTAAAAGAAATAAATTGAAAGGAGTTTTCGGAGGAAATTTCAATCCTGTACATACAGGGCATTTAATACTTGCTAATGATGCCCTCGGCTTGTTACGTCTGGGAAAGGTATTCTTCATCCCTGCCTGGACTCCCCCTTTTAAAGAGAATATACCTGCAATACCGTTTAAAGATAGATACAATATGTTAAGAATAGCCATATCTAGTAAAAATTGCTTCGAAGTATTGGACATTGAAGCGAAAAGGAAAGGGACTTCATATACTTATCATACTTTAAAAGAACTCCTTAAGAAAGAAAAAAAACTTTGCCTATTGATAGGGGAAGACCAGGCGGCAGATTTTACAAAATGGTACAAATGGGAAGAAATTCTGAATATGGTGGATGTTTTCGTATTTAAAAGAAGTAAAGAATACAAAAAATTTCCCGAAAAATTAAAACTATTAAATTCAAGAATAATAGAAGTCTCCTCAACTGAAATTCGAGATAAAATTAAAAAAGGAGAATCCGTAGATTTTCTACTGCCTGAAGAGGTATTGAACTACATAAAAAAACATAAACTATATAAGACTTAATGTAAAAATTAAATGTCAAAATGGAAAATTACAAATCAAAGTTCAAAAATGAATAAAAAAACAAAGAAACAAGAGACGATACAAAAAACACAAATCTTTTTTCTGTTTTGTGGTTGGGTGAAGGGATAAATTTGCATTTTTATTTGTCATTTTGCTTTTTGATTTTTGATATTTGATTTGTTGTTGAATCTATTTCCTTTTCTCTATCTTTCCGGCGTATTCTAGTATAAGTTCTCCTGTACCCGGTGAAACGGTATAAATATTGCAAAGCACAATATCTCCTATGAAAAATTTATTGTACGCTCCTCTGAGAGATCGATCTCTTATTTTATAATTATCTGCGGGAAGAATTCTTATCGGAATAAAACCTGTAACCAAAAAATCGTCAAGTTCAACCCATATTCCGTCAGGGGCAACATTTGTTATCATTCCCCTAAATTCTTTATCAGTGTTCTCTTCTAAATATCTCATTATGAAAAATTTTGTTATGTCCTTTTCAGCCGAATCCGATTTCCATTCACGTTCTGTCGAATGATCAGCTATCGATTTTAATTCTTCTTGTGAATACCTTTCACCAAAAAGTAACCTATGTACGATAATATCTGGATACCTCCTTATGGGAGAAGTAAAATGAGTATATATTTCTGACCCTAAACCATAGTGCGGTTCAGGCCTAGCAATATACCTTGCTCTTTTCATACATCTCAGTAGTTCATAGTTTAGAATCCTTCTATATGTTGAATTCTTTATTTCATCTAGGAAAAAAGACAGATCTTTCCGATTAGTCGAAGGTAATTGGAAACCAAGGTTTTCAACAAGCTTTTTGAATTGTTCTAACTCATTTTTTTCAGGTTCTTCATGAATACGGTAAATTCCGGGAACTTTCTTACTTTCTAATTCCCTGGCAACCGATTCATTCGCAGCTAACATAAATTGTTCGATAATTCTATGTGACCAGAGCTCTCTAAGCGGATAAACCGCTTTTGGCTGCGAGCCATGAATTTCAACCTTGACTTCTTCTCTGAAAAAATCAAGATATCCTTCATTTGTTCTTTTCTCAGAAAGAGTCTTTGCAAGTTCCGAAGCAACTTGAAGCTCAGAGGTAAACCGGGATTTGACTTTGCCATCAAGAATTTTCTGAACCTTTGTATAAGAAAATTTTTTGTCGGATTTTACTTTAGACTTATAAAATTCGTTTTCAACTGCGTTACCTCTTTTATCAAATTTAATATATACTGTGACTGCTGGTGATTCCCTATTTTCTTGAAGGCTTAATAAGTCGGTTATTTTCTTTGGCAACATAAAATAGGTTTCATTAGGTAAATAGGTTGTACAACCGCGCTTTTTCGCCTCCTTATCAACCTCTGAATTTCTTATGATTGCGGCTGACACATCAGCAATATGAACCCAGAGGTGAAAATATTTTGTATCTTTTTTCACTGAAATTGCATCGTCAATATCTTTTGCGTCGGATGGATCTATAGAAAAAGTGTCTAAAGAGGTAAAATCAACCCTCTCTTTAACTGAAAGAGGGGAGAAACTTTTAACTTCTGCCAATGCTTTATTTGAAAATCTATGGCTCAAATCATATTCCTGTTTCACGAGAATATTGTATAAGTTATCCTTGCTTATTTTTTCGGAAAACTTTACAAGAGGAGGAAGAATCGGCGTAGTCCACTTAACAAATTCCGCAAGCACAAAATCTCCTTCTACAGTTTTGTGAGAATCCTCAAGCTCAAAGTAATGAGGAATATTCTTATCCTGAGGCTGAAACATCAATCTGCCTTCATATAAAACAATCTTGCCAACAAAGTATTTTCTTGAACGTTCGATTACCTCTTCGACTCTTGCCTTTAACCTACCCCTAGATTTTTTTGTTATTTTTGCTAATACAAGATCTCCATTTAGAGCAGTAAAAGTATCATTAGGAGGAATGAAAAGGTCTTTCATATCAGATGAGGGCATTAAAAAACCGTATCCTTCTTTTTTTCCATCAAAGATACCCCTTACATATCCAGCTTTTCTTGGCAAAGCAAATTTCTTACCTTTTGAAACAATTTTCCCTTCTTTCTCAAGTTTCTTTAATAAAGGCTTAATACGTTTGCCGCATTTTTTCTTAAGAACTTTTATATTTAAATAAATAGAGGGGCTTTTTTTAAGTACATCAAAAATGCACTGAGTTTGTTTATCCATACAAATTACAATAATTTTTCTTTTTTTCTTCTCTTCGCCTTGGGCAAAATTCCCATTTGATTCCTGTATTTAGCTACAGTACGACGAGTAATATCTATTCCTTCTTTTTCCAATTCCTTCTTTATTTCTATGTCCGATAATTTATTACTTCCTTCCGACTCTATCATCCTTTTGATCTTTTCTCTAATTGTATTTGTGGAAATATTCTGTTCTTTCACTCTGACCCCTCCGCTTAAGAGATGTTTTATATGAAAAACCCCTTTAGGGCTCTGAACATATGTATCTTTAAGATACCTGGAAATAGTAGATTCTGACAAATTGGTTTTTTCAGCTATCTTTTTAAGGGTAAGCGGATTCATATGCATTACCCCTTTATTGAAAAAATCTTTCTGCAAATTTATTATATACTCCATCACCTTTCTAAAGTTCTTTTTTCTCATTTCCAATGATTGGAGAATAAATTTTGCTCTTTCAATCCACTTTTCAACAAATTTAACCGTTTTTTTATCATAATTTTTAGGGGATTGTAAAACCTTCAAATATCTCGAGTTCAAGCGAAAGAAAGGAAGTTCGGGTTCGTTTATTGAAACCTTCATCTCTTCTCCATTCTTCTCGACTATTACAGAAGGTGTAACATATTCAACTCTCCCAAAATCCCTCCCTGTAGGACGCGGATTTATTTTTCCAATGTTTATTATTGCGTTTTTAACTTCTTGCTCGTTAACATTCAGCTCTTCGGAAATTTTTTTTACTTCTCTTTTTTTATACTCTTCCCAGAATTTATCGACAATTTCGAGCTCTAATTTTGATTTCTCAGGATTTCTCTCAAGATGCAATTTTATTGATTCCCGGACATTTCTTGCGGCGATTCCAGGCGGAGCACATTCTTGAATAATTTTAAGAATTCCTTCTACAACATTTTCCGGAATACCGAAAAATTCCGCAATTGTAGGTAAAGGTGTGTCTAAAAATCCTTCATCAGTAAGAGAATCGATCATATATTCTCCGATTTCAATCTGTTCCTCATCGGATAATTCCATCCGTAATTCCATTTTTAACTGTTCGGAAAGTGATTTCGTATAAGGTATTTGTTTTTTCTCAACTTTTTCTAAATCGGAAGGTACGAAATAAGTAGGGAAATCTTCTTCAAAAAAATCCTTGAGTTCTTTATTTAAAAGATCTTCTTCTTCCTTATCTTCTTCGGAAGTCGAGACTTCCGGTATTTCCGAAGACTCATCCTCTTCATTTAAACTCAACATAGGATTAGCTTCAATTTCCTGATGTATAATGTTTTTGAGTTCAAGACGTGGGCACTGTGTAATTCTTATCATGAGTACCTGAAGAGGACTCATTTTTTGCTCAAGTTTAAGGCTCTGCTGAAGTTTTTGAGTAGAAGACGTTCTTCTTTCCATAATTTTAAAGTTTAAATTTCTTACCCAGATACAGTTTCTTTGCCTTTTTATTAGAAATCAAATCGTCTGCTTTTCCCTTTAATATTATTTCACCATCAAACATCAAGTATGCCCTATCTGTAATTTGTAAGGTTTCTCGTACATTGTGATCGGTTATTAAGATACCTATGTTTTTCTTTTTAAGAACTAAAACCATCTCCTGAAGTTCTTCTCTGGTTATTGGATCAATACCGGTAAAAGGTTCATCTAATAATAAGAATTTAGGGTTAGACGTTAAAGCTCTTGCTATTTCGACTCTTCTTCTCTCTCCTCCTGAGAGTTTATTTGCATTTCTATCAAGCAGAGAAGAGAGCCTAAATTCTTTCACTAATTCATCAAATCTATTTTTTCTTTCCTGGGAATCCGGGGTCAATATTTCAAGAATAGCCATAAGATTATTCTCCACTGAAAGTCCCCTGAAAATTGAAGCTTCTTGAGGTAAATACCCTATACCGAGTTGCGCTCTTTTGTGCATTGGCTTTTTGGTAATTTCTTCGTTATTCAAAAAGATATCTCCCTCCTCCGGTTTAATAAACCCTGTTATCATATAAAAAGTAGTTGTTTTCCCCGCTCCATTAGGACCCAACAAACCAACGATTTCACCTTCATCTACGTGAATTTTAACTTTATTGACTACTGTTTTTCTATTATATATTTTAATTAGATTTTCTGCTCTCAGTTCCATTCTTTTCGAAGTTACCTCTCGATCTACCCTTAACTAAAACACTATCTATAGACTCTTCATTGTAGTAAATATTAATAGTATCTCCCCAAACAATATTTTTCCCCTCTTCAGTATATGTGATAACCTTTCCATTTAAGGATTCCATAGTTTTTGTCTTATGGTCTACAATGATTGTTTCACCAGTTATGGAGTCTTCCTTTTCCAGTATAAGAGGCTCATCAAGAAGAGTAGATGTTTCATTTTTGCTATTATGAATCAACTTACCGGAATTTCCGAAAATATTTGAAGTTTCAAAGTTTACGTTGTACAGAAATTTATATGTAGAATCTCTGACAATATATTTGGTACAATCTGATGTAACTCTTATTCTCGGAGATTCAAATTCAGGATTTCCTTTAATTATAACTGAATCCTCAAAAAAATCTCCTGATTTACCTTTTATTTCAATTGAATCAGAAATGAATATTAAATTGCCAATTAGTTTTCCCTCTTCTTTTTCTCTGAAAAATATCAAAGAATCCCCTTTCAAAGTATCTTCTTTCCAGATTTTAACATTCCCACTGCCGAAGATAACTTTATAGGGAACTTTATAATTTAAATAGTCCGTACTTAAGGAAAATTTTTTACTCGTAACGAGGACACTGTCTTTTAAAATTATAGACGTATCTGTTTGTTCTGCTCCTTTTGCAGTTATATGAAGGTTTTCAGAATAAATTTCTATCCCATCTTTAAATATGTTTTTATTCCTATCAACAATCTCCATCGATCCTGAATGTATTTCATAAGGAACCATTAAGAATATAAAAATCATTCAAAATCACCTTTCCCTGTAAATTTTTCTTTTATAATAATATGTTTTAAACTCGGGTCGGATTCCAGTCCTTTACCCCTATAAACTTCTTTATCTTTAGAATATTTTACTTCTTTATCTGTAAATATTTTCTGCCTTTCTTCAGACCAGTTTAGTTCCTCCGTCCATAAAGTTACTGAATCGCTCGATTTGACAACTATGTTTCCCACCGCCTTTAAATCATTAGTTTTCTGAATAACATACCCGCTATCTGCCTTTAATTTTGAAGAAGACTCCGAATTCTTATCAAAAAATTCCAATTCCAGTTGATGTATAACGGTTGTATCAGATATCTTTGCATCTTTGGCAGTTAATTTCCATTTGAGGCGGCTACCTTCATAATTTCTTAAGACAAAAGAAGATAGACTCTCCTCCTTTATTTCTAAATCAGCTGTATTCTGCTTTTCACATGCTATAAAAACAAATATAACTATAAATAAAAATCTTTTTATCATAATATAATTATAAGATTCTCAAGATAAAAGTCAACATAAGTTGTTGGAATAAATCGATTTTTTAGAAAAATTTCAACGCAGAGACGCAGAGAAACATCAAAAGTAAAAAATACAACCTTAAGACAAGGAATATAACTTGACATTTAACACATATGTTCATATAATAATTCATATATAGGGAGGTTTATTTGAAATCAGCAAAATTATATATTATTTTCATAATCTTTATTATCTCTTTAAATTTATTAGCTCAAATAGTAATTGAATCTGATGAGATACCGCATGAGGTCGATATCCATTGGGTAAAAAACAGTTCAATAGGCGTCAATGTTAATCTCGGAGCAACAGGTGGACCTCAAACCTGGGATTTCACATCTCAACCTATGGGTGCTGAAAATAGTTATCTCACAATTGTTGATCCTGCTTCCAGTCCCTATATAGACTCATTTCCGAGCGCAAATCTTGTTTACCGTTCACCTTCAGATTCTGATACTGTTTACCAGTATTACAATCGCAATTCTGATTTTTTAGTAATGTTGGGTATGGGAGGAGTATCAACCACGACACCTTTCCTCTGGAAATATGAACCAACAGATTCAATTCCCTCCCCTCAAAGTTATGAAAATTCACATAGATTTAGATATGGATATAACGAGACTATAAGTCCGGGCAATTACATGGAATATTTGCATTACGGTGTCCAGGAATATGATGCTTTCGGAACCGTTACTATACCTTATGACAGTTACGAATGCTTGCGTATTCGTACTTATGACACCTGTGTTATGACAACGTATGTAAGCTATATTCCTATTCTTTATGATACGACAGCTTTTATAAACCATCAATTCGTAGCAGAAAATTATGCAGCCGTGGTCTGTGTCAAGAGTTATCCCGACGAAACTGATCCTGATTATTCTGAAGCCTATATACTCGAAAGATTAACATCATTTACGAGTGGTATCGAAGAACAAGGCAAACCAACTCATTTAGAATGTACACACTATCCACAGATATTTTCAGATTATACGACAATACAATATTCTTTACCAGAAGAGTATAATGTTGAATTAACAGTACATGACCTAACAGGAAGAACTGTAAAAAATCTGGTTAAAAATATTCAAGAAAAAGGGAACTACTCATATAAATGGTACGGAAATAATGATAGCGGCAAAAAACTTTCCAGTGGAATATATTTTTACCGATTAAAAGTTGGCAGCAATAAATTTACTAATAAAGTTTTATTAATAAGGTAATTCAGTAAATTCACAAAGAGTACGAAAATTAAAAAATCTATCTTAAGCACCCAATTCTTCTGGTGGCTATAACTACATCATCAAACCAGACAGTAGTTTGCTCATCTACAGTCGTATAATTCTGAGGCCAAAAATAGTTGAGTTTAAGTTCCTCGATTATCCTAACCTGCAAATCCAAAGGAACCATCTCTTCTCCTTCATCCGGTGGATAATTCATGCAGGATGGAAGATCGGAATCTTCTGTACAAAATTTATCAGCTACCCAATAGCCAAGTCCGGTTGTCTCGGTAAAGTCTACAACAAGTTCATCATTTATCCAGAGTGCAAGCTCTGCTCCATCTCCTGAATTAAGAGAAGGATTCACTTTAAAATATACTTCGATACAAATCCATTCGTCACTATAGTCGGCAGCCGAATGATGAACGAGGCTGTTTCCCCAATAAGAGCTCGGCGGCTCTGACCAACTATGCATTTTCATCCAGTAATTATAAAAATCTAAAGTACCCGGGAAAACCGGTTCCACAGCAATACTGAAAAGATCATCTCCGTCTGGTTTTGTTCCAGCCCTAGGATAAGGCCAGTTAAGAGGTTCCCAGTAACCTCCGAACCAGACTCCGGTATGATGATATTCGGCGTTTGCCTGATACTTAACATACCACCTGATATACCATTCATTATATCCATCTGAACCAAAATTTTTATAAAAATCTGTCGCGTCTTCCTGGTTTCCCCCGGCTACCATTGCCAGCGACCTGGAACCAGAACTCATAGCCGGTGTATTATCATCGAAATACATTCCATCCGTATTTTTGAAATCTTCATATCTCGATAGCATATCACCAATACTGTTTTCTTCAAAATTTTCCATCCATATAACAGAGGAATCATCTTCCATACCTACATCACCAGGATATTTTTCTGATAGGGACGAATCATCAATGATTTCGATATCTTCCGTACAATTCAAAAAAAAGAAAAACAGTGTCGCTATTAATATCCAAATTTTTACAATTTTCAGCAACATAACATACCTTATTCAAAATAGGTTTCAGAACAATAAAAATATCCTAAAAATCTGCGTTCCAATCATTTACCGCTTGTCGCGTCCACATACACAACCTTTTCCCTCTCCATTATCACAGTCCCCTTAGCAAGCCCCTTTGCTCCCCTTACGTATCTTTTTTGCGCATATGAAACAGGAACGGATTTCGAGTGCTTCAATTTACTGAATCTTGCCGCATAAAAAGCTGCCTCATGAATATCCTCAGGTTGCGGGAACTTATTTTTATCTTTTACTCGTAATATAGTATGCGAACCGGGAGCGTTTTTTACGTGGAGAAAAATATCATAAGGACGAGCAAAAGAGAAAGTTAACTCGTGATTGGCTTCAGCGCTTTTACCCACTAAGACTTTTGAGCCGTAACTCGTAGTAAATACCCGGAATTTTGAAGGGAAAGTTTCTTCTTCGGTTTCTTCTTTCTTTTTCTTAAAAAATTCTTTAAATTCGCTTAAATCCTCGGACATGTTCAATTTCTCTCTTTTTTTCTTTAGGATTCTCAGCTCTTTTTCGATTTTGTTTTTTCTAAACTCATCGCTTTTTGCTTTTCTTTTTTCTTTTTTAAACAATCCAAAGTATTTCTTCGCGTTTTCCATTACGGTAAGAGAAGGATTTAGTTTTATTTCCAGTTTATTGTCCAGATAATCAAGTACTACTTTATCTTTAGAGAAATCGATAACTTCCCGATAAGTAAGTATGGCATCACCCATTTGTTTATAAACCGATATATCCTTAGGTTCACTTAATTGTTTTAAAATTTCTTCGTTTTTAAGTATTTGTTTTTCCAACTGTGTTTCTATAATTTCTCGAAGTCTTTTATTTTCCTCTTCCCTACTTTTTTCTTCGAAATAGTAAATTATAGCTTCGTTCATAGTCGGAAACTTCCGACCTTCAGGTAAATCATAAGGGGAAAGGATATCATCATAGACAGTCGGTCCGAATTTTCGCATCGAAAAAAAATTTACGAAATCAATGCCTTTGAGCTTTAAGCTCTTTATATATCCAACAGTCAAACCATTAATTTTTTCTTCATTTATTATTGCATCGATAAGCTCGTCTTTGGAAGAACTCAAAAGATCTAAACCCTTAAGAACGGAAGGAAGTTTATATTCTTCTTTTTTAACACCTTTGAGAGAATTCAGTATTTTATCGCCTCGAAGGAGCAAACAATCACTTCTTCTACCAAAAATTTCAAACACAATCTTAAAATCCCCTTCTAAGTTTACGACTAAAATTCTATCAAGTCCAAGCTGCTCGATTTTTAATATTTTTTTACCTTTAAACACCGAAGAATAGTATCCTTGCCCCTTAATTTTCTTAAGGCAAATATATGGCGATTTTCTACTTAAATTTGCAGTTATGAAGTTCTTTTTGAATGCTATTGATACCAAATCGCGGGCGCGAACAACATCATTTACCTTAATTTGACCCTTTAAATTAAGTTCTTTCAGAAGATAATGAAGTACAATCCCCGTAAACATCTTTCACTTTGGTCTTGGGTATTAGGTTTTAGTAAAAAAACATGCTTTTCTTTGTTGCTAAAAAAACTTGGGGCGGTGTGGACTGTAAACAACAAATTTTTTTTGTTCTCTGTGCGTTTCTTTTTTTCTCTGTGTTCTCTGTGGTTAATCAGTTTTTTTTCCTCTAACAGCAAAGAAACAAACTCCGATAGAAACAAAGTACAGAAAAAACAATGGAACTGTCGTTATAAGCATTGTAACTATATCAATTGTAGGAGTAATAACAGCCGCAAAAATAAGTATGAAGACTATCGCAAATTTCCAATTTTTTGCAAGCAAACCTGGTGAAATCACGCCTAACTTACTTAAAAGAAAGAAAACCACGGGCATTTCAAAAGATAAACCGAAACCCGCTAGAATCCAGAGAATAAAGCTGAAATACTTCGAAGTGGAAATAAGAGGAACCATAAAATCGGTTTGAAAAGAAAGCAACATTTTGAGAATATAGGGTAAGAATATATAATATCCGAGGACCACTCCTCCATAGAAAAAAACGATAAGAGAAACGAGAAGAGGACCGGCAAACTTTCTCTCATCTTTGGTTAATGCCGGTACCACAAAAAGATATAACTGATGAAGTAATAAAGGCAAGGAGAAAACCAACCCAGCCATAAAGCTGACTTTAATTCTTATAAATAAAGCTTCCTGCGGTGCAAAAAAATAGGTCTTACCGACAAAATCAGTAAATAGCTTTATTATTTGACCAGAAAAGGGGTAAATTATACCGGTAAATATTATAAAAAAAGTAAGAGATATAATAACTCTTTTTCTTAAATCCTCGAGATGACTCCAGAAATCCTCTTCCATTTATTGATGGTGTTTCTTATTCGCCCAGACGGCAGCTCCGATGGCTCCTGCCTTATCCGGCAATTCGCCCAGAACTATTTCCACATCCTCAAAAGGGCGCGAACTAGCAGGTTGATTTGCTTCAATCAACTCAAGAATAATGTTACCTGCTTTTGTTATACCTCCGCCTAAAACAACTATATCTGGATCGAGAGCTTCCACTAGGTTTTTAATACCTATGCTAAGATAAAAACCAAATTCATTTAGCGCTTTCAAAGCTGCTTCTTCGCCCGCGTTAGCTTTATCGAAAATCTCTTTGACAGTACATTGTTTCCCCGAAATATTCTCATAACGACCCGCAATTCCATAACTACCAACAAAAGCTTCGAAACATCCTCTTTTACCACAATGACACAAGGGTCCATTTGGGTCTAATACCATATGCCCGTATTCTGAAGCAAAACCACGACTCCCAGTATATACTTCTCTATCTATAATGAAACCGCCGCCAATCCCTGTGCCAAGGGTTAAACCTAAAACAATTCGACTATCTTTTCCTGCACCGAAAAGAGCTTCACCGAGAATATAAGCATCGGCATCATTGAAAACATAAACATGATGATGGGTTTCTCCACGTAATTTCTTCTGAAGATCTAACTCATGAACTGACGGAAGATTAGGAGGACTATGTACTTTTCCATCATTAATAAAACCAGGAAAGCCTACACCAATAACAGAACCATCATCCTTTTCGTAAGACCTGATAAGTTCTACCAGTTCAGAGACAACTCCTTCAGGGTTGACCGGAACATTTTTAAAATCTGTTATTTTGCCTTCTATGACCCAACCTGACTTTATATTCGTAGAACCAACATCAACTCCTAAAACTCTTTGTTTTAGACTCATAAACAACCATCCTTTCTTTTATAATATTTACTAAATCAAAAATTAAGTCTGCTTGTTATTATCATTGCCCTCTTTTGCATCATTTTTATTCTTTGATATAAGTGCCTTTCTGGATAGATCAATCTTGCCATCATCTCCTATTCTTTTAACCTTAACCCTAAGCTTATCTCCAACCGAAAGAACATCTTCAACCTTATTAACATGATAGTGCGCTATTTCACTTATATGCACCAATCCATCTTTTCCGCCACCAATAGATACTATAGCGCCGAAGGGGAGAACCTTTTTTACCTCACCCTCATAAACTTCGCCAACTTCTACATCTTTTATAGCTCCTCGAACCATCGATTCGGCTTGTCCGACGGAAAACTTATCGTCCCCAAATATTGTAACCACTCCTGTTTCATCATCTATCTCAACTTCCGCACCACTGTCGCGAACTATCTTTTTAATAGTTTTACCGGAAGGACCTATAATCCTGCCAATCTTATCAATCGGGACCTCCAGAGTCAAGATTCTAGGCGCGAACTCAGATAGAGATTCTCTTGGAGCAGGTATCGTTTTTTCCATCAAATCCAGGACTTTTAATCTAGCTTCCTTAGCCCTATTCAAACCTTCTTTTACAATATCAAGAGTTAAATCCTGAATTTTGGTATCGAGCTGTATTCCGGTTATACCTTCCCGAGTTCCGGCAACCTTAAAATCCATATCACCCATATGGTCCTCATCGCCCAAAATATCGGTCAAAACCCGATAATCCTCTTTTTCTTTTATAAGTCCAATAGAAATACCTGCGACATGTTTTTTTACCGGTATGCCAGCATCCATTAAAGCCAATGAAGAAGCACAAACGGTTGCCATCGAAGAAGAACCATTAGACTCAAGAATATCAGAAACAAGCCGTATGGTATAAGGGAATTCTTCTTCCTCTGGTATTACGGGTACCAATGAATGTTCGGCAAGAAGTCCATGCCCTATTTCTCTTCTTCCAGGACCTCTCATAAACCGAACTTCCCCAACGGAAAATGGAGGAAAATTATAATGCAACATAAACCTCTTGAAATCCTCACCAATCAAATGATCTATCTTTTGTTCATCTCTTTTTGAACCAAGAGTAACAGCTGACAAACTTACTGTTTCTCCCCTTCTAAAAATAGCTGAACCATGAGGGCAAGGCAGTGTTTTTACTTTACACTCAATGGGCCTAATTTCGTCGATACGTCTACCGTCAATCCTCCTCTCTTTTTCCAAAATCATCTTTCTCATAAGTTCCTTCTGCCTGTCTTCAATTACTTTCTCGACCTTCCACCACTCATCTTCCTCATACTTTTCTTTAAGGTTATTAAGAATCTCATTCTTCAAGTTTTTCCTTTCTTCCTTAGATGGGGTATTATTGATTTTATCAATAAAGCTTCCAAATCTAGAACTAACTTCATCTGTCAATTCTTTGGAAACACTTATGGGTTCAAAAAACCTTTTTGGTTTACCTACTTTTTCAGCAAATTTTCTCTGAAATTGCACTATTTTTTGTATCTCTCTGTGAGCTACTTCAATAGCGGAATACACGGTACTTTCGTTTACATCGTTTAATCTACCCTCAATCATAGTTACAGCTGAGGAAGTCCCTGCAACAACCATATCCATTTGGCTCATCGAAAGCTGCTCTACCGAAGGATTTATTATAAACTGTCCATCAACCAACCCCACTTTAACTGCTCCAACCGGTCCATTGAAAGGAATATCTGAAATAGCAAGCGCTGCAGAAGCTCCGGTAACTGCCAAGGGATGAGTATCATTTTCCTGGTCGTGCGAAAGGACCATAATAACTAACTGCGTTTCACAAGCATATCCTTCTGCCATAAGCGGACGAATTGGCCTATCTACTAATCTTGAAATCAATATCTCTTTATCAGAAGGTTTTCCTTCTCTTTTGAAAAATCCACCGGGAATTTTACCCGCCGAATAAGTCCTTTCTAAATAATCCACAACAAGTGGGACAAAAGAAAGACCTTCCTGAGCCTCGTCTTTTGAGCAGGCAGTAGCAAGCACCACCGTACCACCAAGAGAAACCATTACTGAACCAGCTGCTTGTCTGGCAATCGTTCCCGTCTGGAAACGGATTTCATTATCTCCAACGATTAAAGAATCCTCAAATATCATAATAATACCTTATCCTCCTATACCCTTATATCTAATTCCTTAACAACTTTTTCAAATCTATTATAATCTTTCCTTCTTAGATAATTAAGCAATCTTTTTCTCTTTGAAGCAAGATTCAACAAACCTCTTTGAGAATGGTAATCCTTTTTATGTTCCTTCAAATGCTCGGTAAGTTCTTTTATTCTCTCTGACATCAATGCTATCTGCACTTCGGGAGAACCTGTATCTTTTTCGTGTCGACTAAATTTCTTAATTAATTCTTTTTTTTCTTTTGTCGTTATTTCCATTTAGAAACCTCCTTAAGAATTCTTAATGTTTCTTCTTCACTTTTTTTTATATTTTCTTTTAAAGACTGCGTTGATGCAAAAAACTTTTTCTTTCTTATTAATGAATAAACAAAGCATCTAATTTTTTCATCATATATCTTTCCTGAAAAACCCATAATGTGAACTTCTATTTTAACATAATCTATACCTAACGTGGGAGATGAACCTATATAAAGCATTGCCGGAAATTCATCGCCATTAATTTCTACAATTGAAGAATACAATCCCTCAGAGGGAAGCAATTTATAATCGGAATCCACTTGAATATTGGCGGTAGGATATCCGAGAGAACGCCCCATCCCATCTCCTTTAATTACTTTTCCCTCAATTAAATAAGGATATCCAAGCATTTTATAAACACCTTCCATATCTCCATTTTTTACCAATTTTCTCACTTCAGAACTTTTAACCGGTTTATTATTTATTTTTACTTCCGGAAAAATAATGACTTCGAATCCTAATTTTTCTCCCATTTTTTTCAAAAATTCTGAACTCCCTTCTCTATTTTTTCCAAATCGATGATCAAATCCAATAATTACTCCACGAGGATTGATCTTTTGCTTTATAATAACCTCGACAAAATTTTCTGCAGACATTCGAGAAACTTCTGCATCAAAATTCAGAAAAATTACTTTTTTTACGGAATATTTCTTTAAGAGAAAAATTTTCTCGCTCAAGGTCGTCAACAACAAAGGCTGATTTACTTTCCCTAGCGAAATCAAAGGATGCGGCTCATAGGTCAAAACCGAAACATCTCCTTTTTTATTCCCTTCCTCTATTAATAGCTGGTGGCCAAGATGAACACCATCAAAATTTCCCATAGCAAGGAAACCTGAAACAGAAGGTAATTCCTTCAAATTATGAATTCGGAAAGACTTTGACCGGTTGTATTGCATAAGTTTCACCTTTGCCTATTCCCAAAAGATTTCCTCGTTTATCCTTAACTTGATATAAGCCCTTGGGGTAAAATCCTCTAACTTTACCACCATGAACAAAATCCCATATCGCATCTTCTCTTAAAGTCACCGTCTCTAAATGAGGTAAAGCTTTTCTAAATTCAATTATCTCAAAATTCCCTTCCTCTATGTCAGAAAGTTTCCAGGAATTTTCAATTTTATGAGGACCAACGCTTAACCTAATAAGTTTACATAAATGTGCTCCACACCCAAGAACCTCTCCCACATCTCTGGCTAAAGAACGCATATAAGTACCACTTCTTGCCAAACATCTGAATTTCAAAAAGGGCGGGGAAAAATCCAACAAATCGAATTCCTTTACCAAAACTTCTCTATAAGGTAAACTTTCTATTTTTTCTCCTTTTCTTGCCTTGCTATATAACCTCTCTCCGTTTCTTTTCACGGCACTATATAAAGGAACCACTTGATTGAAAGACCCTTTAAATTGAGAAAACACTTTCTCAACTTCCTCTTTCGATAAATCAGGAACCTCATTTTCTTGTATAATCTCTCCGTCTGGATCATCAGTATCAGTAACGACTCCCAATTTTATTGTACCAATATACTCTTTTTCATCACCGATATAATCCATTAATTTCGTTGCCTTACCAAAAAGAATCAATATTAAGCCCTCGGCGAATGGATCCAAAGTTCCACCATGACCAGCTTTTTTAAGACATAATAATTGCTTAACTTTGTTTAAAAGCTCGGTCGTTCTCATACCTGAAGGTTTATTGACTAAGATTAGCCCATCAGAAGGAAAATTGTGCTGAGATTCTGAAGTTCTCCGTATCAAAGTCATAGATCTCTTGATCTACGGAAAGATCGAAATGAAATTTCTGATATTGAAACCCTGCACCAAAAGTTGGTCCTTCTCTCTGACCAACCCTATCTTGAAAATAACCAAGTCTCAATGAAAAAAGACTACTAATGGTATACTCAATACCCCCTGCTTTCCATGAATCTTCCCATATTTCCTTAAAGTTTGTATATTCAACGCCTACAAGAATTTTTATCAAATCCAGGTTTAAATTAAACTTGTGAGTCTCTTCTTCTAAAAGCCCAAACGAAAGTCCTAATCTTAAAGTTCTTGGAATCGGATCGGCTTCCCCATTTTCTACATAAGTAATATCCGGTCCTAAATTCTGCAAGGAAGCTCCCATTCTAAGCGTCTTAAGCCATTCCATACCAAATAAGTTAACATTTACAAAATCGTTCCAAACATATAATAAAGAAAGATCTACAGCCCAGGCCTGCCCAGTTCCTCCTCTTACCGAAGTTCCTGTTAATTCAGAGAGCCATTCAAGAACACTTTCGGGAGCCAGAAAAGAATAGATATATTTCATTCCGATCCCTACGCCAAGATTTTCAGACAACTCCAAACAACCCCCAACTTTAAAAGCAACATCATATGTTGCCCAAGGTTCCATACCTTCTACGCCGGTCTCAGTAGTACCTGTAGTTAGATAGGTCACAGCAAAATCCAGATTTAGATCCTCCCCTACGGGAAATAACATCGTTAAATACTCATAATACATACCCGGATACAAGCCAGGTAACCAGTTGGCATGTTGAAACCCTATCTGCTTTTGATTCTCAAAAGCTAAAGCGGCATCATTATAATAAGTAGAAAAAACATCTCCCTCTGATGCTACAAAAGCTCCTCCCATCGAAGTGGCCCTGGAACCAGGGAAAATCATCATAAAAACCGCCCCGGCTTCAAGAGAACTGCCAACAACATTTAAAGGTAAAATACACAGTAAAATAAAAAACGAAAAAATCGTTCTTCTCAACATTAATCCTCCTTTACAATTAATTCATTCTAACCTGTCCTGTTTTAAAATAACAAAAAAACCCTATAAGTCAACCCCAAGCTGATATACCTATATACCTTTAACTCACAAATAAACATTAACACCTTAACAAAAAAATCAAATTTTTAACAATGCCCAAAATAAAATAGAGAGGCTTATATTATTCAAACTTAAATTACCTTACACCACCTCTCTTTGAATCACTACTATCTACTCCCTAAGTTTTACATATAAAGACAGAAAAAATTGTGTTTAAGTTCCATAATTTATCCAACATCCAGAAACTCCGCTTTTTTTCTAACCCTATCAATTTCTTCTAAAAATTTGACCTCTAAATTATCTTTTATGATGTACTTTACGGTATTTTGAACCATACCGATTATATTACGCATTTTAAAGGGGTCGAAAAACTTAAAATCCGGGAATCCGTGCTGTTTTGTCCCAAAAAATTCTCCCGGTCCCCGCAAGGCCAAATCGACTTCCGATAATTTAAAACCGGATGGAATATTCTCAAGAGTACTCAATCTCACAATAGCTTTATCTGTAATGCTATTCTGCTCGGCAATCATTATAAAATAGGACTTTTTATATCCCCTGCCAATTCTACCTCTAAGTTGGTGAAGCTGTGCAAGACCAAACCTGTCAGCGTTCTCTACTACCATGATATTAGCCTCCGGTACATCTATGCCTACTTCTATAACGGTAGTTGATATCAGAATATCGATTCCACCACCTTTAAAGGCTCTCATTATTTCATCCTTCTCTTCACTTTTCATTCTGCCATGTAAAATCGCGACTCTCGAATCCGCAAAAAAAGTATTTTTAATATTATCTGCTTCTTCCTCTATAGAGTGCAAATCTAAACTCTCGGACTCCTCTATCAGAGGGAATACTATATAAGCCTTACATTTATCTTTTTTTATTTTTTCTCTTATCCAGCCATATACCTCCGTTCTCTTTCCTGATTCCCTCACCCATCTAGTTTTTGAGGGAATTCTACCCGGAAGCGTTCCCTCAATAGATGAAACATCTAATTCGCCATAGACTGAAAGTGCAAGAGTTCTGGGAATCGGGGTCGCAGACATAACAAGAACATCAGGATTACCCTCTCCCCTTGCTTTCGCTCTCTGATTCACACCAAAACGGTGTTGTTCGTCTATAACAACTAGTCCTAAGTCCGGTATCTTAATGTCCTCTTCAAGTAAAGCATGGGTACCCAAAACAATACCTCTTTTTTTCTTTATATCTTTCAATAGTTTTTGCCTTTCACTTTGATTCATATTACCTTTTAAAAGCCATAACGGTACCGATAATAAAGATAAAAAGTTCTTCATCACATAATAATGCTGATAAGCAAGAACCTCTGTTGGCACCATAAAACAAGCATTATATTTATTGGTAACTGAGACAAGCATCGCAGCTATTGCAACCACAGTCTTACCCGATCCCACATCGCCCTGAAGAAGCCTGTTCATAGGATAAGATTTACTCATATCCTGTTTAATTTCAGAAAGCACATTTTTTTGCGAATGGGTCAAGTCAAAAGGTAAATTATCTATAAACCTTTCTTCCAAACCGGAAGGCAAATCAAATGAAATACCTTTCCTTTTTCTTGATTGTTTTCTCTTCAAGGCAAGAAACAGTTGTAGATGAAAGAGTTCGTCAAAAGCAAGTCTTTTTTTCGCTTCTACTAAAATGCTTTTATCTGAAGGAAAATGAAGGTTATATAGCGCTTTATCCAGTGAAATTAAATCATATTTTTTTAATATCGCAGGAGGAAAACAATCTTCGATTTTTTCCAGCAAGTTTTGAAGAATATAATTTATGGTTCTTCTCATAAACCTCTGTCTAAGATCCTTTGTTAGAGGATAAATTGGTATAATTCTTCCTGTGTGAATTAACTCCGTATCTTCTTCACTCAAGAATTCATACTCAGGATTCACAATATATATTCCATTAAAAAATTCGACTTTCCCACTAAATAGAAGGCGATCGCCTTTTTTAAACCTATCTTTAACCCAGGATTGATTAAACCATCTTCCGACAACAATTCCACTGCCGTCATAAACAGTAACATCACAAAGCAGTTTTCCCTTTCTGCTTCTTCGTGAATTAACAGAAACGACTTTTCCTTCAATGGTGACTTCATCATTAACCCTAATGTCTTTTATTAACTTTATTTCACTTCTATCTAAATATTTTCTTGGAGGAAGATACAGAAAATCTTGAATTGTAAAAACATTTAACCCGGAAAGCATTTGTGCTTTCTTCGGTCCAACTCCTTTAATCCACTGAACGGAATCGGAAATTTCTAAAGACAATATTCAAAATCTTAAAGGGGCTCTATATAGAGCCCCTTTCTTTTAGAAATTTACCTTTAATTTTCCAATTTAAAGATAACCGGATAAGCAAGACGAACTGCCACGGGTTTATCATTCTGCATAGCAGGGCTAAACTTTAACTGATAAGCTTTTTCCTTTGCAACTTTATCAATGGCAGGATATAAAGATTTTGTTATAATAACATTTCTGACTTTTCCTTTAGTATCTATCCATAATTCAAGAAATAGTGTACCTTCTATTCCCAACCTTCTGGCTATTTCAGGATAAGTACCCTGTTGCATAATTCTTTCATTTAAGGGCTTGGGAGCAACTTCATAAGCGACAAACTTGGGCGGTTCAAATCCTACATCTGCTTCTTTTTCGAGTCCGCTAAAGTCGGTCTTTTCGATGGTCTCCGCTTCCACTTCTTCATCGCTCTCGGCAGCGACCGGCAATTTCGGTTTTGGTGGAGGTGGAGGTTTTATAATATTCTGAAGTTGTGGTGGCAGTTTATCTACCATTATGGGCTTCGAAAATTTGGGTAGCGTTGGCTCCCTTTTTATTTCGGGAATAAACACAAAGCCCAGAATTAATAGTACAAGAGTTGTTAAAAAACCAATCCTTATATGAAGGGGATACTGTTTCTTTAAATCTACGATTTGTTCTTTCATATATTTCACCCCCTGATTTTTCTTGCAGCAAGATGAATTCTCAAGACCGAAGCATCTACAAACTCGTTAAGTACTTCTTCTACAAGCTTATATCCGGTAGCTTCATCACACTTAACAGAAACAATTATTTCCATATTTATTTGCCTCTTCCTAGCCATTATGTCAGATATTCGTTCTGTAGCTACAAGCGCATCATCAATAGAAACCATACCATCTTTTGAAATCCAGATATGAGTCAAATTACTGGCGGGCATTTTTTCTGCTGCTTCCACTTGAGGTATAGTCACTTGGAGACCTGTCTCGGCTCTAAAAGTAGTGGTAACCATGAAAAATATCAAAAGCAGAAAAGCTATATCCGCCATTGAAGCTGTTGGTATCGTAGCCTGCACTTTTTCTTTAGTCAGTTTCATAAGCTCCTTTACTCCTCTGATGAAGGTGCAAGAGAATATCTCTCAGCATTCGCCAAGCGTAATTTATCCAAAGCGTTCACCATATATTTATATTGGGCGTCCGGGTGGGTTTTTATGGAAAAAATTGCTTTTTGATTTTCCGTGAGAATTCTCTTTACCTCATCCACTAATTGATCCTGATTCACCGGTTCTCCGTTAAGTCTAATTTCGCCTTTCTCTTCTACATATATTCGCTGTATATTTTCAGATTTAATCTTAACTTCCGCTCCTTTCTCCGGGAGCATAATCTGAAGTCCTACCTCATTGGCAAAAACAGTGGTAACCATAAAGAATATCAAAAGCAAAAAAGCTATGTCTGCCATCGAAGCTGTTGGTATTTCCGCGCCTTTTATCTTCTTTTCGTGAAGTTTCAACTATGCCTCCAATAAGGCATCCATCAAAGCTGCAGCAGCTTCCTCCATCGATCTAGTATAACCATTTACTTTTTGAGAAAAGAACGCGTGAGCTCCTGAAATGGGAATTGCCAAACACAAACCCGTAGCGGTCGTAATAAGAGCCTCAGAAATACCAGCCGCAACCAAAGTTGCCTCAACTGTACCAGCGAGAGCTATTGCGTCAAAAGCATTTATCATACCGGACACCGTTCCAAGGAAACCAATCATCGGAGCAATATTAGCCAGAGCAGCCAGAATCAACATTCCTCTATCCAGGAAAGCCATTTCTCTTGTTGCGTACCTTGTCATAACTTCCTCAAAAACTTGCTTATCTTTGATTTTTTTATCCAACTCCTTATATTTCTCTATCGCAGGTCCAAAAACACGTGCGGGTGGAGAAGGAAATTGAAGACAGTACTCAAGAGCGGTAGAAGCTCCATCCTTTTTAAATATTTCTACAAGTTCCTCAGCAAAATCTTCGGGATCAATTCTCAAACGGGCAAATGTGATTAACCTCTCAATTATATAAGCAAAACCTATAATCGCACATAAAAGCAATGGCCACATAAAAAATTTACCTCTTATAAATAAATCAATAGCAGCTTGCATATAACCTCCTTTTCATCATTTATAGACAAAAATTCTTTTTTATATAAACATTACACATACCTAAACACCTAATCTAAATATCTACCTAGAAATCCACCGATAATATATAGTAATTCCTATTAGTGTCAAGAGGGCTGCCCCAAGAATTGAATATGCTTCAAATGAGTTAGCTCTTAACATCCCTTTAATCAAAGGAAAAAGATCGGACGGGTCCGCAACAGAAAGATTTCTTCCAAAAATTAAAACGCGATAGAAATGGATAACAGCCGAAAACACCAAGAAAATCGAACCAATAACAGGCAAAATCCATATACCTTTCTTTTCAATTAGAGGGAGAAGTCTTTTGATGATTAAACCATAAATATAAAGAGACATAGTAAAAATAAGTATACCTATAGCAAATAAAATCTCAAAAGGGATATCGACTTTCATCTAAAACCTCCCCTTTTCGGGCTTACCACACGTCTAAATCTCAAAGCCCCCATTAAAGATAGTATACCCGAAAGGAAAAACAACGAATAAGCAATTCGTGCGGTGTTAACAGGCATCTTCAAATTACCCTGAAAAACTGAAAGCAATTGTAAAACTGCATATACAAGAACTCCAGACGGAGCAATAATAATAAATTGCCACTCTGTCTTTTTTCTTAATACCCTCTCATATCTTTTAGCAATTATCCCAAAACGGACAAAAGTAATCCACAAAAATATTGCTGCTGTAATCATCACGTAACTATTTAAACTAGCCATTTTAGTAATTTCTTCTGGCAAAGAAACCAGAAAAAATAAGAATAAATTCATCCTTCCTCCTCTATCTTCTTCATTATTTCTTCTTTTAATTTTTTAGCCTTTGAAGGTCCAATTATTAAAGATGCTGCATCTTTAAGTGATTGGGCAACCTCTAAAACCTGATCTTTAGCTGGCTCTTCTCTATTTATTCCACTATCTTCAATCACGTTAGATACTATGTCTAAAGAAAAATCGCCAAGATAATTACCTGCTATTTTTTCAATTTCATCTATAATTTTCGCATCTAAAACAACCTTCGTCACGCTAACTTCTTTGACTTCTTCCTTCTCTTCTATTTTTTCCGCTTCTAATGCCTTGGCTTTTGCTTCCGCTTCTTCTGCTTCTCTGGCTTTTATTTTTTCTTTTTCTGCCTCTTCTTTAGCTATAACCGCTTCTTTTTTAGCTTCTTCAGCTTTTACTTTTTCTTCCTTCTCGACAGCAGGCTTCTTTTCTTCTTTCGTTTTTGCTCTCGCTTCTGCTCTAACCTCACTTTCTTTTTCATAAATATACTTTAAAACATTATCAACATTCTCACCTTTATCAGAAACTATCCCTAAAAAGTTGTTTCTATAATAAATTATTGTTACTTTTTTATCCTTGCCTTTAACAATCAACTGCCGGTAAGGTAACGTTCCGATGGCATCAAAAGTCTGAGTGAGTACTAGATCTATTCTATCTAAAACCTCCATCCCGCTATCAAGTTTTCCCACGAATTCCTTCGGTGGACCGAGATTAAAAACAGCTTCTAAATTGAAATTTTCTTTTAATTCATTTAAATCTATCATTATTTATTCTTTTCACTAATTTCTCTAATTACTTTTTGAACAATAATTTTAGTCTGTTGTGTACCAAATTCGCTCAATGCCTTTTTAACAATAAAATCGAGCAATAATTTCATAAACTTATTTATCTCATCTCTATTTAAACCTTCCGAATTTCCAATTTTTAACTCTAAACCATCTAACTTGATCAAACTTTTTACTTTGTCATCTTTAGAAAGCGCTGAAAGACCGCTTGCTATATAGCCTTTCCACATCTCCGGATCAGAATCCTTAATAAATTCGCGTATCAACATATTCAATTGTTCTGCCCTATCCATAAGAAGTTTTCCTATTTCAGAAGAAACATCCTTTTTCAATCCTTCAAGGCTAGCCTGCACCTTTTCTTCTATACCTTCGGTGTTTTTTTCCAATACAAGACCAAGATAATTTCCATTAAAAGGTACAATAACAATAGTCTCTCTGCCAATTCCTTTAATTAAATTTATTTCACCGATTTTACAAGAATCAGCTATAATTTCAGCCGCGGAACCCGTAAACGCAACCAGGTCATCAATATTACCCGGAGTTATTCCGCCACTATTTAAAATCGATCCATCCTCGGAAGATACCAGAGCAAATCCCTTAATATCCTTATCTTTTGTCAATTCATTTAATGGAATATCAGGATTCATTTTTTATTTCCTTGAGTTTTTTATTCACCAGTAACTTTCCGAGAACTTCTGTGGCTTTTCCTTGCAAACAATCGAGTGTTTCCGAGAAAAATTGTTTGGTTTTTTTAAGATCCAAAGAAAACTTCTTTTTATCTATTTTCAAACCCTTTCCAGCAATAGAAACAGCATCTTTTAATTCATATTTATCAATTACCTCTTCGAGCCCTTCCAGCCAGGGACCCTCGCCAAAAGCTTTTAAAAAAGCATTTGTATCTTCAATACCTTTTTCAAGAATCCTTTTTCTTTCTTCAGGATCATATAGCAGAGATTCCTTAAATAACCAGGATAATGATTTCAAGGTATCCAACTCCGAAAGCGGACTCAACTCAATGATTTCTGATAGTTTTTTCTTCCCATCTGCTAAAATCAAAATTTTCCATTCATCTTTTTTTAAAGCGATTTTATCTCCTTCGGGAGCTTTCGAAGATTTTTGGGGAATAATTGTACCAGGAGGAAGATCTTTTTTGAATTCTTCAATCTGAGCTTCTCTTGTTTCCATCTCATCTATTAACTCAGTAAGAGGTTGAAAAATAGTATTTACAGTGGGTTTCTCGTCAGGTTGAAAAACAAATTTTCCTTCTCTTTTCAAACCAATAGAAAAAAAAGCTTCAAGTCCCTCTAATTTATCCATTTCAGCATGCAAAACTTTGCCATCCGAAACGTACACATTTCCCTGCCCTTTTACAATTAAACGACCCGTTTTTTTAAACCTAGATAATAAATAAAAAATCTCTTTTATGGAGAAATATAATAAATCCCCCTCTATCGCAACATCCTTCATATCAGTATATTATTGCAAATCTAACGATTGTCAAGACTTTCTCGGTTTATGTCATCCTCCTTTTGGCATATTAATTTATATTACTATAGTTTCCTTTATAAGTTTTTTACCTTTGATACGCCGGAGGTTAAGCATACTAACCTCGGGTATTGTTCTAACTTCTCCAAATTCTATTATCTCGGCAATAGACAGCCCCGCAGCCGGAGCTTCCATAGCGCCATGTCCACTGAAACCCGTACAGACAAACAAATTTTCAAAATCAGGATGTTCGCCGATAAGGGCATTGTGATCTGCGGTGTTAACTGCATACAATCCACCCCACATATTCTGAATTCGGCAGTATTCGGCACCTGAAATTCTTACCTGAAGGTAAAGATTCATAAAATCCTCATAATAAGACCTTTTAGGTTCTGTATCAAAACCAGGCAATTGTTTCGGATCAGCCCTTCCTGTAACCAAATTATCTCCTTCCGGTCTAAAATAAACACCATTATCAATAACCGTTAAAGGAATTTTATTATATTTACCTCCATTTAAAGGGGGTACAATAACATACAAAACTCTTTTTATCGGAACAACAGGTATAGATAAATTATCCGCAATATTTGATTTATCCAATATTTGTCTTGACCACGCTCCGGCAGTCAAGAGAACTTTATCTGCAAATATTCTCTCTCCGCCTTCAATTACTACACCTTTAGCTTTTCCATTATCAAAAATTATTTTTTCCACCGTGCTATTTAATTTTATATTTACTTGATTAGAATGTCTTTCTTTAGATAAATCAAAATAAGTCTGAGCAGGGGTTGTAGCATTAAATATCGCACAGTCTTTTCCAAAAAGACCTCCAACAATAGGAGAAACAGAAACTATTTTTAGTATATCTTTCTCAAGATGTTTCAAATCTGGTCTAAAATTCGGAACAATACGCCCGATGTCTTCAGGCGGAATTAATTCAACATTAACCCCTGCCTTATCCCATACAGGCTTAAAATCTACAATATCCTGCCAATTATCTTCATAATAAGTAAACAGATATCCGTTCTGCTCAAAACCAATAGAAACTCCAAAATTTTCCCGGAAGTTTTTAAAATGTTTAATAGAATAACTGGTCATTTTCATGTTAACTTCAGTAGACCATATATTCCTCATCCCACCCGCACAAAGAGAAGTTGACTCCTGCGCAAGTGCATTGTTTTTTTCTAAAACTAAAATTTTACCGGTATAACCTTTTTCAAGAAGGTGATATATCGCAGATCCACCAATAATACCCCCACCTATAACAATGATATCATGCATTATTATTCCTCCAAAGATTTCTATTTAGCACTTGCAAAATCTGTAATTAACTTTAATATAAAAAAGCTTTTAATTAATAATAAAGAAATTAATATAGTCAAGTGTAAAAGCTTTTAAGAGGTTATATGAATAATGATATAAAAATAGCAAAATCAATAAGCTTAAAAAATATTTCTGAAATTGCCAAAAACTTAAAGTTAAAAGAAGAAGATATAGAATCATACGGACGTTACAAAGGCAAAATAAGAATTGATGCTATAAATAATAAAAAAGAACGAAACGACAGTAAATTAATCTTAGTTTCTGCAATTACTCCTACTCCCGCGGGCGAAGGCAAAACAACAATTTCAATAGGTTTATCCCTTGGATTGAATAAACTTGGTAAATCCTCGATTGTAACCCTGCGTGAGCCTTCTCTAGGGCCATTGTTCGGAAGAAAAGGAGGAGCAACAGGCGGAGGTTATGCTCAGGTTCTTCCAATGGAAGAAATTAATATGCATTTCACAGGTGATATGCGCGCTGTAGAAGCTGCCCATAACCTCATTGCCGCTGTTTTAGACAATCATATATACCAGAGAAAAGAACCACGACTCGACCCGAGAAGAACAAAATGGTTCAGGGTTATGGATATGAACGACCGCTCGCTCAGGGACATTGTAATAGGGCTTGGTGGAAGAATTCATGGCATTCCCAGAGAATCTTTTTTCCAAATTACTGCGTCCTCAGAAATTATGGCCATTCTGTGCCTTGCTGAGAATTATCAAGAACTAAAAGAAATGCTTTCCAATATTTTACTAGGTTTTACTTATGATGAAAAACCAGTTTATCTAAAAGACTTAAAAATCGAAGGTGCTGCTACAGCCTTACTTAAAGACGCTTTAAAACCCAATTTGGTTCAGACAACTGAAGGCACACCAGCTTTAGTTCATGGAGGCCCCTTTGCAAACATCGCACAGGGTACCTGTTCAGTTCTTTCTATGAAATTCGGATCAAAACTTTGCGAATACGTTGTAACCGAAGCAGGTTTTGGATTTGATTTGGGTGCAGAAAAATTTTTCGACATCGTGGCAAGAAAATCAGGTCTTAAACCTCAAGTGGTAGTTCTTGTAGCAACTACCAGGGCACTAAAAAATCACGGCGGAAAAGAGCTAAAAGACATTGAAAAACCAGATGCTAAAGCAGTCCGAAATGGCCTGCCAAATCTTGAAAAACATCTTGAGAACATTAAGAAATTCGGCATCCCCGCAATAGTTGCCATAAACAAATTCGCTAAAGACACAGCGGAAGAAATCGAGGTTATAAAAGAGTTTGCCAGTTCGAAAAATATAGAATCTTCAGTTGTAGAAGTTCATCAGAAAGGCGGAGAAGGAGGGGTCGATCTTGCGAAAAAAGTAATCAAGAGAACAAGCCAAAAAAGGAAATTCAAACCTCTTTATTCTCTTAATGAATCAATAGAAAAGAAAATTAAAACTGTAACAAGCGAAATTTACGGAGCCGCAGCAGTCGAATTCACAAAAGAAGGAAAGTCGGACCTAAAACTAGTTAAAAAACTCGGCTTAGAAAAACTTCCCATTTGTATTGCCAAAACTCAAAAATCTCTTTCTGACGATCCTAAACTTTTGTGTAGACCTGAGGATTTTATAGTAACTGTAAAAAGAATTGAAATTTCAAGGGGTGCCAGGTTCTTAATTCCTATAACCGGCGATATCCTTCTTATGCCAGGTCTGCCGAAAAACCCAGCGGCAGAAAACATTGATATAGACGAAGAAGGAAATATAACGGGACTGTTCTAAACCTCACAACTCAACCCTACCAAAATCAAAATTTAAATATTAGATAGCAAAATTACAAATCAAATTTTAAAAATAAAAAGCCGTAGAACTTAATTAGTTGTTCTACGGCTCTTATTTTAGACTTTAATCAGTCTTTACTCTTCTTCGGCTGCCTCTGGAGCTTCCTCTTCCATTGGCTCTTCAGCTTCTTCTATAGCCTCTCCTGTTTCTTCGGCCTCTTCTTCCGGAGCTGCCTTTATTTCGAACTCAGCCTTACCCAATATATCTCCGTCTTCAGAGACTATTTCTACATGCCCTTTGCCTAACCCCATATTAACCGTTTTAGAACTCCATGTACGCCAGGATACTGACCTCACCGCCAGATTGACTTTTACAATCTCTTTATCGCCAAAATACCAAACATGATTAACAGAAGTAGTATCTTGGGCTCCACCAATTCTGGTAAAACAGTATATCTTGTCCAGATCATCAGTAAACACAGTACCTGCATCTACCGGCTGCTTATTTTCAACAGCAGCGCAAATCGCGATATCTTCTAATACTAATTCCGGCTCTTCCGCTGCCATTGCGGTTGTATCTTCCATCGGCTCCTCGGCTGGCTCTTCCTGAGCGAAACAAACACCCGAAAGAACAAGGACACACAACAATACTAATAAGGATTTTTTGAACATATTACCCTCCTATTTTCCTTTGTTTAACATAATCATAAACTATAATTAACAATTAAAAAACCCACACTCAATAAAGTAAATTAAACTAACAGGGGTTTTTAACATGGGGGACTCAATTTATGGGGTTCGGTACTCTCCTTACTATGGGCATAGAAAGTGAGTGTTTATTATTAGCAAAGTTAATTATATTATATCCACTCTTTAAATGTAAATTTAATACTTTATAACGTTCTGCCTTTTTCATAATTGTGATTATAATAAAAAATATACTTTTGTCAATCCAAAAACACCTACACAACCTCGAACTGAACCACAGAGAAAATTTAGGGTTTAATTGTGTCAATTGAATCTTCGCCAACAGTTTCTCTTTGTTTTCCCATTTTTGCTAATATCTCAAGGGCAATTGGGTTATCCGGATACATCTCCAACACATAATTTACATGTTGTAAAGCTTCCTGTGTATTATCCGTACTTAACAGAGCAACAGCCAAATAAATTCTGCCCTGTATAGACGTTGGATTAATTGCAATGGCGCGGCGGAACCAGGGGATTGCTTCACTGAAACGTTTATTTCTTGCAAAGTACAACCCTAACTTTACGGAAGGTTGTTCTCTGTCGGAATAAAGAACTGCTTTTCGCAAATGTTGAAGGGCTTCGGTGTCTCGTCCGGTCATCTCTAACAAAAGGCAAAGATTGTATTGTGCTTCAGCAGAAGTCGGTTCGAGATGTATCGCCTTCCTCAAGTATTTCTCAGCTATCTGCGTATTACCTTGATTCATAAATTCTATCCCAAGCATATTGAGAGCCTCTACGTCGTTTGGATCTAGTTCCAACACCCGTTTGTAAATACTTACAGCAAATTGAATAGAACCAGGGGGTCTCCCGGCAATCATCATCAAAGCCTGCGGATCCTCCCAGTATATATTAACAAGTTCCTGTATATAATCGGGCCATTCTTCATAAATTCGACGCATCCTTCTGATTCGTATATCGTCTGGCAATAAGACATAAGCCTCACTCAACCGACCCAACAAAGCCAGGCGATTAACTTCAGTATAAAGACTTAGTCTTTCCCTCAATTGCTTTGTATCTCGGTCGGGACCTGTGTTAGTAAGGTATGGCCAAATATCTTCCATTAACTCTATAAGTTCAGCGTCGACGAGCATTGGACCTCTTGAATAAGGGGTTTCATAATGGGTATAAGGGAGATTATCCGTATTTATAGGTCCCTTGCCTACCCAACTCTGCAATCTATCCCCGGCGCACAAAAACGTGCTTAAAAATCCGGAAAGGTTATGCAAACCGTATGGTCTTAGGTCTTTACGGACCTTCTCCACGGCAAGCCGTTTTCTTAGGTCATCGAGATTTATTTTAAGCCGTGACGGTGTAGCAACAAGAAGCGCATATGAACTAAAAGTTGCCCTTTCCTCTACCCCATGAACAATCCACAGGCTAACATTAGGAAATACCGACTGAAAGGTCCGCACTATTATCTTAAACTCGGCCGTACTTAGATTGTGCATTGGTATCCATTGGACGAAAACCCCTTTGTCCGTCAAGTGTTCCCGTACAAGACGGTAAAATTCCTCCGTATAAAGCACCCAGCTATCGCTTGATTTAGGATGAGTCGCGTCTGATACTACCACTTGCCACTTACAGCGAGCCATAAGCAAATAATTTCTACCGTCATCTATCACCACTTTCGCGGTGGGATTCTCTAACAAATTGTTGTTCTCCTCCTTAAGTAGTTTTGCTGCTTCTACCACACTTTTTTCCATATCCACTATCGTAAGCGATTTAACCTCGGGTAAACAGGTTGTAGCTCCTGCGGCTATACCGCCGCCAAAGCATATCATTAATACCTCATCAGGATGAGGATGGAGCATAGGACCCAGATCACCTATCATCTTAAAGCAAAGCTGAGTGGTATAGAGAAGAGGAACCTCGCTCACTCCATTTATATAGATTGTTTTACAATTATTTATTTTATCACGCGTTACGATTGAAGTACCGGTCCTACCTTCCCTATAAAAAAGAATATCCGTGTGTTTGGATAGATAAAAACTCGTCGACATAAATACCCTCTGACAAAGATTTGAGGGTACTATAAGAAATACTGCCAAAACTAAAGTACAGATAACTGCTAATCCTACCTTAAACCATTGTTTTTTCTCCCTGCTTCGGGCAAGTAAAAAAACACCCATAGCACCGCAGATTAAGGATATAAATAAAAAACTTCTCTGAATACCCAGTGTTGGTATAAGTACGAAAACCGGCAAAAGCGAACCGACTACAGTGCCTGCTGTGTTTATCGCGTAGAGTTCTCCTATGTTTCGCCCCAGAGTCCGTAAACTACGTCCAAATATGGAACACAAAAGAGGAAATGCTATTCCCATCAAAATTGTCGGCACAAACATAACAATAAAAGCCATAATCCTGAAGTCTAATGAGGGTGGAGACACTGCAGTAAACACAAACGCGCTAACAATGAATGTTGCCGGAATCGAAAAAGCCAACAATATTTCAATTAAACCAAGTACCTTTATGGGGCTTTTGATTTTAACGGCAAACATTCTATACATCAAACTACCTATCCCTATACCCAACAAATATATAGACAATAAAACAGGAAAAACATAAGCTATACTCGCCAGGAATGAGAGATACCGCATCCACAAAATTTCAGAGGCCAAACCCACCACACCGTTAAAGAAAGCCACAACAAGGAAAAACCAACCGGGGACTTCATAGTATGAACGTAAAACCATTTTCTCCTTCGGGAATGACTTAGTCTTACCTTTATCAGTTAAAGCCAAATTGGACAAAGTATTTATAGGCTTCCAAAGAATCAGAATTACAATAGCCAATACAATATAAACGCCTACAGCAACAAGATTCATATTGCCCAGACCAAGAGTATCTATCATCCAAACCCCAGCCGCAAAACAACCGAAGGCGGCGCCGAGAGTGTTGAGGGCATAAAGCATACCAACATTCAAACCAATATATTCCCTGGACCCGGTTAACATTCGCACCAATAGCGGTAGAGTCATTCCCATTAAAAAACATGGTATTCCAAGGATGGCAAAAGACAGTATAAACCGCGTTATTATGCTTATCAACAAATAATCAGTCGTCAAAAATGCTAATGTGGGAACAATCGCTCTCAACCAATCAAGCATTAAAGGAATAAAAACTGTCCATATCGCAATAAACGTTAAAATTATAGCAAAAATTCCTGTCCTGTTTTTAGCACGATCAGCAAGCCGTCCGCCAAATATCCCTCCCAGACCGATTCCTGCCATGTAGGCAGAGAGTACTACACTGATAGCATAAGAACTATTGCCAAAAACTGTCACAAACTGCCTGCTCCAAAGCATTTCAAAAACAAGCGAAGCAAAACCCGAAAAAAAGAAACAAGTATATATTGTTGCATGTATCCATACAGAGTCAAATCTTTTATTTTTTATCTTGACTAAATTCATTTAAAAAAAATACCGACATAATCATATATGTCAAGCTGCAAGAAATCCCTTGCCTACCTCCCATTTTTTTATTAATTACGTCGATAAGAATCAAAGGGATTGACATTTCTTACTTACATCTTAGAATTCAGTAATGAAAAGGGGTTTAAATTGATAAAAAAATTTGAATACACACCTGTTCTCGGATGGTCACTGAGCAGATATGAAACTTTTAAAATATGCCAGAGGCAATACTTTTACTCTTATTATCCAAAATTCGATTCCGAATATTCAGAGTATAAAATTAAAGAACTAAAAGCCCTAACCTCGATTCCTCTCGCTATCGGGATAATAACTCACGATGTTATAGCTAAACTTCTTGAAAGACTGCTAAAATCGGAAAGCAAAGTAAACAGGGAGCGTTTTTTAGATTACACTGAACAGGAAATGGAAAAATATTGTAAGCAAAATAAATTTTCAGAAGTACATTATGAGGAAATCGAAAAAGTAAATAAAAAAGAATTGTTCTCATCGATAAAGAAAAATCTTGAAAATTTACTAAACAGCAAGCGTTTCAAATGGATAAAAGAAAAAGCCGTTAAGAATAAGAACAAGTGGATTATCGAACCACCCGGCTACGGAGAATTTCGCCTCGACGGCATGAAAACATACTGCAAAGTTGACTTTCTCTTTCCCTTTGATGAACAGACTTACATAATAGATTGGAAAACGGGAAAAGAAGACAGAAATAAACATGATAAACAACTAATGGGATATGTTTGCTGGGCATCCTATCATTTTAAAAATAAACCTGAACAATATATAGCAATTTCAGCATACCTTTCTCCCACCTATCGGGAAAAAGAACTACAGTTCAAAAACTACCAGGTCGAAAATTTCATTCACACAGTACAAAAAGAAACGGAAGAAATGTATGGATTCTGTGAAGATGTTGCGGAAAACATACCTGTACCTAAAGAGAATTTTAAAAAGACTACGAACGAGAAAATTTGTAATTACTGTAATTTCCGGGAAATTTGTTTATGAAATTAGTCCAAAGTCTTTCGGACTGTTAGGTCGTTAGAAAGTTAGGAGGTTAGGTAGCAGAAAAACAACGAACAGCCACGAACCAGGAACAACGAACTACGAACCATGTACTACTATCTGAGCCTAACGTCCAGAGTATCAACCATTTCTTCGTATTGTATTATAATATTAAGTATCGAATCAGCTTCTGTGGGCTCTGGAATAATTTCATCAAAACTCAATTCAATATTTCCATCTTCGTCGGTATAATATGCTTTCTCGAAATCCACCTTCTCCGCTAAAAATTTTACTTTCTGCTTTACAAGGAATAAACTATCTACACAAACAGTATCTATTTTCACAAAATCAGGTATTACTTTTGTGTACTCACGGCCCTTGTTCATTCCATCACCCATCATAACAAAACCAGGCAACGCAAAAATACAAGCAGCAATACATCCCTTCCCTGAGAATGTTGGAAACAAAAGAGATTTAGTCATACTGGCATATTCTTCATCCATAGATTCGCCACATTTATATCCCAAAACACAACCAGAGCAACCAAGGACAAGTCCACTTAGAGCCTGAATTGATTTTTCTTCAGGATCACCAGAACCATACTCATAAAATTCTTTTACTCTTAGGCGTTTTTTTACAACATCAAAATTCTTAACTTGAAAACTTAAAGAAAAACCTAAACTATCACGCTTAACAATCTTACCTTTCAACTCATCCCACGACTCAAGAATCTCTCGCTCCAATGGCTCTCTTTCAGTACGAAGAATGTGCTTGCTACTACACCCGGATAAAACAATAACAAATAAAATAATTATTTTTAAGGCTTTCATAAACGCCTCACCTTTACAGTATCAACCAATTCTTCGTATTGAATTATAAGATTAAGTATGGAGTCAGCCTCTGTAGGTTCAGGAATAAACTCATCAAACTTCAATTGAATAATACCATTCTCATCTGTATAATAAGTTTTCTCGGAGCTCGTATTTTTTAACATTATTTTTACTCCATCATTCCTTAATGGTGTACTATTTTTACATATTATATTCTTTTTAATATAATATGGTTTTTCTCTATCCGCTCTAAAAAGATCTACCAACCCAGTTGAAATAAAAGATAAAGTCCCAACACCACCAATACCTCCAAGCCAAGCAACAAGAGTCTCAAATTCAATATCAGGATTATATGAATATGCCAATGTAGCATAACCTATTCCCAAAGCAGTACACCCTACAATCGCACAGCCACCCATAATTTTATATTTACCAATCTTTCTTCTCCTGTTTCCGTAAAGCTTCTTCAATTTAACAGAATCTCTAACCTCAACAAATTCTTTAACATTAAGATTTAAAACAAGACCTACATCATACTGTCCAAGAATCTCGGTATCTAAAACTCTCCATTCTCGACCAATTAATCCTTCCTCCCTAGCGGCAACATACTTATTACTACACCCGGATAAAAGAACAACAAATAAAATCAATATGTTCAAAATCTTCATAAACGCCTCACCTTTACCGAATCAGCCAAATCTTCATATCGAATTATAAGCTCAAGTACCGAGTCAGCCTCCGTAGGCTCCGGTATTATTTCATCAAACTTCAATCCTATATTTCCTCCTCTATCAGTCCAATATATTTCTTCAAAACCCGTTTTCTCAACAGAAATTTTTATTTTTTGCCTTGAAAGTAACACACTATCCACACAGAGAGTATCCGCCTTTCTAAAATCAGACTTAATATTAGCAGCCCCCTTGCTTCGTCTACTTCCCGCAACTATCATAGTAAACCCGGCAAGACAGGAAATAGAAGATATAAAACACCCTGTTTCCAAAACCTTATCCGTAAGATAATCCTGCGACTTAACATAATAACAACCTCCAAGACAGCCAAAGTATCCGACCAAACCGCCCAAAAGAGGTAGAATATCTACTTTTCCAGAACCTCCTCGCCGACCACTCCATTCAACCCCAAGAGAATCTTTAATAATAGCCATATACTTTATTTGAGAATTCATAGAAAAACCCTGCTCATCTTGCTCGATAATTCTACAATCCAATTCTTCCCATGAAGCGACAATTTTTTCGTCAAGCGATTTCCCTTCAGTGTCAACATACTTATGACTACACCCAAAAAGAAAAAACAAAAATACAATTACAGTTTTTAAAATTTCTCCTTTTTTACCCATTTTATATCCTCCTTTACAAAGTACTTTTCTATACAAAGTAATATACGCATTTCTTCGAATTTGTCAACCCCTTTTTTTTAATTTTTCTTAAAAAAATCGGGTCCAGAGTCTTATGTCAAAAGTCCAAAGCCAAAAAATCTCTTATCTTTACTATATCGACCGCCAATTAAATGCGGCAATCTGTTTTGTTTTTGACACGTGACACACGACTAATGACTGATGACCCGGCGAGCATCAGCGCAGCCGAAAGCTTGACTTAATCAAATTAAAGTCTAAATTACATTTATGAAAAGCGACAAGGTAACATTAAAAATACCGCGACCATTATACAATAAACTCAAAAAGATAATAGAAAATACGGGATTTAGCAGTGTAAACGAATTCATCGTTTACATACTCCGGGATCTTGCTGCCCTAAAAAAACCAGATACAGAAGAACTATCCGCAAAAGAAGTAAAACTCATAAAACAACGCCTCGAAAAACTGGGTTACCTGTAAATCTACAAAAGAATTCAGAAGTCAGGAGCAAGAAGTTAGAATCCCATCCCAACCCAAAAATTATTACGCTACGCAAAAACATACAAAGTATAGAGTTCTTTGTTTTCCAACTAAAACCTAATACCTAAGACCCAAAACCCAACCCTCCCCCTTGACAAAACTCAGATTAATACTATAATCGTAGTACGATTATAGTATAATATGCTTCATTTTTTTAATACGTAATAGAAGGAGGTTTTGTGTTTTTGTTGTATGCGTTGTTTGCTTTTGTTTGCGAGTTTGTGGATTCAACTTTAGGTATGGGTTACGGTACAACCTTAACTCCCCTGCTCCTGCTTCTCGGTTTTAGTCCTTTGCAGGTAGTTCCTGCGATTCTTTTTTCCGAATTTGTAACCGGAATATTAGCCGCAGTATTTCATCACAAATTCGGCAATGTTTCTTTTGATTTCGGAAAAGATGACCGAATCACCTCCAGAAGATTACGTTTTCTTGGTTATCTTCCGCGTTCGGAGGACGCAAAGGTCTCTTACATTCTTGTTGTTCTGGGAATTCTTGGCGTAGTTTCCGCGGTGTTCTTTTCTTTAAACGTTCCAAAAATAGTCTTAAAACTTTATATAGGTCTAATGATTTTCTTTATAGGTGTGTATATATTATTTAAGATTAATCGACCCTCCAGGTTCAATTGGAAAAGCTTTAGTCTTATCGCGATTCTTAGCGGTTTCAATAAAGGAGTTTCGGGTGGTGGTTATGGACCTCTCGTTACCGGCGGACAGGTTGTAACCGGCAGAGGGGCAAAAAACTCCGTAGGAAGCACTTCTCTTGCTGAGGGCATTATATGTCTTGTGGGATTTATCCTGTATCTATTACTAAAAGGCAATATAGAATGGAAACTTGCATTGCCTCTTTTTGTCGGCGCCGTACTTTCCACACCTCTTTCGGCAATAACCGTAAAAAAAATTCAAGAAAAAAAAATGAAATTAATAATTGGATATGTCACAATACTTCTTGGGTTACTCACAATTATTAAAGTATTAAAATAATAGTGGAAAATTGCTACCCGGTTAACTTTTTTTATTTTGATTGTTGACATAAAGTTTTTTGAAATTATTATTAATAAAAATGATAATTTTATATAAAGGCTTAGAAATATGAGCTTTAAAGAATTAATACATCCTGAATCTATCGCGGTCGTAGGCGCTTCAAGCAACTCCAAGAAAGTTGGAAACGCTGTGCTCAAAAATATTATCGAGGGGGGATTTGAGGGTCCAATTTTCCCTATAAACCCAAAAAGCGAATCCATTCTCAATATTAAATGCTATCCCTCACTCGTAGATGTTCCCGATAGCATCGACTGCGCTGTAATTGTTGTAAATCGTAATATTGTCCCCTCGGTAATGAAAGATTGCGGTAAGAAAAATGTAAAAGCTGCAATTGTTATATCATCAGGATTCGGAGAAACCAATGAGGAAGGTAAAAAAGCGCAGAAAGAACTCGTAGGGCAAGCCAGATTAGCTAAAATTACCATGATGGGACCCAATTGCCTTGGATTGATAAACCCATGGCACAAACTAAACGCGGCATTCGGGTTATCAATAAATGAACCCGGCGGAATAGCTCTGGTATCTCAATCCGGAGCCCTTATCACATCTATTCAGGACTGGGCAAAGGAAAACAAAATAGGTTTTTCTCTCATTGCATCTATCGGCAATAAAGCAGCTATAGATGAAGTAGACTTTTTCGAATACCTTAAAAATGATAAAAAGACAAAAGTTATAGCTGCGTACCTTGAAGATATTTCTCGCGGACAGGAATTTATGCGCATTGCAGAACGGGTTGGTAAAATCAAGCCCCTTGTTATCTTAAAATCAGGAAGAACTCAAGCCGGCGCTAAAGCAGCTTCATCTCATACAGGAAGCCTTGCAGGCTCAGACGCGGCATACGAGTGCGCATTTCAAAGATTAGGAGTGATAAGAGCACAGTCTATAGAACACCTATTCGATGTAAGTACTGCGTTATCATACCAGCCTCTCCCCAAAGGCAATCGAATAGCCGTCTTTACAAACGCAGGCGGACCCGGAATAATGATGTCGGATGCCCTTGAAATGTCGGGGCTTGAAGTAGTTAATATCGACGAGAAAACCAAAATAAGTCTTTCAAAACTACTACCTCCGTCAGCATCGGTTAACAACCCTATTGATGTCCTTGGTGACGCGGACAAAAAGAGATATGGGAATAGCCTTAGTTGCGTTCTTGAAAGTAAATCTGTGGACGGTGTGATTGCTATCTTAACACCCCAAAGAATGACCAATGATTCCGCAATTGCAGAAGAAATAGTAAAGATTTCAAAGAAATATTCAAAACCCATAATGACTTGTTTTATGGGAGGGGAAACTGTTGAAGAAGGCGTAAAAATACTGCAAGAAAATAATATACCACAATATTCGGTTCCAAGTAGAGCAGCCAAAGCAATGTCCGAGATGGTGAAATATAATAAATATAAATCCAGACCCCTTCGTATTATAGAACGTTTTGCTGTAAATAAAAATCCCGTAATTAAGATTATAAAATCCTACCGCTCGAGAAACCTTCTCGAAATAGGCGAATTCGATGCCAAAACAATAATGGAATCATACGGGATGACTATACCGGAAGGACACTTTGCCTCCACCTCCGAGGAAGCAGTTAGATTTGCTAATGAAATGCGTTATCCGATAGCGATGAAAATCTCAAGCCCTGACATACTACATAAATCCGATATTGGCGGTGTCAAAATCGGCCTTGGCAGCCCAACTGAAGTAGAAGATGCGTTTGACCTTATGATGCTGCGCATCAAGAATAAAATGCCCGATGCGGATCTCAGAGGGGTTTTGGTCGAAGAAATGATTAACAGAGGAAAAGAAGTTATTTTAGGAATGAAAAAAGACCCGCAATTCGGACCAATGCTTATGTTCGGTCTTGGCGGTATATTTGTAGAGGTACTTAAGGACGTCAGTTTTACCCTCTCACCCATTACCGCTAATGAGTGTAAAAATTTAATGGAAAGCACAAAAACTTATAAGCTGCTTACCGGAGTACGTGGTCAGAAACCCGTTGATATAGAAGCCATCGTAACAAGCCTTCAGCGTTTATCACAATTAGTTATAGATTTTCCAGAAATCGACGAGGTTGACATCAACCCCTTAAAAGTCGGCCATCCCGGAGACGGAGCTTTCGTAGTCGACGCAAGAATAATTTTATCAAAAGAATAAAATAATATGGGTAACTTGAAAGAATTATATAGAGATAAAATAAAAAATCCGACACAGGCAATAAAGATGATTAAATCTGGTTCTAGGATTTTTATCGGAACCGGATGCGGACAGCCCCAAATTCTCGTAGAAGAGCTTGTAAGTGAGAAAAACAACATACAGGATACAGAGATATACCACCTTTTAACGCAAGGTGATGCACCTTACATTCAGGAAAAATATAGAGACAAATTCAGAACATGCAGTTTTTTTCTTGCGCCAAATGTAAGACAGGGGATAATAAGCGGCCGGGGGGATTATACACCCATTTTTCTCTCCGAAATTCCTCATTTGTTTAAACGAGGAATAATACCTATAGATGTAGCCCTTATTCAGACAAGTCCTCCGGACAAGAATGGATATCTGAGTCTCGGAATATCAGTAGATATAGTAAAATCAGCTGTAGAAAATAGTCTAATGGTAATAGCTGAAGTTAATGAAAAAATGCCGCGAACCTTAGGAGATTCATTTATTTCAATCGATATGATAGATGCAATAGTAGAAAGCGATCATGAAATATTGGAATATCATATACCGGAGCCTGATGAAAATGTCGACGCGATTGCCAAAAATGTTGCCTCACTAATAGAAGATGGCGCAACTATTGAAGTTGGTATAGGAAACATTCCGCAGACAGTTCTCAAATACCTGCAGGACAAAAAGGATATTGGTGTTCACACCGAAATGTTCAACGATGCAATCATTCCTCTTATCGAGGAAGGTATAATTAACGGGAAACGAAAAACCATCAATCGAGGTAAGATAACCGCCAGTTTCTGTTATGGTACTAGAAAGTTATATGACTATATTCACGAAAATCAAATGTTCGAATTTCGACCTTCTGAGTACGTTAATGACCCTTTTATAATCAGTCAGCACAACAACATGGTTGCAATAAATGTGGCATTAGAAATCGATATGACCGGTCAGGTATGTTCCGACTCGTTAGGATACGATTTTTACAGCGGTATAGGAGGACAGGTTGACTTCAACAGAGGAGCAGCAAGAGCAAAAAACGGCAAAGCGATAATAACCTTACCTTCGACTGCGAAAGATGGTGCTATTTCAAGAATAGTCCCCAAATTAACAGAAGGCGCAGGTGTAGTCACCACTCGAGGAGATGTACACTATGTGGTAACGGAATATGGTATCGCGTACTTATTCGGTAAGAGTATCCGTGAAAGAGTATTAGCTTTAGCCGAAATCGCTCATCCCGATTACCGAAATGAAATCTTAAACGAAGCCAAAGCCAGACACTACATATATCCCGATCAAAAAGAATTGCCTCCAAAAACAATTAAGTATCCAAAAGAGTTAGAAAGACGTGTCATTCTACGTGACGGGACAGCATTATTCTTGAGACCGATTAGACCAACCGACGAAAAAATGCTAAGAGATATGTGTTACGCGTGTTCAGAAAAATCTATTGCATTCAGATTTTTCAAAAACATCAAAACATTTCCTCACGAATTCATACAGGAATTTACCAATATAGATCTTACCAAAGATATGGCAATCGTCGGTCTTACTCAGGGTACCGGCGGAGAAGAAATAGTCGGAGTAGGAAGATACTACTACATAGAATCAAAAAACCGGGCGGAAGTTTCCTTCCTGGTAAGAGACGATTGGCAGGAAAAAGGAATAGGAACCAACCTACTAAATATACTGACTGAAACAGCAAAAAAACGCGGCATAAAGGGATTTGAAGCTGTAATGCTTACAGATAATCAGCGCATGCTGGCTGTTTTTCATAATTCAGGATATCCCGTAACTACAAAAAGAGAAGGAAATACTTTCGAGATTAGTTACGACTTGTAAAAAAGTCAGTTTGCAGTTCTTAGTTCTTAGTCCTTAGTTCTTAGTTTCCCCAACCTCTCACCTTTACCATTCATCATTTTCAGAAATAATTTTTCCATACCTGGTTACTTGTCATTACTCTCGGCTCAAGACTCACGACACATGACCCTCGACCCATGACTAATTAGGGGGTTGACAAAATAAAAAAAATTATTATATTACTTTGTATAATAAAGTACTTTGAAATGGAGGTACAAAATGGTTAAGAAAGTATGTGGTTATAAAAAAATAATTTGTTTGTCTTTCTTCTTAGTTTTAGCGATTTCGTGTTTCGGTCAAAACTACGATATTGATGGACCCTTTAGCCTGGAGTTTAATTTCTTAGGATTTGAAGCAGGTGGAGGGGATGAAATACATGTATTAGCTGAGGCACTAACTCTTGGGGTTAGCTATGAAATTTTAAAAAATCTGGATATACAGTTATCATCGAAAGGCGGCGAAACCTTTTTTTCGGGTTTTTCAGGTGATTATATGTTAGCAAGTTCTGGCTTTCCTATATATTTATCCTTAATCCTGGAAACGGGTAAAAACTCCTATTTTTATATAACGGGAGGGGGAAACAATTGGAGTGTTATTTATGAAATGCCATATATTTCATCTTCAATTGGATATAAATACAACCTTGGTAATTTTGGAAATTTCAACATCTTATATTTCGGATGTGAGCTTCAGTGGATTAGAGTATGGAATTCCCCAAGAAAAAATGATATTATAGGAGCAAACTTCACAATTGGATTTGGCGGTTACAGGAAAAATTTTGGTTTATAGATACTTAAAAAGGCTACCATGTTCTAGCTTTTCAGTTCCTCCTTTCTTCATTGTTTGCTTGGTTGTGGGCTTGTTGGGTTATAACCCTTTCCAGCCGAAAACCCAACACCCCACAACCAATCATCAAATAGGATTCAAGGGCTCAAGAAAAAAAACAATCCGTGTAAATCGGCAGTCAATTTATTGTTAGGATGTTAGAAGGTTGGGAGGTTAGGAAGTTAAAAAATTATTTGTGATATTTGTGTGATTTGTTGTTCCTAATTTTGGGAAGTGGGCTTTAAACAACCATATATATTTTTTGTTGTTTTTCTCTGTGTTCTCCGTGGCTCTGTGTAAGATAGAATTTTGCTACTGGAAGTTTTCCTTCATCCAGGCGGCTCTTCGGCAGTCCGGGCAAAGAACCTTATACAAATCCTCTCTGTTAAACTCACAAGGTTCTATTGACTTTTTCTCCTCATCCGCAACATCCATAGGAATATTTTTAGTAAGAACAATTGTTGGATTGGCATAAGCTTTTTCTCCCAATCGTTCAGAAATCCACTCGAGATGAAGTTTTGTGGATATAACCTTGCCACACTTTTCACACAAAATTAACTCATCTTCTACTTCTTGAATTACTTCACTTATATCAAGGGTATTTTTTGCATATTTATTTGTATATTCTATACCTTCACTTGTAGTACAGAGAGCTCCGCATTGACCGCAGAGGAGACATATATCATAACGGAAGCGCATCACTCTGAATTTTTTCCCGTCTTTTTCGTATTCTTCCACTTCAATAGCTCTCGCCGGACAAACCTCGGCACATGCCCCACATCTCACACAACCATCATCCTGATATTCAGGAAAACCACGAAACTCCGGAATAATATTAGGAGCTTCAAAAGGAAACTTTGTAGTATAAGGGCCTTTAACTAAAGCCTTTATTGCTTCACCGAGTTCTCTTATCTTAGGTTTTTTCATCGTTATTACTTCTCCTTAGCTTCTTTCAATTTGTCCACTTTACTTCCTTCCCACAACTTAAATCCACTTATATGAGAACCTCTTGCCAGCGCATGAGCTGCTGTCGGAGAAGTAAACATTACGAATAAAATACAAATTAAAGCCTTTATCCCACCGGAACTAATAATTCCAAACTCCAGCGCCACTCCAAAGAGTATAGCACACGTACCAAGAGTAACAGATTTGGTTGCAGCTTGCAATCTATTATATATATCCGGAAGCCTAATTAAACCAAGGCAGCCCAACAAATCAAAAGTCACTCCTATAATAACAAAAGCTATAGCAAAATTATTACTCATCAAACCCCCTCCCTTCTAAGAACTTAACAAGTGCAAGAGTACCAACAAAAGAAAGTATAGACCAGGAAATAGCTATATAGAGATAAAAATCCCTACCTTTTTGAGCAGCGAAAAGAGCACACATTCCAACCACAATAATACCAAGTATATCTATAGCTACCATCCTATCAGGCGGTGTCGGGCCAACCATAACCCTGTATAAGCACATAAAAGCCGCTATAATTAAAGAGAAGAATAAAAATGTAAACATTATTCGAATATCCTCCTGAGCATTCTCTCAAATCTACCTAAAATTAATTCTTTCTGGACTTCGGGATTATCGGTTGAAATATTTATCCAGTGGACATAAAAATAGTCACCATCAACTTCAACCGTAAGAGTTCCCGGAGTTAGTGTAATCGAGTTGGCAAGAATAGTTTTAGCAAAATCATTTTTTAAGGAAGTTTTAACCTTAACAATTCCCGGTTTAATCGGTAAATAGGGATTTAAAACCCTGTACGCTACATCCAGATTGGCAAGAAGAATATAATAAACCAAATAAGGCATATAAATAATGGCAAAGAAAAAACGACGCGGATTCAACAATCTAACAATATCCTCAGGAAAAAGCTTTCGTGTTAAAATCGTTACTATTAAAGCTACAACAACTCCAGCCATAAGATCTTGTTTAAGACTCTGGGTCTTCCAAGACCATGTTAGAAGAATCCACATTACAAAGTATATAATAAATTGAGCTAATCTCTTCCTCATAAAATCTCCTATATCCCCATCACAGACGAAATATAACCTAATTGATCAAGTATTACGCTTTGAGCCGGCATAATAAGATTATTTACAACCCAACCATTAAAAACTCCGGCAAGAAGACAGAAAACAGCAAAAATAACCATTGGCATAATCATCATAAACGGAGCTTCTCTAACGTTTTTCATAATTGAAGTAGGCTCTCCAAAAATAACACTTTTCTGAAATCGTAAATAGTAAGCCAAAGTCAAGAAAGCAGTCAAAACGAGTACTGCACCGAGCCAGAAGTACCCCGCTGAAAAAGCCGCAAGAATTATAATCAACTTACTCCAGAATCCATTAAACGGAGGCACTCCCGCAATCGAAAGAGATCCAATTACCGATGTTGCCGAAGTAACCGGCATACTTTTCCTTAAACCACCTAATTCAGATAAATTTCTTGTTCCTGTGGAAGTCTCAATTACTCCGGAGGAAAGGAAAAGTAAAGACTTGAACCCAGCATGATTAAGAAGATGGAATAGAGCACCAACAAGAGCCAGAGGTGAACCAATACCTATTCCAACAGCAATATAACCCATTTGACTTATAGAAGAAAAAGCAAACATTCTCTTCATATCATCCTGCCCAAAACCCATAAAAGCGCCCACCAGCATCGAAATAACACCCATTGTTATAAATATATTGGAAACAACCGGCGTAATTCCTATAACACTATAGAAAACTCTTATTAAAGAATAAATTCCAAGAACTTTTATCAAAACACCGGAAAGCATAACAGAAATAGGAGCAGGTGCTGAGGAATGCGCATCGGGAAGCCAGGCATGGAAGGGAACAAGTCCCGCCTTGAGTCCAAAACCTACTATGAACAAACCCGTTGCCATCAAAAGAGCATTATTTTTTACTAAATTATTATCCAAAATAAATTCCGCAACATCAGCCATATTAACAGAACCGGTAATAGAATAAATCATTCCAATACCAAATAAAATAAATACTGAAGCAAGCGCTCCAAGTATTAAATATTTAAATGAGGCCTCCAGCTCTTCAGCATCTACCCCATATCCAACCAGAGCGTACGATGCAATAGAAGCAATCTCAAGGAACACAAAGAGATTAAATAAATCACCTGTAAGCACAACTCCATTCATACCTGCGAGCATAAATAAGAAAAGCGTGAAAAATCTCAAGTAATCCTCAAATTTTTTCATATAAACATACGAATAAATTATAGTCAGAAATGCGACAACGTTGACTATTAGCAGCATCATTTGCGAAAGATTATCCTTAACAAGCACTACACCAAAGGGTGGTTTCCATCCTCCCATTTCATGTATCAGAGTTCCTTTATCCCAGATAAGATAGAGGATAAAAAGCAAAGAAAGAGAAGTAAGAATCGACCAAATTCTGGGAAAATTCTTTTTATCAAACTTACCAATAATCAGCATAAGAATTGCGCTGAATATAGGAATTGTTGTAAATAATGGTAATAAAGTACCCATTTTCAACCTCTGAGCCTGTTTATTTCATCCATATCAAAGGTCCCATATCTTTCATATAGTCTAATAGCCATTGCCACCATAAGAGCAAGAGTTCCGAGTCCAATCACAATAGATGTAAGAACAAGTGCTTGTGGAAGAGGATCGACTGCAGTACTAATAAAAGTCTTTATATCCATATCTTTGGTAATAATAGGAGCGATACCGGATTTCCTAAAACCAATAAGTATCAAAAACAGGTTAACGGCATACTCCATTATGGCAACTCCCAGAATCTTTTTCACAATATGCCTTTTAACTACAAGTGCGTATAAACCTATAATAAGAAGCACAAAATTTAGAAAGTAGAGAGTCATTCCCCCACCTCCTTCGTTTCATTCCTGGTTGTCACAACCCTTTGGAGTATAGCAAGCGCAAGGAAAATAATATATAAACTCATACCTACTTTCAACATTATCGCAAGATTGTAGATGATAATATATCCCGCGGAAAAGAGATTGAAAGGTGTACCTTTAGGTAGGAAATTAAACAGAAATGTCCCCCCGAGCCATAATCCGATAAGACCTAATATCAGAACTGCAAGAGCACCTATATCATCACCGATTGAACCTGCAACTCCCGAAATCATGCTTTCCACAACCTTTCTGCCATAAGCTAAAGTTATTAAGATGTACGCAAGCGCAATCATTACTCCACCCGGGAAACCCCCACCGGGAGTTATGTGACCATACAAAACCACATATGCACCGAACACTAGCATGAAACCGATTATTAAACTGGTTATCGTCTTTACAATAAAAGTCATTCCTGATTGTTTCTGTTTCCGCATATTAATGTTCCCTGTCTATCCTTAAGAAATCTTTATGCTGTTCGCGTTTCCATCTCCGCAAGATAGCAAAAGCACCGCTTATAGAAACAAACAGTACCATTGCTTCACCAAAAGTATCATATGCTCTAAAATCCAGAATAACAGAAGTGACAAAATTAGCTGCCCCTACCTTTTCGAGACCATTATTCAGATAAAATTTTGATACTCTCATCAGAGGTTCTCCAAAAGGAGGAAGCGACTCAAATGCAAACCAGGCAAAAACAAGTATTATTCCTACAAAAATTAAAGCTGTCCTGTTATGAAAAACGGATTCACCCTTCTCTTCGATTGCAACATTGTCTACATTAACAGTCGCCCTAATTAAAAGAATCAAAGACAAAATTTCTACTATTACCTGAGTAATAGCTATATCGGGCGCACCAAGGAAGAGAAAAATCATCGATAGAGCAAATCCGACCGCTCCGATCGATATCACAGCTGAAAGCATATTTTTTATCTCTACAGTTACAAAAGCCCCTATTATCATAAACACGAGAAGTGAGTGCAACAACAATACTACATTCATACCATCACCTACCTGTTCATAAGAACAAACATGATTATCATTAATCCAACAATACACCAGGATAAATAAGTAGATAGAATACCGTCATGTAGATTTTTCAGCTTTTCAACTATTACTTTCCAACCAGAAATTTTAACAATATTATAAATATCATAAGCACCCTTATCTCTATCTTTAAGATATGTACCAATAAACGGAAGCTCAAGTATGGTAAGATAGAGACCTGTTCCCGGGAATCTTCTCATCTCAGTATCAAACCTCTCACCGCAGGTGAAGATCGGCTGTTCCCTGTAATCAAACACCTTACCTATGAAATACAGCACAATTCCAATCAAAAGACCTATTAACAAAGCCACTGTAGCCTGATAAGGATTCCAAATTGTATTAACAAAGCTAAGATCGGAGAAAACCTCCACTATTGGCAGATTCTTAAATATGCCAAATTCCATAGGAAGAAGAAAACCAGTCACAGGAAAAGCCGGGAAAATACCAAAAAACAAACAAAGAATAGCTAAAACCGCAATAGGAGCTGACATAAACAAGGAAGGTTTCCGCACCTTATTAAAAATGTCCGAGGCACCTCCGAAGTAAACCGAATAAATAACTTTAAGGAAAGAAGCAAGAGTCAAAGCACTTCCAAAAATCGCTAAAATTAGAAATACTGGCTGTCTTACTTGCAAAACGCCCTGATAAACCATCCACTTAGAAGTAAACCCATTTAAAGGAGGAACACCAGAAATTGCCATAGCAAGTATTATATTGGAAATCATCAAAAACGGCATTTTCCGGTACAAGCCTCCCAACTTTTCCAGTTCGGTTGTTCCTGCTTCTTTTTCAATAGCACCGGCACAGAGAAAAAGACCGCTCTTATAAATTGCATGATTCAACATATGGAATAATCCACCCAAAACACCAATTGGATTTCCCGTCCCAATACCAAGAACCATATAACCAACCTGACTGACTGCGTGATAGGAAAGCAATTTCTTAAGATTGTGCTGTATTAGAGCCATAAGTACAGCTATGATGATAGTAAGAGCTCCTATTAACATAACAACAAAACTTAAAATCGGTTCTACATTAAATAACTTTAACATTGTTATGGCTAACAGGTAAATACCCAACAATTTATCAAGAGATGCCGGCAAGAAAGCCATCAATGATGCAGGAGACTCTTCTGCAATAGCAGGAATCCATGTGTGAAAAGGTATTGCTCCGGCTTTTGCAATGGCTGCCACGACAAAGGAGAAAAAAACAATTCTCGGAAGAATGCCCCCGGCAGTAGAAATAGAAATCAAATCAATATTAAGGACACCTACAGTAACCCATATATAGGCAACTCCGAATAAGAACAAAGCATCTGCAAAACCAAGTATAATATAGGTCTTACGAGCTGCCTCGGAAATACCCTTACCCTTGCCTAAATTGATATAAAGAAAGAAAACAGCTGTGACCATTTCCCAGAAAATAAGCACGAATAATAAATTTGTGGAAAGGAAAACACCTGAAGCGCCTGCAAGCGTCCAGAGAAAATAGGTTAAGAATTGATTATCTCCTGTTTTAACTTCGCTACGGGAACTGAAAAGATATATAGAAATTAAAAAACCGAACAGATAAGTAAATAGAAGCATGAAACCACTAATTTGACTAAGCTGAAGCACAAAATCCGCACGGTAATTCAAAAAATTAACTGATAATAGATTCTCTATCATACCATTTAAATCAAATAAACGATAAGAAAGAATAAGAAGATACCCAGTCACACCAATTATCATCAATTGTTTAAACTTTTTCAATCTGGGAACAATAAGGGTAAAAATCCCGGCAAGAAAAGGTATTATAATAGGATATAACAATATATTATTAAACATCATATCTCCATATTATAAAGAGGTGGTGTTTTACCCAGTTTCTTCATAATCTTCTTCGTCTTATCCACGCTTAACTTCAACAAGTCTTTTTCTCTAAGTATCTTTTCATTATTGTTCTTATCGACAACAGCGACTCTCTCTGTACAACAGTAGCAGGGATCGATAGATGCCGTAATCAAAGCAACATCGGCAATCGTTTCCCCCTTACACGAAGCTTTAAAAGTCGGGAGATTATTAAAAGTCGGAGCCCTGACTTTATGACGATAAGGCATATTGGAGCCGTCACTTCTCACATAATGGAAAACCTCTCCTCTCGGAGCTTCATAGCGTCCGCATCCCTCTCCGGGCGGAACTTCCCTAATATCAGCATCAATAGCTCCGCCTTTGGGCAGCTTTAAAAGAGCTTGCTTTATCAAAGAAACAGATTCAAAACATTCAAGAAGACGAACTACACCCTTACTGAACACATCCCCATTCTTTTGAATAATAACATTCCACTTTAGGTCTTTAAACCCATCAAGAGGTTCATCATTACGAACATCCCAGGGCACTCCGGAACCACGAGATGTAGGTCCAAGCGCAGAATAAAGGACAGCGTCTTTCTTTGTCAATACTCCTATTCCTTTAAGTCTCTTGTGTATTACGGGATCATCAAGAACCGCATCAGTAAGCATCTTGGTGGGCTTTTCTACATCAACAATACGCTCTAATGCATAATCTATTTGCTCTTTATTAAAATCTCTTCTGACTCCACCGGGTTTAAACATAGCATAGTGATTTCTATTACCTGTTAGTTTTTCACATATCTCTAAAATCGTCTCCCTGTATTTCCATGCCCACATCCATACCGTATTATACCCGATAAAATGTCCCGCAAGACCGACCCACAGAAGATGAGAATGTATCCTTTCCAGTTCACAAACCACAACTCTAATCAACTGTGCTCTCTTTGGAATTTCACATCCAAGTAGGTCTTCAACGGCCAAACAATAAGCCATCGGATGTGAGGTAGAACAAATTCCGCAAATTCTCTCAACAAGATAAGGGACTTGGTCCCATGTTTTTCCTTCGGACAATTTCTCTATACCTCTATGATTGTAACCTATCTCCACATCAAGATCCACCACTTTTTCACCTTCTACATAGAGCTTAAAGTGCTCTGGTTCTTCAAGAAGCGGATGATAAGGACCAAGAGGAATTATTGTCTGCTTCATAAGCCTGACCTCTCATAATCATAATCTTCGTCAGTTACATCGGAATGTTTAAAATCTTTTCTCAAAGGATATTTTCCTTTTGGAAAAGAATCGGCAAGAATAAGCCTTCTCATATCCGGATGTCCCACAAAAGTAACCCCAAGCATTTCACTCATTTCTCTTTCTATCCATCTAAAGGCAGGTATTTTTTTGCCTACAGAATCTATTTCTAAATTTGGAAAAGGGATAAGCGTCTTCACATTTATTAATGTATTCTTATCTTCTCGTGCTAAATGGTAAATTATTTCTATCCCCTCTCGCATTTCCATACCGCTAGCTGTACAGAGTTTACATTTGTATTTGAAAAACAAATATTCGATCACATCAAGAATCTTCTTAGGATCCACTCTTACGTATATCCTGTTGTCTCTTACCTCTGCGATATCTATTATCTTACCTTTTAAATTTCCTCTCAAATTTTTCATAACTTCTTTACTCATCAAACAACCCCCAATCCCATAACTATTGCTTCTATCATTGCTTCAGGCTTAGGAGGACATCCAGGAACATAAACTATTAAAGCATTAGGATCCTCTTTCTTCAAAACCTTATCTACTGGCCCCACAATCGAGTAACTGTCTCTGAATATACCTGAAGAACATCCGCAGGAGCCGAAAGCAACAACGAGACAGGGCTTGGGTGTCTGGCGGTAAACTTCAAGAAGCCTCGGTTTCGCATG